>NZ_JBHVYE010000051.1:0-26786 GCF_042881135.1 Streptomyces sp. NPDC058284
CCCTTGGGCAGCGTGATGGTCACCGGGTCCGGGAAGTCGCCGGTGAGCAGGGCCGTGTACGCGGCCGTCGTGGCGGCGGTCGCGCAGGCGCCGGTCGTCCAGCCGGGCCGCAGACCGGTGTGCTTGAGTTGGGCGCTGCGGCCGCCCGCGGCCCCGCCCGCCCCGCTTGCCTCACTCATGAAGGAAACCGAACTCCGTGCACGTACTGATTCTGGGAGGAACGACCGAGGCCCGCCGTCTGGCGGAGCTCCTCGCGGGCGAGGCGGCGCTGCGCGTGACCAGTTCGCTCGCGGGCCGGGTCGCGGCGCCCCGGCTGCCGCCCGGCGAGGTCCGCGTCGGCGGCTTCGGCGGGCCCGAGGGCCTCGCGGCGTGGCTGACCGCACACCACGTGGACGCGCTCATCGACGCCACCCATCCTTTCGCCGACTCGATCTCGTTCAACGCGGCGACGGCCGCCGCCACCGCCCATGTTCCCCTGCTCGCCCTGCGCCGGCCCGGCTGGGTCGCGGGTCCGGGCGACGACTGGCACCCGGTCACCTCCCTGGCCCAGGCGGCCCGGGTCCTGCCCGCGCTGGGCGAGCGGGTCTTCCTCACCACGGGCCGGCTGGGCCTCGCCGCGTTCGCGGGCCCCGAGCTGGGCGCCCACTGGTTCCTCGTACGTTCCGTCGACGCGCCCGAGCCGCCGTTCCCGGCGCGCATGGAGGTGCTCCTCGACCGGGGCCCGTTCGCGCTCGCCGGGGAGCGCGAGCTGCTCCGTACACACCGGATCGACGTCCTGGTCACGAAGGACAGCGGGGGCGTGGCGACCGCGCCGAAACTGGCCGCCGCGCGCGAGGCGGGGGTGCCGGTGGTGGTCGTCCGGCGGCCCGCCGGGCCGGAGGGAGTCATCGGCGTCGCCACGCCGGAGGAGGCTGTTGCCTGGGTGCATGGTGAGGTGCGGGCCGATCGTGGCTGGTCGCGCAGTTCCCCGCGCCCCTGAAAGCAGGGGCCCGCGGCCCCTTGAGGGGCGCGGGGAACCGCGCGCTCAGCCACCACGCACCCGCAGGCGACGCACAAGAAGGTCACCCCTCGGGGTACCGCCGCGGCGTCCAGACGATCTGCTCCGCGCCACCGCGCCGCCGCGACACCCGCGTCTGCGAAGACCCGACGATCAGCAGCGTACGCATGTCGACCTCCTCCGGATCCAGATCGGCGAGGCGCACGACGCGCACGCTCTCCTCGGGCCCGCCGACATCCCGCCCGAGGACCACAGGCGTGTCCGGTGCCCGGTGCTCAAGGAGCAGCTCGCGCGCCTTGCCGACCTGCCAGGTCCGGCTCCGCGAGCCGGGGTTGTAGAGCGCGAGGACGAGATCCGCGGCAGCCGCCGCGGCCAGCCGCTCCGCGATGACCTCCCACGGCTTGAGGCGGTCGGACAGGGACAGGGTGGCGTAGTCGTGGCCGAGCGGTGCGCCCGCCAACGCGGCCGCCGCGTTGGCGGCGGTCACCCCGGGGAGCACCCGTACGGGAACATCGTCGTACGCGTCCTGCGAGGCGACCTCCAGGACGGCCGTGGCCATCGCGAAGACGCCGGGGTCGCCGCCCGACACGACGGCCACCCGCCGCCCGCGCCGCGCCAACTCCAGCGCGAACTCGGCGCGTTCGGACTCGACGCGGTTGTCCGAGCCGTGCCGCCGCTGACCGGGTCGGTGCGGCACCCGGTCGACGTACGTGGTGTAGCCGACCAGGTCGTCCGCGGCGGCGAGCGCGCCGCGCGTCTCGGGGGTCAGCCACAGCGGGCCCGCGGGACCCGTGCCGACCACGACGACCTCGCCGGACCGCTCCGTCGACGGCTCCGGCGCGGGGCCGCCCGTCAGGGGCGCCACCCGGCTCGGCAGGACCGCCACGGAGAAGTACGGCACCGACTCCGGGTCCACGTCGGCCAGCCTGCCGGTGCGCTCGCCCGCCATGGTGGCCCGCTCGACGTAGCGGGCCTCGTCGAGGCGGCCCGCGCTCTCCAGGGCGCCGCGCACCTTGCCGAACGTGCGGCCAAGCTTCATGACGACCGCCGAGTCCGTCGCCGCGAGGCGCGCGGCCAGCTCCTCCTCGGGGAGCGTGCCGGGCAGGACGGTGAGGACCTCCTCGGCCTCCACAAGCGGCTCCCCGAGGCGGGCCGCCGCCGCGCTCACCGAGGTGACGCCGGGGATCACCTCGGTCGGGTAGCGGTGCGCGAGGCGCTTGTGCATGTGCTGGTACGAGCCGTAGAAGAGCGGGTCGCCCTCGGCGAGGACGGCGACCGTGCGGCCCGCGTCGAGGTGGACGGCGAGGCGGGCCGCGGCCTCCTCGTAGAAGGCGTCGAGCGCGCCGCGGTAGCCGCCGGGGTGGTCGGTGTGCTCCGTGGTGACGGGGTAGACCAGCGCTTCCTCGATGTGGTCGGCGCGGATGTGCTTCGCCGCGATCGAGCGGGCGATGGAACGGCCGTGCCGGGCCGAGTGGTACGCGACGACGTCGGCCGCCGCGATCACCTCGACGGCGCGCAGGGTCATCAGGGAGGGATCGCCGGGGCCGAGGCCGACCCCGTACAGCTGTCCCCCGGTGGCTCCGGCCCCGGCGGTTTCGGTCCCGGCGGTTTCGGTCCCGGCGGTTTCGGTCCCGGCGGTTTCGGTCCCGGCGGTTTCGGTCCCGGCGGTTTCGGTCCCGGCGGTTTCGGTCTCGATGGTTCCGGTCTCGGTGTTCACTCCGCCTCGCTCGCAATCGCGTTGATCGCCGCCGCGGCCATCGCGCTGCCGCCACGACGCCCTCGTACGACGAGGTACTCCAGACCGGAGTGGTGGGCGGCCAGCGCGTCCTTGGACTCGGCGGCGCCGACGAAGCCGACCGGGATGCCGAGGACGGCGGCCGGGCGCGGCGCGCCTTCCTCGATCATCTCCAGGAGGCGGAAGAGCGCGGTGGGCGCGTTGCCGATGGCGACGACGGAGCCTTCGAGGCGGTCGCGCCACAGTTCGAGTGCGGCGGCGCTGCGGGTGGTACCGAGCCGCGCCGCGAGGTCCGGCACGGACGGGTCGGCGAGGGTGCAGATCACGTCGTTGTCGGCGGGCAGCCGCTTGCGCGTGACGCCGCTCGCGACCATGTTCGCGTCGCACAGGATCGGCGCGCCGTCGCGCAGGGCCTTGCGCGCGTCCGCGATCACCCGCGGGCTGTGGGCGAGATCCTTCACGAGGTCGACCATCCCGCAGGCGTGGATCATCCGGACCGCGACCTGGCTGACGTCGGCGGGCAGGCCCTGGAGGTCGGCCTCCGCCCGGATGGTGGCAAAGGACTCGCGGTAGATCGCCGCGCCGTCCTTCTCGTAGTCGAACACTGTGCTCTCGCTCATCTCGTGGCCGTTGGAGTGCTTGCGGAAGGGGTGCTTGCGGAAGGGGTGGTGCTTGCGGAAGGGCTGTTTGCGGAAGGGGTGCTTGTCGAAGTCGTACGTGCTGCGGTGACCGTCCCGGCCAGGGTGTCGCCCGTCACGGGCACCGCCGAGGCGCCGGTGCGCACCGTCACCTCGTAGCGGCCGTCGCCGATGGCGAGGACGTCGACCCAGTCGCCGTGCGGGTGCCCGCACCGCCGCTCGCAGCCGGACCAGTGGACGGGCAGTCCGCCGTGGCCCGGCACGGCGTCCGCGCGGACGTCGGCGAGCGACTTGGCGCAGCCGGGGCGGCCGGTGCAGGCGCCGACGCCGGACCAGGGCGAGCCGGGGGCGGTGACGTAACCGGCCTCGGCCAGTGCGGCGAGGCGCTCGCGGGCCGCCGCTCCGTCGGCGAAGCCGGGCAGCACGAAGCCGCGCCACGGGGTGACGCGCAGCTCGTCGGCGGGCAGCGGGAGGAGGGCCCGCCACTGGGCCGCGGTGACACGGCCGAGGGGTGCGTTGACGACCACGGCGTGACCCGTGACGCCGGGGACGGGTGGGGCGGCGACGGACATTCCCCGGGCAGCGACCGGCATCTCCCGGGCACCAACCGGCATCTCCGGGGCCGTGACCGGCATCTCCGGGGCGGCGCCCGGCGACTCCGGGGCGCCGACAGGCATCCCCGGAACCGCGACCGGATCCGCCGCGACCCCCGCCCGCGTCAGCGCCCGCGCCACCTCCACCCGCTGCCCGTCGGGAAGCTCCCGTACCCGCCAGGCCCCGTTGCCCGCCTCGCGCGCGGCGTCGAGGAAGGCGCGGGCCGCCGCGAGGGCGGCGCGGGGGGCGTCGGCGCCTGCGACCCGGAAGGCGTGCCTCCCGAGGCGTACGACGGCCGTTCCACCGGAGCGCACCGCCCCACCGGATCGCACCGCGCGACCCGCACCTGCCGTCCCGTCCGCCCCCACCGCCCCGTCCGATTCTGCGATCAAGGTCACATCCGCGCCGAGGCCCGCCACGTCCCCGCGCCCGTCGTCCAGGGCGAACAGGAAGCGGCCGGAGAGCGCGGTCGTCCACTCCTCCGCGCAGAGGAGTCCGTCCAGCTCGCGGGCCCACAACTGCACGTCGGCGTGGCCGAGTCCGTCGGTTCCCGCGAGCGGCGATGCCACCACGTTCCGCACGCGTTCGTGCCGCTCGGAAGGCAGCAGGCCCGCGTCCGCGAGCAGGTGGGAGAGTTCGCCGCCGCACGCCTCGCCGAGGCCGCGCAGCTCGATGTTGCCGCGCGAGGTGACGCTGAGGTTCCCGTCCGCGAGACGCTCCGCCGCGACTCCGAGCGCGGTCGCCTGACGGGCCGTCAAAAGGCCGCCGGGCAGGCGGAGTCGGGCGAGCCTGCCGTCGTCGGCGAGGTGCAGGCGAAGGGCACCGGGGCAGGCGTCGCCCCGGTCGCGTATGAGGGATTCGCCCTGGTCTGGGGAGGGAGCTCGGGTGGGCGGCATGGCGGCGAGCATACCCACGCGGTTCCGGCCGGTCGCCTCCCGAGACGGGCCGTCCCGGCAGGTGGCCGCACCGCTCGCGGCGGGCAGGACTTACTATGCAGGCGGCGGGCTACCTAGTCCGTCGACGCCAGCGACGGCGTGGGTCCACCAGGACCCTGGGGAGGAAGCCCGGTGCGAATCCGGCGCGGTCCCGCCACTGTGAGCCCCACCCGCGTGGGGTGAGCCAGGAACTCCTGCCGTCCATACGACCACCCGGGGCGCGGACACCCCGAGGAAGGCCTGCGCCCGCATGCTTCTGCTGTTGTCGACCTCCGACACCGACCTGCTCAGCGCCCGCGCGGCGGGAGGCCCGGTCGACTACCGGTTCGCCAACCCCTCCCGCCTGGACCTGGACACTCTTCCCGGCCTGCTCGACGGCGTCGACCTCGTCGTCGTACGCCTCCTCGGCGGCGTACGCGCCTGGCAGGACGGCCTGGACCAGCTCATCGCCACCGGCCTCCCGGTCGTCGTGCTCACCGGTGAACAGGCCCCCGACGCCCAGCTGATGGCCTCCTCCACCGTGCCGATCGGCATCGCCGCCGAGGCGCACGCCTACCTCGCGCACGGCGGCCCCGCCAACCTGGAGCAGCTGGCCCGCTTCCTCTCCGACACCGTGCTGCTCACCGGCCACGGTTTCGAGCCGCCCGCGCCCGCGCCGTCCTGGGGCCCGCTGGAGCGCACCGCGCGACCCGTCGAGGGGCCGACGGTGGCGGTGCTCTACTACCGCGCCCACCACATGAGCGGCAACACCGCGTTCGTCGACGACCTGTGCAGCGCCATCGAGGACGCGGGCGCCCGCCCGATGCCGCTGTACGTGGCTTCGCTGCGCGCCCCCGAGCCGGAGCTGATCGACGAGCTGCGGGCCGCCGACGCCATCGTGACGACGGTCCTCGCGGCGGGCGGCACCAAGCCCGCGCAGGCGTCGGCGGGCGGCGACGACGAGTCGTGGGACGCGGGCGCGCTGACCGGCCTCGACGTGCCGATCCTCCAGGCGCTCTGCCTGACCGGGTCGCGCTCGGCCTGGCAGGACAACGACGAGGGCGTGTCGCCGCTGGACGCCGCGAGCCAGATCGCCGTCCCGGAGTTCGACGGCCGCCTCATCACGGTGCCCTTCTCCTTCAAGGAGATCGACGAGGACGGGCTCCCCGCATACGTGGCGGACGCCGAGCGCGCGGCCCGCGTCGCCGGGATCGCCGTGCGGCACGCGCGTCTGAAGCACATCCCGGCCGCCGACAAGCGCCTGGCCCTGGTGCTCTCCGCGTACCCGACGAAGCACTCCCGCATCGGCAACGCGGTCGGCCTCGACACCCCCGCGTCCGCCGTGGCGCTCCTGCGCCGGCTGCGCGCCGAGGGGTACGACTTCGGCCCCGAGGCCGACATCCCCGGCCTGGTCTCCGGTGACGGCGACGAGCTGATCCGCGCGCTCATCGACGCGGGCGGCCACGACCAGGAGTGGCTGACCGAGGAGCAGCTCGCCGCCAACCCGGTCCGCATCCCCGCCGCCGACTACAAGCGGTGGTACGCGACGCTCCCCGCCGAGCTGCGCGAGTCCGTCGAGGGCCACTGGGGTCCGCCGCCCGGCGAGATGTTCCTCGACCGCTCGCGCGTGGGCAACGGCGGCGACCCGGAGGGCGACATCGTGCTCGCCGCCCTGCGCCGCGGGAACCTCCTCATCCTCATCCAGCCGCCGCGCGGCTTCGGCGAGAACCCGATCGCGATCTACCACGACCCCGATCTGCCGCCCTCGCACCACTACCTGGCGGCCTACCGCTGGATCGCCGCGCCCGCCGCCGACGGCGGTTTCGGCGCCGACGCGATGATCCACCTCGGCAAGCACGGCAACCTGGAGTGGCTGCCGGGCAAGAACGCGGGCCTCTCCGCGGCCTGCGGCCCCGACGCCGCGCTCGGCGACCTGCCCCTGATCTACCCCTTCCTGGTCAACGACCCGGGCGAGGGCACCCAGGCCAAGCGCCGCGTGCACGCCACGCTCATCGACCACCTGGTGCCGCCGATGGCGCGCGCCGACTCCTACGGCGACATCGCGCGCCTGGAGCAGCTCCTCGACGAGTACGCCCAGATCAGCTCCATGGACCCGGCGAAGCTGCCCGCGATCCGCGCGCAGATCTGGACGCTCATCCAGGCCGCCAAGCTCGACCACGACCTGGGCCTCGAGGACCGTCCGGACGACGACGGATTCGACGACTTCCTGCTGCACGTCGACGGCTGGCTCTGCGAGATCAAGGACATGCAGATCCGCGACGGTCTGCATGTGCTCGGCAGCGCCCCGGCCGGCGCCGACCGCGTCAACCTCGTCCTCGCGATCCTGCGGGCCCGCCAGATCTGGGGCGGCACGACCGCGCTGCCCGGTCTGCGCGAGGCCCTCGGTCTCGACGAGTCCGCGGCGACGCGGGTGAGCGCCGACGCGGCCGAGGAACGGGCCCGCGCGCTGGTCCAGGCGATGGACGACGCCGACTGGGACCTCGCGGCGATCCCGCGCGACGAGGGCGAGCAGGTCGCCGCCGTGCTGGAGTTCGCGGCCCGCGAGGTGGTCCCGCGCCTCGCGGCCACCACCGCCGAGCTCGACCACTCGGTGCACGCCCTGAACGGCGGCTTCGTCCCGGCGGGCCCCTCGGGCTCCCCGCTGCGCGGCCTGGTCAACGTCCTGCCGACCGGCCGCAACTTCTACTCGGTCGACCCGAAGGCCGTCCCCTCCCGCCTCGCGTGGGAGACGGGTCAGGCGCTGGCCGACTCCCTCATCGAGCGGTACCGCAGCGACAACGGCGAGTACCCCACCTCCGTCGGCCTCTCCCTCTGGGGCACCAGCGCGATGCGCACCGCGGGCGACGACGTCGCGGAAGCGATGGCCCTGCTCGGCGTCCGCCCGGTCTGGGACGACGCCTCGCGCCGCGTGACGGGCCTTGAGGCCATCCCCTACGAGGAGTTGGGGCGCCCGCGCATCGACGTGACGCTGCGCATCTCGGGCTTCTTCCGCGACGCGTTCCCGCACACGATCGGCCTCCTCGACGACGCGGTGCGCCTCGCCGCCTCGCTCGACGAGCCCGCCGAGCACAACTACGTACGCGCCCACGCCCAGGCCGACCTGGCCGAGCACGGGGACGAACGCCGGGCCACCACCCGCATCTTCGGCTCCCGCCCCGGCACGTACGGTGCGGGCCTGCTCCAGCTCATCGACTCCCGCGACTGGCGCACCGACGCGGACCTGGCCGAGGTGTACACGGTGTGGGGCGGCTACGCGTACGGCCGCGGTCTCGAAGGCCGCCCGGCGCGCGCCGAGATGGAGACGGCGTACAAGCGCATCGCCGTGGCCGCGAAGAACACGGACACCCGCGAGCACGACATCGCGGACTCCGACGACTACTTCCAGTACCACGGCGGCATGGTGGCGACCGTGCGCGCGCTGCGGGGCACGGCCCCCGAGGCGTACATCGGGGACTCGACCCGCCCCGAGACGGTCCGCACGCGCACGCTGGTGGAGGAGACCTCGCGGGTGTTCCGCGCGCGCGTCGTCAACCCCAAGTGGATCGAGGCGATGCGCCGCCACGGCTACAAGGGCGCCTTCGAGCTCGCCGCGACGGTGGACTACCTGTTCGGGTACGACGCCACCACGGGCGTCGTCGCCGACTGGATGTACGACAAGCTCACGGAGACGTACGTTCTGGATCCGACCAACCGGCAGTTCCTCCAGGAGAACAACCCCTGGGCCCTGCACGGCATCGCCGAACGCCTCCTGGAGGCGGAGTCGCGCGGCATGTGGGCCAAGCCCGACCCGGCAGTGCTCGAAGCGCTGCGGCAGGCGTACCTGGAGACCGAGGGCAATCTGGAGGACGAGGGGAACCCGGCCGACGCGGGCTGACCCCTCCCCCTCCGCGGTGGCCGGCCGTCACGTGCACGTCGTCACGTCGACGCCCGGCCACCGTCCAGCCAGGCGAGCGCGCCCGCGGTCAGGGCCGTCACCCCGGTGGTGATCGTCGGCTCGACCAGCGGCGCGAAGAACGGCGAGTGGTTCGAGGGGATGTCCCGCTCGAAGGTGCCCGCCTGCTGCGCGGCGGCGACCTCGGCCGGGTCGGCGCCGCCGAACAGCCAGTAGCAGAGCGGCACTTCACGCCCGGCCGCGGTGGCGAAGATGCCGACGTCCTCGCTGCCGGTCACCTGACCGGGGTCGACGATCCGCTCCGCGCCGACGACGGCGCCGATCGCGGCCGTCGTCCGCTCGACGGCGTCCGCGTCGTTCGTGAGGATGGGGAAGGTGTCGATCTCCGTGATCTCCGGCTCCCTCTCCGCTCCCGCGGTGACCGCCTCGCCCTTGATGATCCGCTCGACGGCCGCGAGGACCCGGGCGCGCACCTCGGGCGTGTAGCTGCGGATGTTGAGCTGGAGCTCGGCCTCGTCGGGAATGACGTTGTGCTTCGTGCCCGCCCGCATGGAGCCGACGGTGACCACGGCGGTTTCCCCGCCCGCGATCTCCCGGGACACCACCGTCTGGAGCCGCATCACGGTGGAGGCCGCCAGCACGACGGGATCGACGGTCGTCTCCGGACGCGAACCGTGCCCGCCCTTGCCGAACAGCCGCACCCGCAGCGCGTCGGTGGCCGCGAAGGCGGGCCCCGGGTGGGCGCCGATCATGCCCGCGGGCAGCGGCGCGACATGCTGCCCGAGCACGACGTCGGGCGTGCCGAACCGTTCGTAGAACCGGTCGCCGATCATCTCCTGCGCGCCCTGCCCGGCCTCCTCGGCGGGCTGGAACACGGCGACGAGCCGCCCCGACCAGTCGCTGCGGGCGTCGGCGAGCAGCTTCGACGCGCCAAGGAGACAGGTGACGTGCATGTCGTGCCCGCAGGCGTGCATCACGCCGTCGGTACGGGACGCGTACGGCAGCCCGGTCCGCTCGGCCACCGGCAGCGCGTCCATGTCGGCGCGCAGCAGGACGGTGGGCCCTGCCCCGTTGTCCAGCACGCCGACGACGCCGGTACGGCCGACTCCGGTGCTCACCTCGTACCCGTACGAGGAGAGGCGCCGGGCGACCTCGGCGGCGGTCCGGTGCTCGGCGAAGGCCAGCTCGGGGTGGGCGTGCAGGTCGCGGTAGAGGTCGGCGAGGTCGTCCTTGATGGTGTCCAGGGGTTGCAGGGGTTGCAGGGCGGCGGGCTTCGGGGCGGGACCGGGTCCGGCGGCGGTCATGGCACGCTCCTCATCATCGGCACTGCCGCCACCTTACGTAGGGGTTCGCCGGGCCGTACCCACGCACGCCGCGGCCCTCCGCGGCGTCGGAACCGGGAAGGGCGCGGGCACGTCCCTCCAGCCGTCACCGAAGATCGAAACGGGTGAAGAAGGCATCGAGAAGGGGCCGCCCCACCATGACCGCGTCCATCCCCATACCTACAGCCGCCCCCGCACCCGCACCCGCGGCCACGCCGGCGAGCGCGACCGCCACCCGCCACCTCTACGTCACCCGCCACGGCGAGGCCACCCCCGACGAGAGCGGGCTGACGGAGGCGGGCCTGCGCCAGGCGGTCCTGCTCGGCGAGCGGCTGAAGGACGTACCCCTCACCGCGATCCACCACGGCCCCCTCCCCCGCGCCGAACAGACCGCACGCCTCATCGGCGACCGGCTGACCGGCGTCCCCCTGCACCGCTCGGAACCGGCCGGTGACTACCTCCCGTACCTGCCTGGCCAGGACGAACTGCCGCCGGAGTCGGCCGGGGCCACGCTGGACCGCCTGGCGCGCTTCCCCGAGGCGGAACGCGCGGCAGGCCCCGCCCTGGCCCGCGAGGCGCTCGCCCGCTTCGCCGGCCCCGTCCCCGGCCCCGAGCCGCGCCACGAACTGCTCGTCACGCACAACTTCCTGATCGGCTGGCTGGTCCGCGCCGCGCTCGACGCCCCGCCGTGGCGCTGGCTCGGCCTGAACCACTGCAACGCCGCCCTGACGGTCATCCGCTACACCCCGGGACGCCCGTCATCGGTGGTGTTCTACAACGACATGCGCCACCTGCCGGAGGAACTGCGCTGGACGGGCTTCCCGCCCGAACTGCGCGCCTGATCGCCGCGCGGCGGGGAACACGGCGGAGAACAATGCGGCCACCGGGACCCGCCCGTGGTCCGCCGTCCACGGCAGGAGAAGACAGATGCTCGCAATCGCGGCAGCCGCGCTCTTCGTCATCGCCTTCGTCGTCAACGCCACCGAGACGTCGACCGAAGCGGTGTTCAGCCCGACGAGTCTCCTGCTCGTCGGGCTCGCTCTGCTGGCCCTGCACTCGGCCGGTCTGGGCACCGGATGGTCCGCCAGGGGCCGCGGACGTCGGCGCTGAGGCACCGGGCCCCGTCCTGAGGCGGGGCTCCGCCGCGAGAGGGGTTGGGACGGCGTGTGCTCAGGCGTCCCCGCCCGCGACGGACGCCAGGAGCGCCTCCGCCGCTTCCGCGGTCGAGTCCGGAGGCACGACCAGCAGGTCCCACCGCCCCCGGCCGGGGCTGAGCAGGACGACGGTGTGCGGAAGGGGCGCGGTGGGGCTCCGGTGGAGGCGTACGACGCGGTCGGCGACGCGCAGGTGGTCCGGCGGCACGGACCACATGGCGCCGTTGAAGGTGACGCTGCTGACGCCGCCCCACGCCCGGGGCAGCCCGGCGAGCAGCCCGGGAAGTTCGGCGGGGGCGTCGTACGAATGCGGCCACCAGGCACCGTCGATGGCCTGGGGCAGTGCGCCGAGCGGGGCGAGGCGCAGTCGCAGGAGGGGGCGGGAGGGCGGCGGGGTCTCAAGAGCGATGGCCATGGTTGCAGTCAACTGCCTTAGGGGGATGGTTGGTTGGCGCCCAGGGCGTCGGCGGCGGACAGCGAGCGGCGGCACGGATGCGCGAGGCGGCGCGTAAGGGACGCGAGAGGCATGCGGGGCTCCTCGACTGCGGTGTGTGTGGCGCGGCCGGGGTCACGGGCTGCCCCTGTAACGGGAAGCGAGGGAAAGAGCCGCGGGGACCGGCTCGGTCGGAAGAACCCGACCGGAAGCCCGGTCGGAAACCCGAACCGGCGCGCCGAGGCAGCTCTCGCCACCACCACAGTACTCCTGCGGGCTCCCGCCAACTCCCGCGAATCCCCGCACGCTTCGAAGAACTCCGGCGTTTTCCGGCGACCCGCGGCCCACTTCGCCGCACCCCGCCCGCTTCGCCGCCCCCCGTCGCTCCCTCTCGCTCCCTCTCGCTCCCTCTCGCTCCGGAGCGAGATCACTCGGATCGCCCCACCGCTTCGTTGACACAGGCCGCCGCCGGACGTTGACTGGCAGCACGGCGCAGGGCCATGCCCCTCCGGAACACCCCGGAAAGCATTCCGCCTCGCCGGCCTCGCCGACCCACCAGGAACCGAACCTCACCCACCGGACGACGGCGAGGCGGGCCCCGGTGGCACCCCGGCAGGACGGACCAGTTCTCGGCGGGCCCGCGACGGGCCGCCGAGCACACCGAGAACGCCTACGTGTTCGGAACGGAAGCGGCACCTGATGATGTACGACCAGACACGCGCCCAGCAGCCCGCGGGCCAGCCCCGGGGCCGGACCGAACGCGCCCCGACCGGCCCGGAGCCGCTCCTCCCTTCGGACGAGCGGGACAAGATCTCCCACCGCCTCGGCCACGCCGTCAACACCTTCGCCGACGCCCCTCACGAGGCGCTGGAGGAGGCCGACGCGGCACTCGACGAGACGTCCGCCCAGCTGATGAAGGCCCTGGCGGAGCGGCGTCGGCTGCTGCGCGAGAGCTGGCAGGGGCAGGACCCCGGCACGGAGTCGACGGAACTCCGCCTCGCGCTGCGCCAGTACCGGGAGATCACCCAGCGCCTGCTGCACCTCTGACGGCCGCTGCCCGCCGCCCGCCTCGCGTCACCCGCTACTGTGCCGCCGTCTGCCCGGCCGCCGCTTCGTCGGAGCGGCGGTACTCGGCGTTGATGCGCTGAGCTTCTTCGAGCTGGTCCTCAAGAACGACGATGCGACAGGCGGCCTCGATGGGGGTCCCCTGGTCGACGAGCTCGCGGGCGCGGGCGGCGATGCGCAGCTGATAGCGGGAGTAGCGCCGGTGGCCGCCCGCGGAACGCAGTGGAGTGATGAGGCGGGCTTCGCCGACGGCACGGAGGAAGCCCTGCGTGGTGCCGAGCATCTCGGCGGCCCGGCCCATGGTGTAGGCGGGGTAGTCGTCGTCGTCAAGACGGCCGTATGAGTCATCTGCTGTCATTTGCACCTCTCTGTGGAACGCGTCGAGGGGCCCTGGCGCCGTACTGGCACCAGGGCCCCGAAGGAACTGCTACACCATCTGCCGACTCCTACTGCGAGCCGGCCTTCTGTTTCCGCGTGCCCGGCCTGAACCCTGCCGGGAATACGGGGATCGCGGATGCGTGACCGGAGACCACCTGCCTATCGATGTCCTGCGGTACCCGGACTCATGTCGTACGTCCGGGCGATCCTGATGGCGCTCAACTCCTCCGTTCTCCCTCTGAACCTTCACTTGCCAAAACAACCTGCTTGTACTGCGGGTACTGCTTGTACTGCCGGTACTGCTGGGTGATGCTGTGGCGGCCCCTGACAACTGCGGGCCACCCGGTCCGGCCGTCAGTCCCGTCACCGTCCTGCAACCGCTCTGGCTCCGGAACTCCACCGCCGCACCGTCCTGCACTTGCAACTGCGGGTACTACTGCCCGGCAGTTCGTGTCTGCCGGGCCTTTCTCGATCTCGGCTACGAGAGAAACCATACCCACCCGGCAGCCCAATGTCTACTCCAGCCGACACAGATTTTTAGATGCCCGAAGACGAGGTAGTCCGGGTCGACCGACCCATGCATGGTGCGGGGCCGGAGCCTCCCGAGCCGCCCCGCCCTGCCCGGTCGTGCCGCGGCTTGGGCAGCGGAATCGCCGCGAAATATAGTTGCCGCATGTCGAAGCCTGACGAGTTGCTCGTTGACGTCGCCACTCTGGTGGAGTCCGGGCAGAGCAACCAGATGTCCCTGACCGTGGTCGCGGGTGGTGCTGTCATCACCGGCCGACTGGCTCCCGAAGCGGTGTGGAGGCAGCGGGTGTCGGATGTACTGACGGATTCGGACCGCCTGAGCGAGTTCTCCGCTGTCTTCGACGCCCCCACGAAGAGGGACGGCCCGCCCACCCACCTCCACTTCCACGTGGCCCGGATCCTCCAGGGCACAGTCGGCATCCCGGAGACGGGAGGCATGTACCGCGTGGCCATTACGGACGTCAGCGCCTGGACGATGGGCGACTTCAGCTACTCCGACCACTGAGCACGCGGCCCCGGAGCGGAGGCCGCACCTAACCGGACGCGGCGCGGTCGGCCACCGACCGCGCCGCACGAGCGCTGAGCCATGACAGGATCTCCTCATGGCTAACCACGTTTTCTTTGACATCACCATTGACGGCGACGCCGCAGGCCGGATCGTCTTCAAGCTCTACGACGACGTCGTCCCCAAGACGGCGCAGAACTTCCGCGAGCTGGCCACCGGCCAGCACGGCTTCGGATACGAGGGCTCGGGCTTCCACCGCGTCATCCCGGACTTCATGCTCCAGGGCGGCGACTTCACCCGGGGCGACGGCACCGGCGGCAAGAGCATCTACGGCGACAAGTTCGCCGACGAGAACTTCAAGCTCAAGCACGACAAGCCCTTCCTGCTGTCCATGGCGAACGCGGGCCCGAACAGCAACGGCTCGCAGTTCTTCATCACCACGGTGCTCACCCCGTGGCTGGACGGCAAGCACGTGGTCTTCGGCGAGGTCGTCGAGGGCCAGGACCTGGTGACGAAGATCGAGTCCCTGGGCTCCCAGTCCGGCGCCACCCGCGCGAAGATCGTGATCGCGTCGTCGGGCACCGTCGGCGAGTGACACCGGCCGGCCGCCGGCTACGGCAACGGCCCCGCGATCCGAACCGGTCGCGGGGCCGTTGCAACTGCTCAGCGCCCTCGTCGCCGAAGCCAACGCCCGCAGCAGGGGCTCGCTGCTCAGAACGCGTATCTGATGCGCAGCCACGGCGCGTGGTCGGTCAGCAAATCCTGCATACGCGCCAGGGCGTTCCGCTTGACCTCAAGGGCGTAGCGCACGTTGAGCGCCCCGTTCTGCGAACGCTTCGTCTCCTGGAGGTCCGGCTGCCACAGCACCTCCTCCGCGCGCGGGTGCCAGCCCAGGTTGACCTCATGGAGTGCCTGGTTGTGGGTCAGCATGATGACCTCGGCCGCCGCCTGCTCCTTCACCCGGGCGGGCAGTACGTCGTCGAGGTGGTCGAGCAGGTCGGCCCAGTCCCGCTGCCAGCCGGGGCGCAGTACGACGGGGGAAAGGTTGAAGTGGACCTCGTAGCCGGCGTCGAGGAAGTCGGCGGCCGCGGCGATCCGCTCGGCGATCGGGCTGGTACGGATGTCGAGCAGACGGGCATCGTCGGCGGGCATGAGGGAGAAGCGCACTCGGGTACGCCCTTGGGGGTCGAGCGCGAGCAGATCAGGGTTGACGAACTTGGTCGCGAAGGACGCCTTCGCCGTCGGGAGACCGCGGAACGCGGCGATGAGGTCCGCGGTGTTGTCGCAGACCAGCGCGTCGACGGAGCAGTCGCCGTTCTCGCCGATGTCGTAGACCCATGAGTGGGGGTCGCACTGGTTGGGTTCCGTCTTGGGGCCCTGGGCCCGCACGTGGCGCCGGACGTGGGCGACGATCGCCTCGATGTTGGTGAAGAGCGTGATGGGGTTGGCGTAGCCCTTGCGGCGGGGGACGTAGCAGTAGGCGCAGGCCATCGCGCAGCCGTTGGAGGGGCCCGGCGCGATCCAGTCGGCCGATCTGCCGTTGGGGCGTGTGGCGAGCGTGTGCTTGACCCCGAGGACGAGCGTCTCGGTCTTGACGCGGACCCACCGGGAGATGTTGCCGTCGTTGCCGTGCAGGGAGGGAATGCGCCAGTGCCCGGCGACCTCCGTCACCCGTACTCCCGGCAACCGGGCCATGATCTGCTGCCCGCGCGGCGAGTCGAGCGCCGCGGGTTCGGCGTAGACCTCTCGTACGTCGAGCATCCGCCGCGCCTGGGGGGTGTCGCGGAACGCCGGCGCCCTGTGCGCGGAGTCCGACGCGGCGGCTTCCTCCCCCCACCCGAAGAGCGCCTGCTGTTCGGGCACCCCGGGGGCAGCCCCTGCCGGCGGCTGATCCACGTGCCGTCCCTTTCCGTGCCAGGCTTCTCCAGAGCAGAGCGCTGAAGCCGTCGGCCTCACCATCGGGGCTGGCCGTCGGCCTTCTTGTTCCTCTTCCGCAGGGCCTCGGGCTTGTGGACAGCCGTGCGGCCGGATTTGTCGCTCTTGACCTCGTACTGCGGTTCGTCCTTCGAGGCGTCGACGGTCCGGCCGGCCACCTCGGCACGTTCCGTGATCTTCTTCGTCACTTTCCCCGGGACGGTCTGCCCATGGCTGCTCCAGGACACCTGATCACCCTTGCCGAGCTTATTGCCCTTGGCCACGACGCGCACGCTCCCTCGGTGACGGCCCCCGACGGACGACAGACGATGTTCTTCACTGTCCCGCCCTT
Source organism: Streptomyces sp. NPDC058284 (assembly GCF_042881135.1). NCBI lineage: Bacteria > Bacillati > Actinomycetota > Actinomycetes > Kitasatosporales > Streptomycetaceae > Streptomyces > Streptomyces sp. NPDC058284. Next base: position 16,443 of record NZ_JBHVYE010000051.1, read on the forward strand.
CGGGGCCGGGCGCATCCCGACGTGGCATCCAGTGCTCGACTGCACGCAGGGCGCACTTCCGTGTCAGGGGTAACGTGGTCCGGACGAGGGGGAGTTGTCATGGGCGCGGGGATATCGGGGGACGGGGCGGATGATCGGTCAGTTGCGTGATGCGTCGCCTCGGCGCATCGGACCGTACGTGACGCTGGCCCGGCTGGGAGCGGGCGGAATGGGCGAGGTCTTCCTGGCACGCCCCGCCGATGCCCCCACATTCGGGCCCGCGGACCTCGTCGCCGTCAAGGCCATCCGCAACGAACTGGCGACGGACGACATGTTCCGGCGGCGCTTCAGGCGCGAGGCGGAGGTCGCGGCGTCCGTCGACAGCCCCTTCGTGGCGCGGCTGGTGGCGAGCGAGGCCGAAGGGGAAGCGCCGTGGCTGGCCACGGAGTATGTTCCCGGCCCCGACCTCGCCGAGGCCGTGCGCCGGCACGGACCCCTGCCGCCCGGCGCGGTCGCCGCACTCGGCGCGGGCGTGGCGCGGGCGCTGACGGCGGTGCACGCGGCGGGCGCCCTGCACCGCGACCTCAAGCCGGGCAACGTACTGCTCGGCAGGGACGGCCCCAAGCTGATCGATTTCGGCGTGGCACGGGTGCAGACCGCCACGACCATGACCCGCTCCGGCCTGCTCGTCGGCACACCCGGTTTCATGTCGCCGGAGCACGTGGCGGGCGGCAGGCATGTGGTGGCGGCATCGGACGTGTTCTGCCTGGCCTCGGTGCTCACCTACGCGGTGACGGGAAGGGATCCCTTCGGGGACGGGCCGATGGCCGCCGTGCTGTACCGGGTCTCGCGGGCCGAAGCCGACCTCGGCGCCATGCCGGGCGAGTTGCGGGACATTCTGTCGGCGTGCCTCACGCGGGACCCGGGCGAGCGGCCAGGCGTGGCGGAGGTCGCCGAACGGTTCGTACGGCTGCGGGACGCGGCCACGGACGCCCAGTGGCCCCGGGCGGTGCGGGACGCGGTCGGCGAGACGCTGCGGGACGTGGAGCAGCTGTGCGCGTCGGGGCTGCCGCTGCTGCCGGCTCCGCTCTGGCCTGAACCGGAGGCCGGGCGTCCGGCGACGGCGTTGGGCAGCCCCGCCACCGCGCCGGGGCATCCACCCACCGCACCTGGACCTCCGGTCACCGCACCGGAGCCGCGTGACGCCCTCGGCATGCATCAGCTGCCGACGATGAGCGGCTCACCGCCGCCCGCCCCCGCGGCCCGGCCACGCCGCCGTACCTCGCGCGTACTGCTGGCCACGGTCGCCGCGGCCGTGCTTGCGGGCGCGCTGGGCGGGGCGCTCACCGTATGGGCGCCCTGGCAGTCCGAGTCCGGCGGCGGCGAAAGGACCGCGCCGGGGAAGGCGGGTGCGGGCGCTGCCGACCCGGCCGCCGTGCGGAGACTGATCGCGCAGGCCGGTGTCGACGCGCAAGGCACGGCCGACCGGTCCGGGGCGGTGAAGCAGGTGGCCGCCCAGCGTCCCAAGGGGTGGAAGGCGTGGCGGGGCAGCCTCAGCCACTCCCCCATGAGCTGCGCCGCCGACACCCGCGCCATCGTCTGCCTGCTGACCAACGGCACGTACGAGGCGGTGAGCGCGGTCGACGGAAAGCGGCTGTGGAAGTCCGGCGAGGTCGATCCCGAGGGCGGTGTGGACGAGGCGTACATCGGGCCGAGCGGCGCCTACTTCAGACCGGGTGACGTGGTCGAACCGCAGGTGCGCGGTGGCAGGGCGGTCATCGCCCACGACGGTGTGCTCCAGGTCCGCGACTCCGTGACGGGCGGTGTCATCTGGGACGCGCCGGCCCCGCACGGCGCCGGCGCGTTCACCCTGCAACCGCTCCTGGACGACGACACGCTCCTGGTCACCGCGGAGGGTTCGTACGTGGACGAGGGCTCCATCGCCTCGCTGCACGCCTACGACCTCGACCGCGGGCGCCCGCTGTGGCACGAGAAGCTCGGCACCCCGCTCAGGGCCAAGGCCGACATCAACCGCTACCAGATGCGGGCCCTGCGCGACGGAGTCGTCTACGCCGACCAGAAGGACGCTCTGGTGGCGTACGACGCGAGGACCGGTGATGAACTCGGCCGGACCGGGAGCGAGTGCCGGACGGTGCTCGTCGGCGAGGACGTGCTGTGCACGCCGTTCAGCGGCGCCGACTCCGCGACCGATGCCCACCCGCCACGCGTGACGACCCTGCAACTGAAGGCCCGCACGCTGAAGGAGGCGGACAAGTCGTTCTCCTACCCGAAGACCGACAGGTACGGGCCGGGCACGAGTCCGACGGCCGTGAACCGCGCCGTCGCAGTCGCCGTCGACCCCGACAAGGGCAGCGTGCTCGTCACCGACAGGGGTACCGGAAATGTGCTGCGTTCCGCGAAGCTGCCCGGAGGGAACGTCCCCGCCTCCGCGCCGCTGGTGCTCGGCGGGCGCGCCGTCTACGCGGACAGCGCCGCCCTCTACACGCTGCCGCTCGACGCAGGCGGCGGAAAGGCGGCGCGGCATCCCGTGCCCGGCGCTCCCGGTGACCGGCCCGAGCCCCCGCCGAACGTCAACGGCACGGTCATCTCGGAGATGCTGCGCGCACCGACCGTCCTGGCCCTGGGCGGCGTCGCCCACATCATCTACGACGAGGGCAGGATCTCGTCGGTGGCCCTCCCCCCGTCGTAGATGATGTGGGCGACGCCGCCGAGTCGAGGAGATCCATGCTCACCCCTCTGCCACCGGGCCGCACCCGACGCATCGGCCCCTACCGCCTCCTCGCCACGATCGGGGCCGGCGGCATGGGCGAGGTCTACCTCGCCCGGGCGGAGGCGGGGACGTCTCGGCGACTGGTCGCACTCAAAGCCGTACGGCAGGATCTCGACGCAAGCCTCGACGACGCGTTCCGTGTCCGCTTCCGGCGGGAGATGGCGGCGGCCCGCGCGGTCACCGGGCCGTACACCGCGGCCCTGCTCGACGGAGACGCGGACGCCGAACTCCCCTGGCTGGCAACGGAGTACGTGCCGGGGCCCTCGCTCGCCGACACGGTGGCCCGCCGGGGGCCGCTGCCCGCGGCGACGGTCCGCGCGCTGGGGGCGGGCCTGGCCCGCGCGCTCGCCGCGGTGCACGCGTGCGAGGTACTGCACCGCGACCTGAAGCCGGGGAACGTGCTGCTCACGCCCGACGGCCCCCGCCTGATCGACTTCGGCATCGCGCGGGCCTTCGAGGCGACGGCCCTGACGGCGACGGGCATGCTCGTGGGCACGCCGGGATTCATGGCTCCGGAGCAGATCGAGGGCTCGCACGCGGTCGTCCCCGCATCGGACGTCTTCTCACTCGGAGCACTCCTGTGTCACGCGGCGACGGGCCGCGGCCCCTTCGACGACCCGGAGTTCGCCTCGGTCGTCTTCCGCATCTCGCAGGGCGACGCGGACCTCTCCGGTGTGCCGGACGAGCTGCGCGGCATCGTCGCCGAGTGCCTGGACGTCGATCCGGCTCGCCGCCCCACACCTGCCGCACTCGCCGAACGCCTGGGCCGCGGCCCCGCGACGGCTCCCTTCCCCTGGCCGTCCGACGTGCTGTCCCTGTTCGCCGAGTACCGTCTTGCGGCATCCCAGTTCGAGCCGTCCGTGGCGGATGCCCCGGCCCCGCCGGCAGCCCCGCCCGTCCTGGGGTCGTTCGGTCCGGCGCCGGTGCCGCGACGGCGCCGTCGCGTGCCGTGGGCCATGGCGTCCGCCGCGGCCGCCACGGTGATCGCCGTGGCGGCGGTCGTCCTGCCGGACGCCCTCGCGGAAGATCCGGCGGACGCGCACGTCGCGAGTCCGAGTCCGGACCCGAGTCCGCGGCCGGACACCGGTGGGCGGCCCGACCGTGCGGTCACCGCCTACGGCAACCAGGGCCACTCCGGCGAGTTCGGCACGTCGGCCGTGCGCGCGACCGCACTGCCCGCGGGCTGGCAGCCGTGGTCGCGCAAGAAGCCGAGAGGCGTGGACGGCATGGGCAAGGGCTGCGTCATCGCGCGGTCCACGCTCGTGTGCCGGGACGGACGGGGCGCGGCGACCGCCCTGGACACGGCCACGGGCAAGGACCGCTGGAAGTCTCCCGGCTTCCGGGGGAAGCCGACCGGCGTCCAGGAGATCCCTCCCGGGACGGACGGCGAGCGGGTCTTCGTCCCCAGCGAACTGGGCGTGCGGGGCATCGACCTGGCGACGGGTGACGAGGTCTGGCGGCACGAGGCTCCCGGGGGTGCGGGGGTGATATCCATGACGTACGCGCAAGGGGTGCTGTACACGGCCGAGTTCAACGGCGAGGCCGCGGCCACCCCGTACACGACGGTCCTGCGGGCCCGCCGCGCGAGCACGGGGAGGCAGCTCTGGGAGACACGGATCGACGGCAAACCCCGGGGCTCGCTGCTCGTACAGGGCAACCGGCTGTACGCGGCCCTGGAGTCCGGCGGCGCCATCGCCCTCTCCACCGGGACCGGTGACGAGAAGGCCAAGGTGTCGAAGCCCGGGTGCGGCGACCTCATGGGGTACCACGGTGCGGTGCTGTGCTGGTCGGTGGCGCGCGCGGGCGTGAGTGTGCTCGACGGCGACACTCTTGCCTCCCGCCGCACGATCGGGGGCACGAAGCGGCCCGACGTCGCGCCCGTCGTCGGCGAGAAGGGCGTACTGGTCATCGCGAACACGGACAAGAAGGCGGAACTTCTGGACCGCCTCACGGCGTACGACTACAAGTCCGGCAAGGAGCTCTGGGACCTCCCGGCCCGCGCCAACCCCAGCGCCCTCGGCCTCTCCGGCGACCGGCTCCTGCTCGTCGGCTCCTACGAGATCCGCACCGTGCCCCTCGGCGGCGATGCCGAGAACGCCACTCAGCGGACGGTTCCTACCACCGACACGAAGGCGATCGACGGCCTCCGGCCCACCCTGACGACTCCGCTCTACCTCGGTGGCGCGGTCTTCGCGGAGTCCATCGAGGGGCGCTTCGTCTCCGGGCGCGCCCTCTGATCCGACCGCGCCCCATGACGCGCTACGGGGCCGTCGGTGTGACCGGCTCTCGGGGTGGCCGGTTCCGGCCCGCTGTGGTCGAATGGGACGCGCATAACGCACATAACGCCTACTCGGTGTCCCCGAGCCCAGGAACGGTGTACCGATGACCGAGTACGAACGTTCGCGCACGATGCCCGCACTGCCGGAGCACGTTTTCGACCAGGCCGCCGACGTCGACCAGATGAACACGTGGCTGCCGCAGGAGCTGCACGTGGACGCCGGTGAGCCGCCCGCCGTCACCGTGCACGAGGACCGCACCGACCAGGACGTGTCCGCCCTGCTGCGGGCCCAGCGGGACCAGATGCGGCTCGAGTGGGGCACCCGCGAACAGGGCGGCTACACCGGCTGGCTCCAGGTCGCCGGCATGGACAGCGGCACCAGCGAGGTCACGGTGCATCTGTCGTTCTTCGAGGAGGGGCACGACCCGGGGGAACAGGCCGTGCACACCGCCCTCGACCGCAGCCTCCAGCGGCTGGAGGAACAGGTGCGGCTGCGCGTCGACAACGCGGCCGGCTGAGGGCCGCTCCCTCAGAGCCTGTCCGGGGAGGCGCAAGCGCCGGTTCAGCCCTGACCGTCACGCGGGCTCAACTGCCGCATCCGGCCGTCCAATTCGCGCTGGTAGAAGTCGATGAAACCGTCCGGGTCGGGGCCCGCGTTCTGCATGACCAGGTGGTCGAAGCCCGCGTCCACGAACTTCTGCGCCACCTCGACGAACCGTGCCGGATCCGTGCCGCAGGCGAACTTCTCCAGGATGTCCTCCTCGCGCACGGTCGTCGTCGCGGCGTCGAAGTTGACCGGGTTGGGCAGCTCGCTCATGACCTTCCAGCCGGTCATGGCCCACCGCGACGTCTCCAGGGCGGCCTTCGCCCCGGCGTGCTCGTCGGGCGCCCACGCCATCGGCACCTCCGCGTACCGCGGCCCGGAACCGCCCGCCTCCCGGTACTGCCGGACGATCTCGGGCTTGTCCTCCGTGGCGAACAGACCGTCCCCCAGCTCCGCGGCGAGGGCCGTCGACGCCTTGCCGCTGGCGGCCACCGCGATCAGCGGGAGCCTCTCGGGGAGGTCGAACACCCGGGCGTCCGACAGCTTCAGGTGCTTCCCCTCGTACGACCGGTATCCGCCGCTCCACAGCAGCCGGATGATCTCCAGGGCCTCCCTGAACATCTCGTGCCGGGTGGAGACGGCGTCCGGGAAGCCCACGCCGGTGACGTGCTCGTTGAGCCGTTCGCCCGAGCCGAGGCCGAGGACGAACCGGCCCTCCGACAGCAGGGCGAGCGTGGCGGCCGCCTGGGCGATGATCGCCGGGTGGTAGCGCACCGTCGGGCACGTCACGCCGGTCGCCAGTTCGATCCGTTCGGTCTTCGCCGCGATGCTGCCAAGCACCGTCCAGGCGAACGGCGAATGCCCCTGGTTGTCGAGCCAGGGGTGGTAGTGATCGCTGATCTCGACGAAGTCGAAGCCCGCCCGCTCCGCCAGAACCGCCTGCCGCACGAGTTCTGCCGGGCCGAAGGCCTCGGCGGCCAGCTTGTAGCCGATCTTCATGTGCTCTCGTCTCCTCACGCCTCAGCGCCGCTTTTGTCCGCATAGAGGTACCCGCAGACATTCGGGCATAACGCGCACATCCGTCGAGGCCACGCCGACGGCGGCTACGGCTACGGCAACCGCGCGGCGCCAGTAGGGGGACGGTGGGTGGCCGCCGTCAGGCAGGCCGTCACTAGGACGATGTTCTTCAGGATGTACTGGCCTTCCATCGTGGGGGCCAGCGGGGCGTGCAGCCAGACGTCGCCCGGCATGAGTAGCAGCGTGGCGAACACGCCCGCCATGTGGGCCAGGAACACACCCATGCTCAGGCGCGGCAGTCTGCCCGTGAACAGTGACCGACATGGCGTGGGTGGCGATGTCCTGCGCCGGGCTCATGCCCGGGATTGGGAGGGACGGCGAGGCCAGGCGGGGGCGTGGCCGGGGTGGGTGTCACGCCTCCCGCCTGGAGACGGCTCACGTGGTCGGCCGGGAACGGCTCACGTGGCCGACTGGAGGATCCGGCCGGGGATCAGGCGTCCGGGTGGCTGCCGTCGAAGTACTGCTTGGACTCCGCCCAGACGTCCCGGGCGAGTTCGCGGGCCTGGGCGTCGGCCTCGGTGTGGTCGAATCCCCAGTGCACGCCGCCCCACAGACGCGACTCGCCCACCTCCTGGGCCGCGTCGGAGAACGTGTCCCACTTGAGCGCGATGTCCTTCGACGGCATGCCGGTCTCGATGCCCGAGCTGCCCGCCTTGATGACGCCCTTCCCGCCGTACGCGTCGGAGCCGGTGAACTGTTCGAGGATTTCCGCGCCGGCAGCGGTGAAGCCGGTGTGCCCCGAGCCGTAGGCCGCGAAGGCCGGCGTCTTCAGGTACGGCTGCCACGTGGCGCCGTCGATCACCTTCGTGCCCTGACCGGGACCCGCGTAGCCACGGATCTTCTTGCCGTCCATCGCGTAGCGGATCATGGTGATCGGACGGCCGTAGTCGAAGTGGACCTTGGTCTTCCAGTCGACGACCGCCTCATCGCCCTCCGCGATGTTCAGGGCGAAGAACAGCTTCACGTCCTTGTCGAGGCTGTGGTGGTCGCGCTTGGACACGAAGGCCGCCCACTCCTGCGGGATGGACGACGACGTGTCCCGGTACTGCCAGAACTCGGCGAGCGCCTTCTGGCGCTCCGTCAGGTGCGCGTTGGTACGCATCTGCTGGGCTATGGCACGCTTCGACGCTGGGGTGCCGTACTTCGGGGGCGCCGGCGGCAGGTAGCTGTTCACGTCGTTGATGACGAACGGCTTCGACGCCGCGAAATGCGGGGTGAGGAAGTTGTGCGTCATGCCGTTCATGGTCAGCGGCGCCCACCGGCTCGGGTCGACGATCTTGCTCTTGTCGAAGTGGTTCACGTCCTGCGCCGGGTTGACCGGCTTGTAGAAGCCCTCCGGCGACGCGTACGGCGGGGTGCCGAGCTGGTTGGAGCCGTCCTGGTGGCGGACCTCAAGGAGCGCGTCGGTCGCCTTGACCGCCACGGCGGCGGGCGTTCCCGCAGCGGCGGTGTCGGCCTCGGCCGCGTCGTAGCCGAGCGTCGCCAGCTTGGCGTCGAAGGTCGCCCGCTGCTTGGGGAACAGGTCGCTCAGCGCGCGGTGCGCCGCGAAGCTGACCGCCTTGCGCTTGTTGGCCTCGGTGCGCTCCGCCGCGGGGCGGCGCAGGCCGCCGCCGAGCTGGGTGCCGACGGCCTTCGCGTCGTACGCGGCCCAGGCGTCGTACATCGCGTTGTGCACGACCGCGAGTGTCCGCCCGCCGACCGGCGGTGGGGTGGGGTGCATGGAGCCCTGGTTGTTCACCGCCATGGCTTCGCTGATCATCTTGTTCCACTGCAGGACGACGTTGTCGCCGTCGGCCTGCTCCTGAACGGCGAAGGGGGTCGCCTCGGCGTCGCCGGCCGCCGCGGACGCGGGACCGGTGACCGTGGTGGCGAGGCTCATGGCGGTGAGGGAGCCGAAGACCGCCCAGCGCTTGAGGGAGTTCGTATGGAGACGGATGGACTTCATGACGGTGTCACGGAGCCTTTCTCGATGGTGGGGTGTGGTGGTGAGGGGGGATGCGGTGATGAGTGAGGTACGGGGGGCAGCCGGTGGGGTTACTCCGGCCAGCGCGACTCCGTGATGACGTCAACGAAGTTCGGCCGCACGTAGCCCTCGGTGTAGCGCGCGAGGACATCGGCCTTGATGTTGCCGAAGGTGGTCTCGGGGCGGTGCGCGATGCCGTCGTTGAAGGCCTGCAGAATCCGGCGCTTGAAGTCGGGGCGGGGGTGCGCCGCGACGACGGCGGCCCGCTGCTCGTCGGTGATGTCGTCGAAGCCGATGCCCAGGACGTCGAGTTCGACACCGGCCGTGACCAGGGCGATCTCCGGAGCCATGTGGGTGGGGATCTCGGGGGTGGTGTGCAGGGCGACGGCCTCCCACACCACCCGGGCCGCGTCCTCGGTGACGCCGCGCGCCAGGAGGAACTCCTTGGCGTCCTCGGCGCCGTCGATCTCGAAACGGCGGGTCGACGTGCGGTGCTTCTCGGTGAGCCCGAGGTCGTGGAACATGGCGCCCACGTAGAGCAGTTCGGCGTCGTAGGACAGACCGCGCCGGTTCCCCTGCAGTGCGCCGAAGAGGTACACGCGGCGGGAGTGGTGGAAGATCAGTTCGTCGGCCGTGTCCCGGACCAACTCGGTGGCCTCCTTGGCCAGGACGCTGTCGGGCACCTTGATGTCGGCGATGGTCATGTGTGCTCCTGTGGGCAGGTTCTAGTACTGCAACGGTGCTTGCCGTGACTGCTGGCCAGTTCGGTCGTTGGTCTGGGTATGGGTGGGGACCTTGCTGATGTCAGGTTGTGGGCGGGTGAACTCGAAGCGGTGCACGAGCGGTTCGTGCACCGGTTCAACCGGGAGGAGCCGCGCCAGTCGGCGCTGGCCTATATGCGGGGCCTGGTTGCTCCGCTGGGCCGCAAGAACGGCTGGACGCTGGCGGAGGAAGCCGGGCATAGAGGTCCTGATCGCATCCACCGGCTACTGAACCGGATCGAGTGGGACGCCGATGAGGTCCTGGACGACGTGCGTGACTACGTCGTGGAACACCTCGGTGACCCGGACGCCGTTCTGATCATCGATGACACCGGCTTTTTGAAGAAGGGCATCCGCTCGGCCGGGGTCCAGCGGCAGTACTCCGGCACCGCGGGCCGCACTGAGAACAGCCAGATCGGAGTCTTCCTCGCCTACGCAACCGACCGCGGCCGCACACTGATCGACCGCAGGTTGTATCTGCCCACGTCCTGGACGGACGACCGCGAGCGGTGCCGAGGGGCAGGCATCGACGACACGGTCGCCTTCGCCACGAAAGTAGCGATGGCCAAGGTGATGGTCCGCCGAGCGATCGACGACCGGATTCCGTTCGGCTGGGTGACTGCAGATGCCGCTTACGGCTTCAGTAAAGGCTGGCGTTTCGAGCTTGAGCAGGCCGACGTCTTCCACGTCATGGCCACCACCCGGCACGACACCGTCGTCACCCGCTGGGCGATCGACCACCCCGTCCACGACCTGTTTCCCGGCCTGAAACGGCAGAAGTGGAAACGGCGTTCCTGCGGTGAGGGAGCCCACGGCCGGCGGATCTACGCCTGGGCCCGCGTCGAAGTCCGTCCCCGGCACCGGCCCGACCGTCGGCACTGGGTGCTGGCCCGCCGCAGTGTGAGCCGCCCCGAGGAGATCTCCTACTACATCGCCTACTGCCCCGCCGAC
>NZ_JBHVYE010000052.1:0-25832 GCF_042881135.1 Streptomyces sp. NPDC058284
GTGGGGTGGGGTGTTGTGTTTGGTGGGCGGGGGGGGGGGGTTGTGCCCCCGGGCGGGGCCGTGGGGGGGCCGGGCGCCGCGCCGCGGGGCAGGGCCGGTGGCCAGGGGCAGCATCCGGGGGCGCGGCCGGCTGCGTGGACCGGCCCGAGGGGGCGCCCCCGGCGCCCCGGCGCGGCCCAGGCGCTGCCCCGTCCGGCACCGGCACGCGCCACCGGACGGCGGCGTCCGCCTCGTCCGCCTCACCCCCTTCGACGACACAGCCCCGCGCAATGTCAGGCCCGGCCGCGAAAAGGTGTCCGCCCGCCCCGGGGGGGGCGCGGCGCCGGGCCGCCCCCCACCGCCCGCACCCGCCCGTCCTCTCTCGCCCGTCCGCCCTCTCTCGCGCCCGTCCGCGCCTGTCCGTCCACCCGTTCCGCAGCAAAGGAGACAGCCCGATGAAGGGCTCCACGGTCTACCGATCGATACAAAAGCGCGGCCTGCACCTGGGACTTCTGCCGGAGATGGCCGCCGCCGTCAACGGCTCGACCCCCCTGACCCTCGACCACGACCTGGACGCCCTGCCCGCGGTGGGGCGGCGCCTGACGGTCGCGGAGTTCGCCCGCGCCGTGGACGAGCTGGCGGCCCGCCTGTGGGCGGCCGGCGTACGGCCCGATGAGCACCTGGTCATCCACAAGCGCGCCAACGCCGACATCTGGATGCTCGGCGCCGCCGCCTCGCGCATCGGCGCCGTCCCCGTGATGCTCTCGCCCGCCCTGGACCCGGCGACCGTCGGCGCGCTGACCGAGCGGGTGGGCCGGCCCAGCCTGCTCACCGACGCCCCCACCCTGGACAGCCTGCGCCAGGCCGGCATCGCCCTGACCGGCCTGACCCGCCGCGTGATCATCGTGGCCGGTGAGCGCAGCGGCGCGCACGCCCTGGACGCGCTCGCCGGCGCCCCCCGGGTGCGCCCCGTGGTCCGCCCCCTGGACGAGGCCGCCGTGATCACCCACACCTCCGGCACCACCGGCCTGCCCAAACTCGTCGTGCACACCCCCCGCACCCAGGGCATCCGCCTGGTGCCGCAGTGGCGCCTGCTCGCCCTGATGCGCCGCAAGGACACCGTCGCCATCCACATCCCCTTCGTGCACTCCCGGATGGTCGCGGCGATGTCACTGGCCCTGCTGAAGGAACTGCCGATCCTGCTGCTGCGCGAATCCGACCCCGACAGCATCGCCGAGCAGTTCGCCGCGCACCGGCCCGGCTTCGTCGAGGCCCTGCCCAACTCCCTGATGGACTGGGAGGAGCTGGCCACCGACGCACGCCGCCCCTTCGCCTCGGTGAAGGTCTTCTCCAGCACCTTCGACGCGATCCACCCGCGCACGATGAGCCGCCTGCTGAACGCCTCCAGCCGGCCCGGTGCCCTCTTCTTCCAGATCTACGGACAGAGCGAGGTCGGCCCCGCCGTCGGCCGCGCCTACCTGCGCTCCTCCGCCCACAAGGCCAACGGGCGCTGCGTGGGCTGGGCGATGCCCCTGGGCGCGGCGAAGGTCCGCGTGGTCAGCCGTGACGGCCGCACTCCCTCCCAGGACAACCCCGGCTTCATCGAGGTCGCCTGGCCGGGCCTGGCCAAAACCTACTTCGCCGAGCAGGACCGCTACGACACCAACCGCAACGGCGCCTGGTGGCGCACCGGCGACGTCGGCTACCGCACCCGCCTGGGCTGCCTGCACATGCTCGACCGCGAAGTCGACATGATCGAGGGCGTCTCCAGCTCCCTGGAGGTCGAGGACGTGGTCCTGGGCCGCCTGGCCGAACTGAGCGAACTGGTCGTGGTGCCGGGCCCGGGCAACCGGCCCGTCCCCGTCATCTGCACCACCGACGACACCCCGCTGGACCCCGGCCGCTGGCGCGCCGCCGTCACCGACTTCCCCCAGCTGGCCGACCCCGTCCAGATCCCCCAGGCCGAACTGCCGCGCACCGCCACGCTCAAGGTCCAGCGGATCGCGCTGGCCGACCACCTGCAGCAGCGCCTGGCCGACCCGGCCTGACCCCGGCCCGCACCCCGGCCCGCACCCCGGCCCGCACCCCGGCCTGCATCCCGGCCCGGCCCGCACCCCGGCCTGCATCCCGGCCCGGCCCGCACCCCGGCCCGCACCCCGGCCCGCATCCCGGCCCGCACCCCGGCCCGGCCCGGCCCGCACCCCGGCCCGCATCCCGGCCCGCAGCCCGGGCGGGCCCGGCAGCGCAGCACCACCGCCGCGCCCGGCCCGCCCCGGCACATCCTGTGGCCGTGCGGCCGGCTCCGTGGCCCCGAGGGTGTGCGGGCGACTGCGGTGGCTGCGTGCCGGGCGGGCGGCTGTGGTTTCTGCGGGTCCGTCACCGGCTGCGCCGGGCCTGCCCGCCAAGCACCAAGCGCCAAGCGCCAAGCGCCAAGCGCCAAGCACCAAGCGCCAAGCGCCGTGCGGGCCGGGGTGCGTCCTTGGCCGCGGGGCGTCGTGGCTGGGCGCGCAGTTCCCCGCGCCCCTGCGGGGCGCGCCGCACGCGCCGGCCCCGCCAGATCGGTTGCTCTCGGGCATCCGGCGCAGCTTGCAGCGCACCGGGCCTGCCCGGCCAGCCGTGGGGACGAAGACGTGCCATCAACGCTGCTGGTCGGCAGGGGGGGTGCCGGTACGGGGGAGGGGTGGTGGTGCGGGGCGCCGCTGGGGCTCGGTGACGGGCCGGACGGGGCGCGGGGGAGAGGCACACGCCCCCCGGGGGCATGCGAGGCGGTCCCGCCCCCTCCCGCACGGCGCCACACCGTCCCGTCCCACCTGCCATCCCACGCCGCCCCGGCCCGGCACACCGGGCCGTGCGGCACCGGCCCCGTGGACCGATACCGACGGGGCTCCCCGCACGGGCCCCCATACCAACTGGGCCCGCAGTACCGGGCCGTTGGCCGGCTGCTCCTGCCGCATCGTCCGCATACCAGCGGCGCCCGCCCGCCCCCCGGCCACGGCAGCTGCCCCGTGGCCCCCCTGGCCGCCCGACCCCGTTCCCGCCACGTCAACGCACCCGCATCCGCCCCTCCTCTTTAGTCCTGGAGAGTCATGTCCCGTCGCCTGTTCACCTCGGAATCCGTGACCGAGGGCCACCCCGACAAGATCGCCGATCAGATCAGTGACACCGTCCTGGACGCCCTGCTCGGCCAGGACCCCGCCTCCCGCGTCGCCGTCGAAACCCTGATCACCACCGGCCAGGTGCACATCGCGGGCGAGGTGAGCACCACCGCCTACGCCGACATCGCCACCCTGGTCCGCAACAAGATCCTCGACATCGGCTACGACTCCTCGGCCAAGGGATTCGACGGCGCCTCCTGCGGGGTGTCGGTGTCCATCGGCGCCCAGTCGCCCGACATCGCCCAGGGCGTGGACGCCGCCTACGAAAACCGCGTCGAGGGCGAACAGGACGCACTCGACCGGCAGGGCGCCGGCGACCAGGGCCTGATGTTCGGCTACGCCACCGACGAGACACCCGCCCTGATGCCGCTGCCGATCGAGCTGGCCCACCGCCTCGCCCGCCGCCTGAGCCAGGTCCGCAAGGACGGCACCGTCCCCTACCTGCGCCCCGACGGCAAGACCCAGGTCACCATCGAGTACCACGGCAGCCGCCCCGTGCGCCTGGACACCCTGGTGGTCTCCTCCCAGCACGCCGGCGACATCGACCTGGCCGAGCAGCTCACCCCCGACGTGCGCACCCACGTCGTCGAGCCCGTCCTGGCCCAGCTCGCCGACGACGGCATCAAACTGGAGACCGAGGACCACCGCCTCTTCGTCAACCCCACCGGACGCTTCGAGATCGGCGGCCCGATGGGCGACGCCGGCCTGACCGGCCGCAAAATCATCGTCGACACCTACGGCGGCATGGCCCGCCACGGCGGCGGCGCCTTCTCCGGCAAGGACCCCTCCAAGGTCGACCGCTCGGCCGCCTACGCCATGCGCTGGGTCGCCAAGAACATCGTCGCCGCCGGCCTCGCGGCCCGCTGCGAGGTCCAGGTCGCCTACGCCATCGGCAAGGCCGAACCGGTCGGCCTGTTCATCGAGACGTTCAACACCGCCACCGTCCCCCAGGCCGCCATCGAAGCGGCCGTCACGGCCGTCTTCGACCTGCGCCCCGCCGCGATCATCCGCGACCTGGACCTGCTGCGCCCCATCTACGCCCGGACCGCCGCCTACGGCCACTTCGGCCGCGACCTGCCCGAACTGACCTGGGAACGCACCGACCGCGCCGACGCCCTGCGCGCGGTGGCCGCAGCAGGCTGACCCCCGCGCCGCCCTCCGCCCCCCCCGGGGCCGGGCACGCCGCAAAAAGCCCGGCCCCGGCGGCCCCCGCCCCCGCGGGGCGCCGCCGGGCCCGGGAGGGCCGCTGTCGACCTCACGCCTTCAAGAGGGAGTGCATTTCGCCGTGCGTATCGCCGTGACCGGATCCATCGCGACCGACCACCTGATGGTCTTCCCCGGACGCTTCGCCGAGCAGCTGATCAAAGAACAGCTCGAGCGGGTCTCCCTGTCCTTCCTCGCCGACCGCCTCGAAATCCGCCGGGGCGGCGTCGCCGCCAACATCGCCTTCGGCCTGGGCCTGCTCCACCTCAACCCCCTCCTGATCGGCGCGGCCGGCCAGGACTTCGCCGAGTACCGCCACTGGCTGCACGAACACGGCGTGGACACCAGCGCCGTCCAGGTCAGCGACACCCTGCACACCGCCCGCTTCGTGTGCACCACCGACCAGGACCAGAACCAGATCGCCACCTTCTACGCCGGCGCCATGGCCGAGGCCGCCCGCATCGACCTGGCCGCCGTGAGCGCCCGCACCGGCCCCCCCGCCCTCGTCCTCGTCGGCGCCGACGACCCCGCCGCCATGCTGCGCCACACCGCCACCGCCCACCGCCTGCACATCCCGGTGGCCGCCGACCCCTCCCAGCAACTGGCCCGCCTGGACCGCGACCAGGCCCGCCGCCTCGTCCAGGGCGCCCGCTGGCTGTTCACCAACGAGTACGAGGCCGCCCTGCTGCAGGAACGCACCGGCTGGAGCCGCCCCGAACTCCTGGAGCGGGTCGGCACCTGGATCACCACCCTGGGCGCCGGCGGCGTCGCCCTGGACCGCGCCGGCTGCCCCCGCCTGCCCGTTGCCGCCGTCCCCACCGACAAGATCGCCGACCCCACCGGGGCGGGCGACGCCTTCCGTGCGGGCTTTTTGGCCGCCACCGCCTGGAACCTGCCCCAGGAACGCGCCGCCCAGCTCGGCTGCGCCCTGGCCACCACCGTCCTGGAATCGGTCGGCACCCAGGAGTACAAACTCCTCCCCGCCGACCTGATCACCCGCATCGACCACACCTACGGACCCGCCGCCGCCCGCGCCCTGGAAACACAGATCACAGGCGAACGCACGAACCCCGCCCGCCCCGCCCCCGCACCGGACGGCGCCCCGCCCCCTCCCGCCGCCCGGCCCGCCGCCCGCCCCGGCGCCGGGGGCCGCTCATGAGGGCACTGCGCGACCTCATCGACGAGGAGAGCCCCAGCTTCTCCTTCGAGTTCTTCCCGCCCAAGAACCCGAGCGCGGCCCGCTCCCTGTGGCGCACCATCCGCCGCATCGAGACCCTGGCCCCCGCCTTCGTCTCGGTCACCTACGGCGCCGGCGGCTCCTCACGCGAACGCACCGTGGAGCTCACCACCCGCATCGCCGCCGAGACGACCCTGCGCCCCGTCGCCCACCTGACCGCGGTGGGCCACTCGGTGGCCGAACTGCGCCACATCATCGGCCAGTACGCCGACGCCGGGGTCCGCGACGTCCTGGCCGTCCGCGGAGACCCGCCCGGCGACCCCAACGGACCCTGGACGCCCCACCCCAAGGGCCTGGACCACGCCCACCAACTGGTGCGCCTGGTCAAGGAATCGGGCCAGTTCAGCGTCGGCGTGGCGGCCTTCCCCGAACGCCACCCGCGCTCCGCCGACTGGGACAGCGACATCGCCCACTTCGTCGCCAAGTGCCGGGCCGGCGCCGACTACGCCATCACCCAGATGTTCTTCCACGTCGAGGACTACCTGCGGCTGCGCGAGAAGGTGAGCGCCGCGGGCTGCGACACCCCGATCATCCCCGAGATCATGCCGGCCACCGACGTGCGCCAGATCAGCCGCTTCGCCCAGCTCAGCGGCGCCGCCTTCCCCGAAGCCCTGGCCCACCGCCTGGACGCCGCCCGCGACCACCCCGCCGAGGGCCACCGCATCGGCGTGGAGTACGCCACCGCCATGGCCCGCCGCCTGCTGGCCGAAGGCGCCCCCGGCCTGCACTACATCACCCTCAACCGCTCCACCGCGGCCCTCGACATCCACCGCAACATCACCGCCACACCCGCCACACCCGGCGCATCCACCACGCCCGGCACGCCCGGTGTCCGGCCCGCCGGTCTCGCAGCCCGCCACTGACACGGCACCGCCCCCCTCTTCTTCCGGGCCCGATCCCCCCGCTACCGACCCCACCCCACCAGGAGGCTGACGTGCACCACACCCACGAGGAGGACAGCAGGCCCAAGGACAGCAGGCGCCCCGCGGACGCCGCCGTCCGCACGCCGCCGCGCACCCCGGCGCTGCGCCTGGCCGGCATCGACGAGGACGACAGCGCCGAAACCAACGTCGTACGCGGCATCGACTGACCCCGCCCCGCCCCCCACCGGCCCCCCCGGCCCCGTACCCCTGCTCGTACCCCTGCTCCACCAGGAGGAGAGATGTCCGCAGCCCCACACAACCCCACCACCCCCGCCGCGTCTGCCGCGGCTGCCGCGTCTGCGGGGAGCGACGCCCTGAGCGATATCGGTGACGCCCTCGCCCGGGCCGGCGCGGCCTCCCTGACCGGCCGGCGCGCCGAGCTGGCCGAGGGCCTGCTGCGGGCGGCCCTGTCCCGCTGGGAGGACCCCCAGGTGCGCCCGCAGCTGCTGGCCGCCTTCAGCGCCGTCTTCACCGGCGAGGAAGGCGCCGCCCAGATGCGCGACTTCATGTCCCAGCAGATCTTCCGGCAGCTGGCGGCCTCGCTGCAGGAGGAGCCCAGGGACTTCGACGAGGTCGCCCGCGCCCTGGGCGTGCCGCCCATGAACATCAACGCCGCCCAGGCCCAGGTGTGGGGCGTGGCCGTCCTGCGCTACGTCGTCCGGCTGGAGCCGCTCGCCTCGGCCTCGGTGGACGACGTCGTCGCCCTCATCGCCCCCACCATCCAGCGCTACCTGGTCGCCTGAGCCCGCCCCCGCCACCGCCCCCGCCCCTGCGGGACCCCGCGGCGCGCACGGGCCCTCACATTTGGGCAGCCCGTTTCGTCGGAGGGGAGGAGACGGACACCGGCCCGCGATCCGGCGGGGCGCACGAGTCACCGGCGCCGGCCGGAACATCCGCGCGGACGGCCTTTTCGGGTCGCACTTATTCGGAGGAAGTAAACAGGCCATGAGTACTCTCGACAAAGAGTCCCCGGGCGGGGCGAACGATGCCGTCGCCCAGTCCGACCCGAGGCGCTGGAAAGCACTGGGCGTCCTGGCCGCGATTCAGTTCATGCTCGTCATGGATGTCACGATCGTGCTCGTCGCTCTCCCCGAGATCGACAAGGACCTGACCTTCAGCACCGAGGGCGACCTCGCCTGGGTTCTCAACGGCTACGTGCTGATGGCCGGCGGCTTCCTCCTGCTGGGCGGCCGGCTGGCCGACATGTTCGGCCGCCGCAGGGTCTTCATGATCGGTGTGATCTGCTTCGGCGTCGCCTCGGCCACCTGCGGCGCCGCGATGTCCTCCGGCATGCTGGTCTCCAGCCGCTTCGTCCAGGGCCTGGGCGAGGCCCTGTGCGGCCCGGCCGCACTCGGCATGATCCCCATCCTCTTCCCCGACGCCCGCGAGCGGATGAAGGCCCTGGGCGTCTGGGGCGGCACCGCCGCCCTGGGCGGCGTGATCGGATCGGTCGTCTCCGGTGCGCTCACCGAATGGATCGACTGGCGCTGGATCTTCTACATCAACATCCCCATCGCGCTCGCCGCGCTCATCCTGGTGCCCCGCGTCATGCCCGAGAGCCGCATGGAACGCGAGGGCCGCAGCGTCGACTTCGCCGGCGCCGTCGGCATCACCGGCGGCCTGGTCGCCGTCGTCTACGGCCTGATCAAGGCCGCCGACCACGCGTGGGGCTCCTCCACCGTGCTCCTGCCGCTGCTGGCCGGCATCGGCATCCTGCTGCTGACCGCCGTGTGGGAGACCCGCGTCTCCGACCCGATGGTGCCCATCCGCTTCTTCACCAACCGCACCCGGGTCACCTCCAACGTCGTGACCCTGGCGCTGCTCGCCAGCTTCCACTGCTACGCCTTCCTGCTCATCATCTACATGCAGCAGGTCCTCAACTACTCCGCGATCAAGGCGGGCATGGCCGTGGTGCCGCTGGCCTTCGCGATGGGCGCCGGCATGGGCGCCGCCTCCGCCCTGATGCCCCGCATCGGCGTCAAGGCGGTCCTGGCCATCGGCTTCGGCGGCGCCGCCGCCGGCCTGTTCGTCGCCAGCTCCCTGGAGGCCGACTCCTCCTACGTCGGCGGCGTCCTGCCGGGCATGCTCGTCTTCGGCATCTTCAGCGCCATGTGCTATCCCGCCCTGGTCAACGGCGCGCTCTACCAGGTCACCGGCAAGGACTCCGGACTGGCCTCCGGCGTGCAGACCGCCATGCAGCAGATCGGCGGCGCGCTGGGCCTGGCCACCCTGGTGCCCATCGCCATCCGCTACACGAGCGACCACATCGGCGACGGCGTCCTGCCCACCGTCGCCCAGTCCGACGGGGCCTCGCGGGCCTTCCAGGTGGGCGCCATCCTGGTGGCCGCCGCGGCCGTCCTGGTCATCGCGCTGATGCAGAAGGTCGACGCCACGCCCCGCAACGTGCTGGCCGAGGCGGATGCCGAGCCCGGCGACGAAGCGCCGGCCCAGCCCACCACCACCGGCGCCGCCTCCTGAAAGCGCGTGAGCGCCCACTGAGCCACTGAGCCGGCCTTGGACCGCACCGCCCCCGGGGACCATCCCCCCTCCGGGGGCGCTGTGCTGTCCGCCCCCGTGCCCGCCCGGCCAACCCCCCGCCGCACGCCCGCAGTCGGGCGCCGGCAGGAGCGAACAGGGCCGTGATCCATGCCACTTCGGGGCGCTCTAGGCGCGGAGGCGGGCCGCGTGTCACTATTCCAGGGCGCCCACCCTGCCCAAAAACAGCACCCCGGCCGGTACTTGGGCGCTTTTCCGTTCCCCCTCTTTCCTTGGCGCACCGGAAAATTCATTCCTGCCGCTTCTGCGGGCCCGCCCGCAGAGCGCCGGCCGCGCCCGCACCACGGCCACCGCGCCCGCGCCCGGGCCACGCAGCTGAGCGACACCCTCCCCGCAGAGCGGAAAGGAGCAGGCCCATGACCACCACCGCCGTGAGGGACACCCGCGCCTGCGCGCCGGACCGCACCGGGGGCACGGACACGGTTACGGGCACGGGTGTGCCGGCCTTCTCGAGCGCCCTGCCGACCCCGGCTGCCCGGGCGCTGCCGGGCCCGGGGGAGTACGCCGCCCCGGTAGGGGCCCGCCCGGGATCCCGCCGCCCGGCGGCCCGGATGCGGCCCGCGGGCCCAGGAGGCGGCATGGCCGCGGGGTCCGCCCCCCAGGCATGGTGAACGGCTACCGTCCGCCCCGCGACAGCGGCTGACGGCCGGCGCGGGACGGACGCGGGAGCAGCACGCGCAGCGCGGCACACCGGCCGCAAGCGCCCCCCCCGCGATCCGCACATCCCCCCTGTCGTACATGCCGTGCCCCCCGCCCCGCTCGCGCCCCGTGGCGCACGGGGCGCGGGGCCGCCGCCCGGTCGAGGTCTCTCCCGGGCCGGCGGGGCGTGTGCGTCCCAGCACCGCCGGCTCTCGCTCGCCGCGGTGCTCCCGGCCGGACGTGAGCGGCGCCGCCCCTCGTGTGCTTGTGCGGCGGCGCCCGGCGTGCGGTCTCGCCCCGTTGCGTGACCAGCAGAAACGGTAGACATGACAGCGACACACAGCACGGTATGCCTGATCGGTGCCGGACCGCGCGGGCTGTCCGTACTCGAGCGCCTGTGCGCCAACGCCCGCTCGCGCCCCCAGGACCACACCGTGCACATTCATGTGGTCGACCCCTACCCGCCCGGCCCCGGCCAGGTCTGGCGTACCGACCAGTCCCCGCACCTGCTGATGAACACCGTGGCCGGCCAGATCTCCCTGTTCACCGACGCCACCGTCGACCTGCACGGCCCCCTGGAGCCCGGACCCAGCCTGTACGAGTGGGCCACCACCCTCACCGCCGCCGCCACGGATGCCACCGCCCCCCCTACGGATGCCGCCGCCGCGGATGACACTGCGGGCGGCACCGATGACACCGCCGCCGGCGGGAGCGGCGTCTTCGGCCATCCGGCCGGCGTCCTGCAGGAGGCCCGCGCCCTGGGCCCCGACACCTACCCCACCCGCGCCTTTTACGGCCACTACCTGCGCTGGGCCTACCGGCGCATCGTGCGGGGCGCCCCGCACGGCGTGCGGGTCAGCGTCCACCGCTGCCGGGCCCTGGCCCTGGACGACGAGGGCGCCACCGGCCACCCGCAGGGGCCGCCGCAACAGCGGGTGCGGCTCAGCGACGGCGCCGTGCTGCGCCACCTGGACGCGGTCGTCCTGTGCCAGGGCCACCTGCCGGCCCGCGCCGATGACGCCGAGCGGGCCTTCGCCGCCCGCGCCCGGCAGTCGGGCCTGCGCCACCTCGCGCCGGCCAACCCCGCCGACGTCGACCTGGACGCCCTGGAGCCGGGCAGCAGGGTGCTGCTGCGCGGCCTGGGACTGAACTTCTTCGACTACCTCGCCCGGCTCACCGCCGGGCGCGGCGGCCGCTTCTCGCGCACCGGCAACCGCCTGGTCTACCACCCCTCGGGCCGCGAGCCCCGCCTGTGCGCGGGCTCCCGGCGCGGCATCCCCTACCAGGCCCGCGGCGAGAACGAGAAGGGCCCGCACGGCCGGCACCGGCCGCTGCTGCTCACCGAGCGGCGCATCGCCGAGATGCGCCGCCGGGCCGGCGCGTCCGGCCTGGACTTCCGGGCCGATCTGTGGCCGCTGATCGCGGCGGAGGTGGAGGGCGTCTACTACCGCACGCTGCTGTCCTCGCGCGGCAAGCACGGGCCCAGCGAGCAGTTCCAGGCCGACTACCTGGCCGCCGGCACGGTGCGGCGCGGCGCGCTCCTCACGGCGTACGGCATCGGCGAGAAGGACCGCTGGGACTGGGAACTGCTCGCCCGGCCCTACCGGGGGCGGGAGTTCACCGGCCCGCACGACTTCACCGGCTGGCTCCTGGACCATCTGCGCCAGGACGTCGCCGAGGCCCGCACCGGCAACCTCAGCAGCCCCCTGAAGGCGGCCCTGGACGTCCTGCGCGACCTGCGCAACGAGATCCGCCTGGCCGTCGACCACAACGGGCTGCACGGCGACTCCCATCGCGAGGACCTGGAGGGCTGGTACACCCCGCTCAACGCCCACCTCTCCATCGGCCCGCCGGCCCGCCGCGTCGAGGAGATGATCGCGCTGATCGAGGCCGGGGTGCTGGAGGTGGTGGGCCCGAACCTGGCGGTGCGCCTGCGTCCGGGCGGCTGCACCACCCACTCCCCGCTGGTGCCCGGCTCGGTGCGGCGCGTGGACACGCTCATCGAGGCGCGGCTGCCCGCGATCACCCTGCGCCGTACCGGTGATGCGCTGCTGCGCCGGCTGCTGGACAGCGGCCAGTGCACCACCCACCGCATCCCCACCCGCACCAAGGAGCCCTACCAGAGCGACGGCCTGGCCGTCACCCGGCGCCCGTTCCATCTGCTGGACGCCGCCGGGCGCCCGCACCCGCGCCGCTTCGCCTTCGGGGTGCCCACCGAGTCGGTGCACTGGGTGACGGCCGCCGGTATCCGCCCCGGCGTCAACTCGGTGACCCTCACCGACGCCGACGCCATCGCCCGCGCGGCCCTGGCCTGCCCCACCACCACCCCTGCCGCCCCCACCACCCCCGCCGCCTCCACCACCCCTGCGGCCTCCACTGCTCCCGCTGCCCCAACCGCCGCCCCGGGGGCGGCCGTTCACCCCGCACAAGGAGTCACGCATGCCCACTGACCCCGCCCCCGCCGCCCCGCCCGCCCCGCCCGCACCGGCCGCCCTGGCGGCCCCGGCGCTGCCGGATGCCGGGCTGCTCGCCCCGGTCTGGGCCGGCACCCCCGTGGCCGGCGCGGTCGGCGACGGCGCGTGGCTGCAGGCCATGCTGGACGCCGAGGCGGCCCTGAGCCGGGCCCAGGCCCGCCTGGGCACGGTGCCCGCGGCCGCCGCCCGCACCATCACCGAGGCCGCCCGCGCCGAGCGCCTGGACCTGCCGGCGCTGGCCGCCCGGGCCCGCCAGTCCGCCAACCCGGTGGTCGCCCTGGTGCAGGAACTGACCGCGCTGGTCCAGGCCCTGGACCCGCAGGCGGCCGCCTACGTGCACCGCGGGTCCACCAGCCAGGACATCCTGGACACCGCGGCCGTCCTGGTGGCCCACCGGGCGCTGGGCCTGATCCGCGCCGACCTGGCCCGCCTCGAGCAGGACCTGGCCCGCCTGGCCCGCACCCACCAGGACACCCTGATGGCCGGGCGCACCCTGGCCCTGCACGCGGTGCCCACCACCTTCGGCTGCAAGGCGGCCGGCTGGCGCAGCCTGGTCCTGGACGCCGCGCAGAAACTGGCCGACCTCCAGGCCCGGGCCCCGGTCCAGCTCGGCGGGGCCGCCGGGACCCTGGCCGGCTACCTCCACCACGCCCCGGGCGCCGAGCCCGCCGCCTACACCCGCGAGCTGACCGCCGCCTTCGCCGCCGAACTGGGCCTTTGTGCCCCGCTGCTGCCCTGGCACGTGCTGCGCACCCCCGTGGCCGACCTGGCCCAGGGCGCCGCGTTCACCTGCACCGCCCTGGGCAAGATCGCCGTCGATGTGCTGTCGCTGACCCGCACCGAGGTCGGCGAGGTGCACGAGCCGGCGCCCGCCGGGCGCGGCGCGTCCTCGGCGATGCCGCACAAACGCAACCCCGTCCTGTCCGCGGCCATCCGCTCCGCCGCCCTGCAGGCGCCCCCGCTGGCGGCCGGCGTCCTTGGCTGCATGCTGAGCGAGGACGAACGCTCCGCCGGCGCCTGGCACGCCGAGTGGGAACCGCTGCGCGCCCTGCTGCGGCTGGCCGGGGGAGCGGCCCACCAGGCGGTGGAACTGGTCTCCGGCCTGTCGGTGGACACCGGGCGGATGCGCGCGAACGCGGCCCTGACCGGCGGGCAGATCGTCTCCGAGAAGATCGCCGCCGTCCTGGCCCCGCTGCTGGGCAAACCAGCGGCCCGCGCCCTGCTCAACGAGGCCTGCGCCGAGGCCGCCCGCACCGGCGCGCCCCTGGCCGGCCTCCTGCGGGCCGATGCGCGGGTGGCCGCACTGCTGGACGAAGAGCGCCACCGCGACCTGTTCGCGCCCGGCGCCTACACCGGGGCCGCCGCCGCGCTGACCGAGCGCGCCCTGACCCGCACTCTGCCCGCCTGAGGGCACACACCCCGGCCCGCGCCCTCCAGCAGGGCGCGGGCCGGCGTGCGGGGCAGGGGCAAGGGGAGGGGCAGGAACGGGGCGGGGGGGCGGGGGGTCAGGAACGGGCGGCGGCGCCGGCCGGCCGGCGCCGCAGGGCGATCTCGGTGAGCTCCTCTATGTCGAACTGCGAACGCCCCGGGGTGCCGTAGCGGGTTATCTTGCCGCGGCTCACCCATTTGCGGATCGTCGCCTCGGAGACACCCGTGGCCAGGGCGGCCACATTCGTGGGTACGAGCCGGTGGCGCGGTGGTCTGTTCATGCGGCGTCCTTCCGTTGCCGGTCCAAGAGATGCCGGAGGGTCAGTAATTCGCGCATTTCCCATGAATGTCCTGACGTGCAGCTGATGCTGCCCCTGGCCGGGCTCCTTGCGGCACGCTGCGCGGTATTGATCGTCCCCGGGCAGTCGTCCACCACGCACCCGATGGCGGGCGTGCGGTGCTCTTCCGAATCCGGGTCGATGGCGCGCAGCGATTCCACCTGGAGGCCTTCGACTTCATCGGCGAATTCCACGGCGGGGGGCTGGGCGGTGAGCCACTCGAGATGGCGTATCAAAAAGGAGGCGAGCTGGGGGACGGAGCGCCCGGGAGGAGCGGTTTCGAGCTTCTCCACCACATACAGCGACCACGACTCCAAGATGGCGAGAATATTGTTCCGGGCGTCGAGCGCGGAAATATTCAGGTGGTCGCGCCTGCGGCTGCCCGACACCTTCGTCGGGTTCCTGCGCCGGGCCGTCGGCAGAATGTGGTGCAGCCCCTCCTGGTGCAGGCCGGGAAGGGTGCGCAGGGTGCGCTCCAGCTGCCCGGCACACGCGGCGCACAGCACACGGCCGGCGGCGGCCCGCACCTCGGGAGCATGGTTCCTGGGACATGAGTGAAACTCCATTGAATCTCCTTCATGAGCTGACGCGCCCCGCGGCCGGCCGCCGGAAACAATTCCGCGCCGATCACCGCAGTGAATGCTGAAACGAAGGCCCCCGAAGACGGGGGCGCGACCGAAAGGCCCGGCCAAAGACCGCGGAAGAACACCGCGGCGGCGGGAAGGACCCGGTCAGTGAATTACGGCAAAAGAAGCGGAACAGGCCCGGCAGGCGCAGGCTCTGATGTGTTCCCTCGATACGGCCGTCATGTGCATTCCATCCCCCCGTTACTGCCCCAGACCCACCGCCACCTAGCCGCGGCCATGGGTGCACTCGGAGAGTTCCATGAGCGGTCGGGGGGTGTCAACGTGCACCCCGGCGGGAAGGGAGCGGTAATCCAGCGGTGTTAAATTTTTCCTTTCGTAATCGATCCCCCCTAAAGGGGAATTCTAGATTCCCCTTTTCTTCAGCGGGGCTCGAGTTCCCTTCCGGAACCGCCTCTGTGCCGTGCCGGGCCCCGCCCCGGCCGGCCGCCCCCCCCCGTGCTCGCTCTCTACGCCAAGGAAGTCAAGGCTGTGGCCATGGAAACGACCTGTATCGCAACCGACCAGCAAGGGGCGGCCGACGCGCGCCGCACCAGCGAGGAACTGCTGCAGCGGATGGAACACCATCTGCGGGCCTTCCTCTTGGCCGAACACGACGTATGGGCGGGGGTGAACGAACGGGCGGCCGGCGCCGTCGACGCGCTGCGCGGCCTGGTTGCGGCCGGCGGCAAACGCATCCGGCCCGCCTTCTGCATCGCCGGCTACCTCGCCGCCGGCGGCGACCCCGAGGACCCCGTGGCCGTGACGAGCGCCGCAGCCCTGGAGATGCTGCACGCCTCGGCCCTCATCCACGACGACATCATCGACGCCTCCAGCCACCGCCGCGGCCTGCCCACCGTCCACGCCCACCACTCCGCCCGCCACGCCGCACGCGCCTGGCAGGGCGAATCCCGCCGGTACGGCGAGGGCGTGGCCCTCCTCGTCGGCGACCTGGCCCTGGTCTACTCCGAACAGCTGATGGCCCCCGCACCCGCCGCGGTCACCCCGGTGTGGAACAGGCTGCGCTCGGAACTGATGATCGGCCAGTACATGGACATGACCGCGGCCGCCGAATTCCTCATCGACCCCCACCTCTCCCGCTGGATCGCCCTGGCCAAGTCCGGCCACTACACCATCCACCGCCCCCTGGCCGTCGGCGCGAGCGCCGCCGGACGGCCCGACCTCGCCCCCGCCTTCGAACAGTACGGCGAGGCGGTCGGCGAGGCATTCCAGCTCCGCGACGACCTGCTGGACGCCTTCGGCGACTCCGCCGCCACCGGCAAACCCGCCGGCCTGGACTTCAGCCAGCACAAGATGACCCTGCTCCTGGGCTGGGCGATGCAGCGCGACCCGCGCATCCGCCGCCTGATCACCACCCCCGGCCACACCCCCGAGGAGGTCCGCCGCCGCCTGCTGGACACCGGCGTCCCCGACGACGTCGAAAAGCACATCGCCGGCCTCGTCGAGCAGGGCTGCACCGCCATCACCGCCACCCCCATCGACCCGGTGTGGCGCAGCGAACTGACGGCCATGGCCGAACGGGTCGCCTACCGCACCGCCTGAAAGCCGCCCACCGCACCGCGTCCGCCCGCAGGGCGGGCCGGGCCGGGCCGGGGCGGGGGAGTCCCGCACCCTCCCGCCCCGCCGCCCCGGCCCCGCTGCGCCGAAGCCCCGCCCCGGCGGGTGCCCGCACCAACCCCCCGGCCACGGCCGGGGAGTTGGCGCCGGGCGGACGGGGACGGTGCTGCGGGCACCCGCGCGAACCGGCCAAGCTGCGCGCGGCAGGCGACCGGACGGCAGCAACGTGCGGCCACCCCGCCCGCCCCCCCCCCCCCCCCCGGGCCGGGCTGCCCCCGCCGAGCGCCCGTCGGTCAACCCCCGCCGGGCCCCGCTTCCCCCGCACCCCGTTGCGGCGTACCGCCCCGCCCGCCCCCCGGCCGGCGCGACGAGCGCGGCGCCCGGCACCCGGCAAGGCGGCCGCCACCCCAACTCCGCGCCCCGCGGCGGGCGTTCAGACGCCGGGCGCGTACTCGAAGACCGCCTGAGTCCGCATCGGGAGCACCTCGAGGACCGCTCGACCCCCGCCCCCTCTGCCCCCGCCCGCCCCCTCACCCTCCGGCCCCTGCGGACCCCGCACCGGGGGCGCGGACCCCTCCCCACCAGGCACAACGAGCCCGCACCCCACGACCGGGGGCGGCCGGGCGGCCAGCCCGCGGCGGCACGGCGCCGGGCGCGGCACCCGGGCACGCCCTTGGCCAAAGCCCGCCGCCGCACGCCGCGCACGCCGCATGATGCAACCACCAAGGCACCGGAAGGGCGGCCAGATGAGTGCGGACGCACACGGCGTCACGGACAACGGCAGCGGCGGCCGCGGCCACGCCGTAGTGATCGGTTCGAGCCTCGCCGGACTCACCGCGGCACGGGCCCTGGCCAACACCATGGACCACGTCACCGTCATCGAGCGCGACCACCTGCCCCACGGCGCAGGCCGGCGCCGCGGCGTACCCCAGGCACGGCACACCCACAGCCTGACAACCACCGCCCAACAGGGCCTGGAACAGCTCTTCCCCGGCATCGGGAAGGACCTGCAGCGGGCCGGCGCGATCCGGGTGCGCCTGCCCCAGGACATGCTGCTGCTCGGCCCGCAGGGCTGGCTGCCCCGCTTCGACTCGGGCCTGTCGATGCTCAGCGCCGGCCGCGACCTGATCGATGCGGTACTGCGCCAACGGCTGCACGCCGAGCCCAGGGTCAGCTTCCTGCCCGCCCACGAGGCCACCGCCCTGCAGCCCGGCCGCAACGACACCGTCACCGGCGTCTGGGCCCGCCCCCGCGAACGCCGCAGCCCCAACGGCTGGGGCCCGCCCCGCCTGATACCCGCCGACTTCGTGGTGGACGCCTCGGGCCGCAGCTCCCGCGCCCCGCACTGGCTGGCCGAACTCGGCTACGACAGCCCCCGCGAGAGCGTGACACCGGCCCGCAGCACCTACGTCTCCACCGTCTTCGCCCCGCCCGTCGGCCACGTCGCCGACTGGAAGGCACTGCTGCTCATGGCCTCACCCGACCACCCCCACCAGGGCACGCTCAACCCCATCGAGGGCGGCCGCTGGTCGCTCACCCTGTGCACCGGCGACGGCACACAGCCGCCCGCCGACCACACCGCACTGCTGCACGCCGCCGGCGCCCTGCGCCACCCGCTGCTGCGCGACGTCATCGAGGCCGCCACCCCCCTGGGCCCCCTCTACACCTGCGCCCACACCGAGAACCGCTGGCGCCACTACGAGAAACTGCGCCGCTGGCCCGATCAGTTCCTCGTCGTCGGCGACGCCCTGGCCGTCCTGGACCCCGCCCACGGCCCGGGCATGACCCTGGCCGTCCAGGGCGCCCTGGTCCTGGACCACCTGCTGGCCGGCCACGGCACCACCGTCGGCCTCACCTACCGGCTGCGCCGCGCCCTGGCCCACCGCCTGGCCCCCGCCTGGCAGTCCAGCACCCGCCACCTGCGTACCGGCAACGGCCAGGACGCGCCCACCGGACTGCGCGCCCGCCTCGCCCGGCGCTACACGGCCCGGATCGCCGCCGCCGCCCCCACCGACCCGCACGCCGCCACCCAGCTCATCGCCCGCATCCAGGCCGCCGGCCCCCTGGCCGCCGTCCCCCGCCCCCCGGCCCCGCACACCCCGCCCGCCGTCCCGCCCGCCGCCGTCGCGGCGCCGCCCAGCCGCACCCACGGCCCCCGCACGCCCCGGCGCCCGGCCCCGGCGGCCGCGCCCGCCATCGGGGTGGCCACCGGCTCCGCCCGCCTGCGCCCGCCCGGCTCCTCGGCGCAGTGGCCGGCCCCCGCGCCCCGGGCCCGCCCCCGCCCCTGACCCCCGGCCGGCCGCCCCCGCCGCAAGAGGGGAGGCCGGGCACAGACGCCACCCGGCATGGACATAAGGTTCTGGCATGACAAGAGCGCAGCAACTACCTGCTGTAGAGGCCGACTTGGGCCACCCGCAACGGGTGCGCGGCACCAACACACCGCCCGTTCCAGCACAGTTGACGACACGCCGGTCACCGGCACTCGAGGCCCGCTCGAAACCCGCTCAAGAACCAGTGGAGTTGGGGCAGGGCTCCGGCTCGAGCGCGGTTGTCCGGCCGCACACGGTGTCGATAGCGTTCCTCCCGCTTCAGGGCACGGGCCCGTTTGCGCCGCCGCAGGCCGCCCCCGCCACCGGCCGCACCCCGGCCGGCCCGGGTGTGCCTGTGACCACCGAGCGGCGAGGGGAGGGCGCGCGGGCATGAGCATCACCGACGAGGCACCGCAGCGGGAGCGGACCAGGGCCCCACAGGGCGAACGCGTCGCCGACTGGGCGGACGGCCGCCTCGGGATCTACCAGTGGCGCACCCTGATGCGCAAGGTCTTCCCCGAGCACTGGTCCTTCATGTTCGGCGAGATAGCGCTCTACAGCTTCATCATCCTGATCCTCACCGGCCTCTACCTCACCATGTTCTTCAACCCCAGCATGGGCGAGACGGTCTACCAGGGCCCGCACGTCCCGCTGCAGGGCGTGCAGATGTCGGAGGCCTACGCCTCCACCCTGCGCATCAGCTTCGAGGTGCGCGGCGGCCTGTTCATCCGCCAGCTGCACCACTGGGCCGCCCTGACCATGATCGCCGCGACGATGGCGCACACCCTGCGCCACTTCCTGACCGGCTCCTTCCGCAAGCCGCGCGAGCTCAACTGGCTGATCGGCGTGGTCCTGCTGGTCCTGGTCACCCTGGAGGGCTTCTTGGGCTACTCGCTGCCCGACGACCTCCTCTCGGGCACCGGCCTGCGCATCGCCGAAGGCGTCACCCTGGCCATCCCGCTGGTGGGCACCTACCTGACGATGTTCCTGTTCGGCGGCGAGTTCCCCAGCACGGACGTCATCCCCCGCTTCTACAGCCTGCACATCCTGCTGCTGCCCGGCATCATGCTGGCCCTGGTCACCGTCCACCTGATCCTGGTCGTCTACCAGAAGCACACCCAGTTCCGCGGCCCGGGCCGCACCCAGAAGAACGTGGTCGGCCAGCCCCTCATGCCGCACTACGCGGCCAAGGCCGGCGGCTTCTTCTTCCTCGTCTCCGGCGTCCTGGCACTGATGGCGGGCATCGCCCAGATCAACGCCGTCTGGGTCTACGGCCCCTACCGGCCCGACCAGATCTCCCAGGGCTCCCAGCCCGACTGGTACATGGGCTTCCTCGAAGGCGCCCTGCGCGCCTTCCCCGCCTGGGAGTTCGCCCTGGCCGGCCACACCGTCAACATGGGCGTCCTCATCCCGGCCGTCGTCCTGCCCACCCTGCTGATCGCCATCGCCGCGCTCTGGCCGTTCATCGAGGCCTGGATCACCGGCGACCAGCGCGAGCACCACCTGCTGGACCGGCCCCGCGAACAGCCCGCCCGCACCGCGTTCGTCTCCTCCCTCGCCGCCTTCTACCTGGTGCTCTTCTTCGGCGGCTCCAACGACATCCTCGCCGAGCGCTTCCACCTGTCGATGAACGCGATCACCTGGACGGTCCGCATCGGCGTCTTCGTCATCCCGGCCCTGACCTACGTCATCACCCGGCGGATCTGCATCGGCCTGCAACTGCGCGACCGCGACAAGCTCCTGCACGGCCGCGAGAGCGGACGCATCAAACGCCTGCCGCACGGCGAGTTCGTCGAGGTCCACGAACGCCTGGACCGCGGACAGGAGTACATGCTCCTCTCCCGCGAGATCCACCAGCCGCTGCCGGCCCCGCCGCGCGAGGACGACCGCGGCGTACCCAACCCCAAATCCCGCACCCAGCTGGTCCGCCACCGGCTCAGCCGCTGGCTCTCCGGCGGCCAGATCCCCCACCCCAGCCCGCAGGAGATGCAACACGCCCTGACCCACCTGAACCCCTCCTCCAACGGCAACGGCAACGGCAACGGCCACGCACCGGCCGCCCTGCCCGCCCCCGCCGAGCACCGCGAGAGTGACCAGCCCCTGCACTGACCGGCCCGGGGGCCCGGCCCACCGCGGCCCCCCCACGAACGCGGCGCGGGTGACCAGGGGACGGGTCACCCGCGCCGCCCTGCACCGCCCCCCGGCCCGACCGGCCCCGCCCCGCCCGGGCCGCGGGCCGCGTCCGGGCAGCCGGGGGAGGCGATACGCGGGGGTCGGGCGCCCCGCCCCGGCACCGCACCCGCAGCCCGGCGAAGGCGGCACGCGGCCGGGCACCCTCCGCAACCCGCCCGCACCGTGCCCCCCGCAGCCCAGCGCTCCGCCCCGCACCCCAACGCCCCATGCCCTCCCCACCCGGGCCCGTCCAGGCCGGAGGAGGGCAGCGGTGCACGCGCGGGCGCCCCTGTGGGGCCGGGCCCCGCACCCCGCCCCGTATCGCGCCCCTCCAGGCCGGGGGAGGGCAGCAGTGCACGCGCGGGCCTCCCTAGGGGACCCCGCCCCAGCCCCCGCCCCGTACCTCGGGGCCCGGCCCCAACCCGGCAGCCCGCCCCGCACCCCGCATCCCCCTCGCCCCGCGCCCCGCATCCCCCTCGGGCCGCGCCCCGCACCCCCTTCGGGCCGCCCCCCCCGCACGCCGCCCCAACTCCCGCCCTCTTCCCGCCTGTTCGCCAGGACGCGGGCGCCCCCGGCGGGCCCCGCCCTCATGCGCGCCCCCAACTCCCGCCCGGGACCCGCTGTTCGTCATGGCGAGGGCCCCCGGCGGGCCCCGCCCCCAGCGCGCCCCCAACTCCCGCCCGCGACCGGCCGTTCGCCATGGCGAGGGCCCCCCGGCGGGACCCGCCCCCGAGCGCGCCCCCAACTCCCGCCCCGCGCGCGGCCGTTCGCCGCACCGCAGGCCCCGGCAGGCTCCGCATCCGCGCGCCCCGTCCCGCACCCCGTGCGCCCGACCGGCGTCAGGGATGCCCGGCGCGGGCCGGGGGAGGGGCCGCACCCGGCTCCGCTTGGAGTGACCCACGTCACTTTGTAGGACTCTTGGTGCGGGGCCCCGCCCGTGTCACTATTTCTGCAGACCTCCCCTGCCCAAAAACTGCGCCCCCTCCTTGTCGAGTGTGGAGCCCTTGGCCGCCGGGGGAGTTGCGTCAGGGCGCCGGGCGGCGCGGGAGTCCCGCACACCGCCTGACGGCCCCTCACCCCGGAAGTCCCCGGCCCCCGGCCGAGCCCGCCGGCAGGCCCCCGCCGCCCGGCCCGGCGGCCCGCGCAGTCCCCGTCCTGCGCGCCCGGCCGGCACCCCGGCCCTCGTTCCGCAACCCCCCGCGAGTCCCGCGCACGGCCGCCTGGCCGGCCCGGTGCGCCGCCTTGTCCTTGCCGCCGGCCACACCGGCGCCGCAATCCACCCATGGAGGAATGATGTCGGGAACCGCCGATCTGGCGAGTGTCTACGCCGCCGTCGAGGAGTCAGCCGGGCTGCTGGACGTCACCTGCTCGCCCGAGAAGGTGCGGCCCATCCTGGCCGCGTTCGAAGAGGTCCTGCCCGATGCCGTGATCGCCTTCAGGGTGGCCACCAACGCGCGCCACGAGGGGGAGTTCGACTGCCGCTTCACGGTGCCCGCGAGCATCGACCCCTACGCCGTCGTGCTGGAGAAGAAGCTCACCACCCAGAGCGGCCACCCGGTCGAGTCCCTGATCGGCGAGGTCCAAAAGCACTGCTCCGTCGACAGCTACGGCGTCGACTTCGGGGTCCTGGGCGGTTTCAAGAAGATCTGGGTGTACTTCCCCGGCGGCCGCCACGAGAGCATCGGCCACCTGGCGGGCCTGGACTCCATGCCCCCCGCCCTGGCCCACAACGAGGACTTCTTCGCCCGCTACGGCCTGGCCGACAAGGTCGACCTGATCGGCATCGACTACGGCAGCCGGACGATGAACGTCTACTTCGCCGCCACCCCCGAGGTCGTCGCCCCCGACACCGTCAAGGCGATGCACCGCGAGATCGGCCTGCGCGAGCCCAGCGAGCAGATGCTCGACTTCTGCGGCAAGGCGTTCGGCGTCTACGCCACCGTCAACTGGGAGTCGGCGAAGGTCGAGCGGATCTCCTACAGCGTCAAGACGGAGAACCCGCTGGAGCTCTCCGCCCGGCTCGGAACCAAGGTCGAGCAGTTCCTGAAGAGCGTTCCCTACGGCATCGACACGCCCAAGATGGTCTACGCCGCGGTGACTTCCGGCGGCGAGGAGTACTACAAGCTCCAGTCCTACTACCAGTGGCGCACCAACAGCCGGCTGAACCTTTCCTACGTCGGCGGACGTTCGTGATCAGCAGTCCCCGCAGCACCCCCGCACACTCTTCGAAAGGGATCAGCGCACAATGACGTCAACTGAAGCCACTCTCGGACGCTTTCGCGAGTACATGGTGGGCCCCTCGCGGTTCATGAGCCTGCTGTCCGTCTTCGAGCTCGGCATCATCGACAAGCTCCGCGAGCACCCCGCACTGACCGCAGCCGAACTCGGCGAGGCCGTCGGCGCCAAGCCCGACGCCGTCGAGCAGCTGCTGTTCCTGCTGGTCAAGGAGGGCTTCGTCGCCCAGGACGAGACGAGCGGCGCCTACACCCTGGACGCGCTCGCCGAGGTCGCCGAGAGCGACCTGAAGCGCGCCCTCACCTACATGAACATGATCAAGGTGGTGGCGCTGCGGCAGCTGTTCTACCTCACCGACAGCGCGCGCACCGGCACGATCGTGGGACTGAAGGAGCTGTACGGCACCGAGGGCGGCACCCTCTACGACGCGGTGGCCGAGCACCGCGACCTCAACGACGCCTGGCTGACGCTGATGAACAACGTCACCGCCAACATCGACCCCTGGTTCTTCGCCAACGTCGACGTGCCGGCCGGCGCGCAGGTGCTGGACGTGGCCGGCAACACCGGGCTCGGCGCGATCCACACCTACCGGCACAAGGCCTCCCCGGGACTGAAGGTGACCACCTTCGACCTGCCGGAGAAGGAAGCCGCCTGCCTGGAGAACTTCGACAAGCACGGGGTGCGCGAGCACTGCTCCTTCATCGGCGGCAACGTCTTCGACGAGATCCCCGCCGGCTTCGACACCGTACTGATCAAGCACTTCCTCGACATGTTCGACAAGGACGACGTCTTCACCATCCTGCGCGGCGTCTACCGCGCGCTCGAGCCGGGCGGCACCGTCAACATCATGGTGCCGGTCTACCCCGAGGACATCCGCGACACCGACAACTACAACGTCGACTTCTTCCCGGCCTTCTTCATCGGCTGCACCATGGGCCAGGGCGGCCCGCAGAAGATGTCGGTCTACCAGAGCTGGCTGGAGGAGTGCGGGTTCAAGGTCACCAAGGCCATCACCAAGGACCCCGCCGAGGTGCCCCGCGACGTCATCCCCGTCCAGGCCATCCTGTGCGCGACGAAGGTCGCCTGAGCGGCCCCTGCCCGGGCACCGCGGACCGGAGCGTCCGCCGTGCCCGCGCCCTGCCGCCCGCAAGCGCCGACCGGCACCTGGAGGATGCATGCCCGCAGTGACCGGGACCGACGACGTGTGCGCGGCCATCGAGGAGGCGGCCCGCCTGGTGGGCCTGGACTGCCCGCCGCAGACAGTCCGGCCCGTCCTGAGCGCGTACGCAAACGGCCTGGCCCAGGCCGGTGTCGTCTACAGCGTCTCGACCCACGGGCCACGCCCGGCCGAGCTCGACTACACCGTCACGGTGCCGGTGAGCAGCGGCGATCCCTACGCCACCGCGCTGGCCCACGGATTCCTCACCCCCACCGACCACCCCGTCGCCGCCCTGCTGTCCGCCGTCCGCGAGCGGTTGACGGTCAGCGAGTACCTCATCGACGCCGGGGTCGTCGCCGGGTTCAGCAAGATCTACGCGCACTTCCCGCAGGACGTGCGCCGCACGGGAGAACTCGCCGCCCTGCCCGCCATGCCCGGCGCCCTGGCCACGAACGCCGCCCTGCTCGAACGGCACGGCCTGCGCGACGTCGCGATGCTCGGGATCGACTACCGGCGCCGCACGGTCAACCTGTACTTCACCCAGCTGAGCCAGGAGTGCCGCACCCCGGCCAACCTGCGCTCCCTGCACCGCGAGCTCGGCCTGCCCGAGCCCGACGAGCAGATGCTGGCCTTCGCGGGGCGCTCGTTCAGGATCTACACCACCCTGGCCTGGGACTCCCCGCGCATCGAGCGGGTCTGCTACGCCCCGCCGCCCGCCCGCGGCTGGGACCGGGCCGGCCTGCCGGTGCCCATCACCGACCAGGTCGAGCAGTTCGTGCGCAGCGCCCCGCGCGCCTACGCGGGCGAGCCCATCGTCATCGCGGCCGTCAAGTGGGAGAGCGGCGGGCACTACCTCAACCTGGGCCCCTACTACCAGCTCTCGCCCCTGATGCGAAAAGTGATCAGCGCGGTGCACAACGGCAGGATATGAACACGTCCTGAACTCTTTTCCGCGCAGAGAAATTGCCTGACCCGGGACCCGGTCCCGGATCAGGCAATTTCTCTGCCAGGAACCGCCCTTTTCCCGCCATAAAAGGCGCACCGCATTGTTTTGGCCGATGCGGGCCCCGCCATGCCCATATTGAAGTTGAACATTGAACCATGTTCAGGAGTGTAACGTCGAAACGGTGTTGATTTTGCCCTCGGCAATCAGGCAGGATCACCCAAGTCAACGGGGGAATTCCACTTCTGTGGCGACCCCCCGCATTCATTCGCCATTCACAGAAGGGGACACCCGTGTCCGAAACCGCCACCACCGAGGGCTTCAGCGACGCCGCCGAACTGCGCCGCGCCAACCGGGCCACCGTCGAGCAGTACATGCACACCCTGGGCCAGGACCGGCTGCGCCGGCACGAACTGTTCACCGAGGACGGCCGGGGCGGCCTGTGGACCACCGACACCGGATCCCCGGTGGAGACGGTGGGCCGCGACCGGCTGGCCGAGCACGCCGTGTGGTCCCTCGGCTGCTTCCCGGACTGGGAGTGGTACAACATCCAGATTTTCGAGACCCAGGACCCCAACCACTTCTGGGTGGAATGCGACGGCCGCGGGAAGATCCTCTTCGGCGACTACCCCGAGGGCTACTACGAGAACCACTTCCTGCATTCCTTCGAACTCGAGAACGGCAAGATCAAGCGCAATCGCGAGTTCATGAACCCGTTCCAGCAGCTGCGGGCACTCGGCATACCGGTCCCGGAAATCAAGCGCACCGGCATCCCCACCTGAGAACCACTACATTACCGCTGGATCGGAGTACGTCAATGGAAGACGTTATACGGGAGATTCGTATCCGCGGGGCTCTGCAGCAACCCGACTGGAGCGACA
>NZ_JBHVYE010000053.1:0-25617 GCF_042881135.1 Streptomyces sp. NPDC058284
CACCTGTTCGGTGGCGGCCGGGCCCTGTGCACGGGGGGTTCGGAGACAGGGTCCGAGGCCACGTACCATGGGCGCATGTCCTTCCTCCGCCGCCGCAGCTCCGCCACTCCCGCGGGCCCGGACTTCGACGTCCTGGCCATGGACCCCGGTGACTGGCCCGGCAATCTCGGCGCGGGCCTGCTGCCCGCGCCCGACGGCAGCTGTCAGGGCGTCTTCCTGCGGTACGACCTGTTCGGCGGCCGCGGCCCCGCGATGATCATCGGCAACCTCCCCGAGGGCTCGCCCGCGCGCGAGACCGCCGAGGGCGAGGTCCCCTTCGAGGTGGCCCAGCTGCTCCTCGCCCTGGAGAACGACGAGGAGATCACGGTCGTCTCCACCGAGGACCTGCCGGTGATGCAGGGCGACAACCTCCTCATCGTGCGCCGCCTGAAGCTCTCCGAGAGCCGGATCTCCTGCGTGCAGTTCGACCGCAGTGACAACGTCCTGGTGACCATCGCCGCCTGGGACCGGCCGATCACCGACGACCTGTACGCGCTCCTGAAGCCGCTGCCCGCCGAACTCTTCCAGCAGGGCTGACAGCCACAGCTCAGGTCTTCGAGCGCCGTTACCGCGGTGCGTTCCTCTTGAGCCAGTCGTCGACGGTGACGACGTCCGCCCACTGCGGGAAGAGCCGCTCGATGAGGACGCGGTGGAGTTCCGGGTCGGTGTCCAGGCAGGCGTCGGAGAGGACCGTGAGGCCGAGGTCCAGGTCGTTCGCGTGGCACAGGGTGGACAGCACCACGGCGCTGGTGGCGATGCCGGTGAGCACCAGGCTGTCGATGCCGCGCGCCCTCAGGACCACGTCGAGATCGCTGCCCGAGAACGCGCTCGCCCGCCTCTTGGTGACCACCACGTCGCCCGGCCGGGGTGCGACATCGGGATGGATCTCGGTACCGGGGGCGCCCTCGACGTAGAGGCCGGCCCGGGCGATGGCGGCGAGAGGCTTGTTGCGGGTGCCGACCTCGGGGAAGCCGGGGCGCAGCCCGATCACCACGTAGATCACCGGGATGTTTGCCGCCCGGGCCCCGTCGATCGCCCTGCGCAGGCGTGGCAGGTATCCGGAGCCGTCGTCGGCGACGTCCACGATGGCCTGCTGGACGTCCATCACGAGAAGCGCGCTGCTCATACTGGCCTCCAGGAACAAGTCGGTCCGGCGGTGCGCGGGGCAGGTGGTTCCGCGGGTCCGGATCCCGCGCAGATCGTACGCCGGGCCCGGGTCCGCACTCGCACGGATCCGGACCCGGCGTAGGACTGCCCCGACGGCGCTACGAACCCGACCGCACCACCGTCACGTCGGCGGCCCGCACATAGCCGACCCGGTGCCCGTACTGGATCACGTAGTACATGTCCTTGCCGCGCACCACCCTGTGCGGCGCGGTGTCGAACGTCGGGGCGTAGAGGTACTCGCCCGGCACCTTGTCGCCGATCGCGTACTTCTGGCCCGCGAGGATCTTGTACGGCAACGGGGAGACCGCCTGCACCGGCACGCCCGCAGGGTAGGCCTCCTTCTCCGGGTACGCGCGCCCGTAGACCGGCACCTCGGCCGCGCCGGACTTCGGCGTCACCACGAGACCCGTGGCGTCCACCGCGGTGGGCTGCTTCACCGGGTTCTTGAACCAGACCTTCTGACCGAGGTACCAGACAGCCGTCCAGTCGCCCTGGCGGTCGGCGACCGCGTACTGCTGGCCGGTGGAGAGCCGCGCCCCCGTGTCGTTCACGTCGATCGTGGAGTCCTGACCCCCGGGGCGCTTGCCGATGTCCTTGATCAGCGGCGCGTCGTCACGTGGCTCGGTGTGGACACGCACCGCGGCCGAACCGTGCGGCACGCACTTCTCGCCGGGCTTGACGCAACCGGTGTACTCCGGCTGGTTCCTGGCGTAGACGGGAGCCACGGTCACCAGCCCGCCGCGCGGTCCGGCCGTGCGGTGGAACGGCTTGCCGAGCAGGGTGAAGTAGTGCTGCCAGTCCCAGTACGGCCCCGGGTCCGTGTGCATCCCCGGGATCGACGACGTCACGGTGCCCTGGACGTTGTCGTGGCCGAGGATGTGCTGGCGGTCCAGCGGGATGCGGTACTTCGTGGCGAGGTACTTCACCAGGCGGGCCGACGTGCGGTACATCGCCTCCGTGTACCAGGTGTCGGGCGCGGTGAGGAAGCCCTCGTGCTCGAGGCCGATCGACTTGGAGTTCACGTACCAGTTGCCCGCGTGCCAGGCGACGTCCTTCGCCTTCACGTGCTGGGCGATGTGGCCGTCGGTGGACCGCAGGGTGTAGTGCCACGAGACGTAGGTGGGGTCCTGCACCAGCTTCAGGACGCCTTCCCACCGGCCCTCGGTGTCATGGATGACGATCGAGTCGATGCTCTGGCTCTTCGGCCGGTCCGCCAGATCGTGGTTGCCGTAGTCGGGATTGCCCTGCGGGTCCTTGAACTCCTCGTACGGCGCCGGAATCCACTCGCACGACACGGTCCTCGGGCACTCCACCTCACCGGCGGGCGCCCTGCGCAGACCCATGCGCTTCAGCTGCCCGGCGTCGGGCTTCAGGCCGGGCACCGGCGCCAGCGCCACGCGCTGTCCCGAGTCCGTGGTGCGCCGCTCGCCGTCGCGCATGACGGCGAACACGTCATTGGCGTACGTGGCCGCGGTCGCCCGGTCGTCCGCTCCGGAGAAGCGGGCGATGGCGCCGTACCAGTCGGCGGGGTCGCTGCTCAGCGGCTTGCCGAGCCTCCGCTGGGCCGCCGCGAGCAGCGCCGCGCCGCCCTCGACGTTCGCGGCCGGGTCGGTACGCAGCTCCTCGGCGGACCGGCCGCTCAGCTCGGCCGCGCGGGGCAACGTCTTGAGCCGGGCGGGGAGCTGGGAGTCCTCGGGAACCTTGGTGGTGGGCGGCGGGGCCGGACGCGACGTGTCGCCGCGCGGGTCCTCCGTGCCCTCGCTGTGGTGTGGTGCCGAGGCCAGTGCGGTGCGCGCGTCGGTGAGGTGCATCGGGCCGTACCCGCCGGTGACGCTGGCCGCGCCGCCGTGGTCGTCCCAGCGCGACTGCAGGTACGAGACGCCGAGCAGCACGCTCTGCGGCACGTGGTACTCGGTGGCGGCGGCGGCGAAGGCGCCCTGCAACCCTGCCGCGGGAGCCTTGTGGGGAACGCCCGACGACGGCGCCGCGCCGAGCAGCGGCACCAGCAGACCGGCCGACGCGAGGGCGCCCGCCGTCCTGACGGTGCGTCTGCGCCTGGACGGGGTGGGGGTGGTGGCAGATCCTCGCAATGCAGCCTCCTGGGACTCCTGGGCCGATGAAGCGTGGCGGGGCGTGCGGGGCCGGGCGTGCGTCAGTGGTACTCGTTCTCCGACGATCCGTCAATCATGCCCAGGGGATGCGATTTCCCATGTCAGCGTGGGTTCCGGCGGGTCAGGGGCGGGTTTTCGCCAGAGGTGGCCCCACCGCCTGCGGTGCGTCAGTGGCGTGGACCAATGAGTGGTGGGGCGATCCACCTGTTCGGGGGAGCATTCGGGGGAGGCCAGGAGCAGTGCCCGGACGGGCCGGCCCTCCGCCGGGCCGTCCGGAGCACCCCGCTCAGTCGAGGACCGCGGTGGCCTCGACCTCGACCAGGTGGGCGGGTACGTCCAGCGCCGCGACGCCGATGAGCGTGCCCGGCGGCACCGGCGTGGACCCCAGCCTGGCGGCGGCCCGGGCGACCCCGTCCAGGAACAGCGGCATCTTCTCGGGAGTCCAGTCGACGACGTAGACGGTCAGCTTCACCACGTCGTCGAAGGAACCGCCGATCTCGGCCAGCGCGGTGCCGATGTTCAGGTAGCACCGCTCGACCTGGGCGGCGAGGTCGCCCGCGCCGACCGTGACGCCCTCGGCGTCCCGGGCGACCTGCCCGGCGATGTGGACCAGCTTCGATCCGGACGCGATCGACACCTGCCGGTAGGGGGCGACTTCCGGCAGCCCGCTCGGGTTCACCAGGGTGACGGCCATGCTGCATGCCTCCTCATGAGAGAGCCCGCGAGCTCTCAGGGTCTCTTTTGGTTACCCGGGAACCGTAGGAGAGTGGCCCCTGACATGGAAGAACGCACTTCTGGGTGACCGAGGCACCTCACGGTGACCCAGCAGTTCAGCGGCCCGCCCGACCAGGCGACGTGCCTCGCCCCCGCCCGGGAGTGGGGGAGCGACCCCCGATCTCCAGACGCGGCCAGTCCGCGAGGTCCCGCAGCAGTTGCCGGTCGTGCGTCGCGACGACGACCGCGGCGCTCGTGCCGCGGATAGCCCGTGTCAGATCGTGGACCAGCGCCGACGAGAGGTGGTTGGTCGGCTCGTCGAACAGGATCAGCCCGGGCCGCCCGGCCCACGCCAGCGCGAGATCGAGACGCCGCCGCTGCCCCTGTGACATGCGGCCCACCGGTGTGCGCAGCGCGTCGCGGTCGAGCAGGCCGAGCACCCCGAGCGGGACGACGTCGGCGTCGCGCAGCGCCCCGCGCGCCACCAGCCGCCCCACATGGCGGGCGTACGTCTCGCGCGCGGTCAGGTCGGGCTCCTGGGCGGCCGTCTCCTGACTCACGCGGACGACCCGCGCCCCCGGGGCGATCCGCACGCACCCGGCCGTGGGTTCGAGCGCACCGGCGAGCACCGCGAGCAGCGTGGACTTCCCCGCACCGTTCGGTCCGGTCACGAGCAGCCGGTCGCCGCCGACGAGATCGACGTCGACCGGACCTGCCAGCCGCCCGTCGAACTCGACGCCGCGTGCCCGCAGTTGCGGCGCTCTGGGCCGGACACCGAGATCCGGCCACGTCGGCACTGGCGGC
Source organism: Streptomyces sp. NPDC058284 (assembly GCF_042881135.1). Classification (NCBI taxonomy): domain Bacteria; kingdom Bacillati; phylum Actinomycetota; class Actinomycetes; order Kitasatosporales; family Streptomycetaceae; genus Streptomyces; species Streptomyces sp. NPDC058284. The sequence continues at coordinate 4,836 of NZ_JBHVYE010000053.1, forward strand.
GGCGCGGGCACGTCGATCCGGTGCGCCTCCAAGACGTCCTGCTGCCGCTTCAGAGCCTGTACGACACCGGGTGCGCGGGACTGGCGCCGGTGCTTCCCGGTGCCCTTGTCCGGCCGCCAACCGGTGGAGAGCCGGTCCCGGGCCTTCGATGCCGCGTCCTGCAACCGCCGGTGCTCCTCCTGCTGCTCCTGGTAGTCCTGCTGCCAGCGTTCACGTTCGCGGTGCCGGGCGTCCTGCCAGGCGTCGTAACCCCCGGCGTACAGGCGGGACTTGCCGTCGCGGCTCGGATCGAGGTCGAGGAACCGGTCGGCGACGTCGCGCAGCAGCGCGCGGTCGTGGCTGACGACGGCGAGGCCGCCGTCGTGCTCACGCAGCCTGCGGGTCAGGAAGTCGAGCCCGTCGGCGTCGAGGTGGTTGGTCGGCTCGTCGAGGAGCAGGACGTCGTGCCGCGCGCCGAGCAGGCACGCAAGGCGGACGCGGTAGCGCTGCCCGACCGACAGGGTCGACAACGGCCGGCCGCGGTCGGTGCAGGCGCCGAGGGCTTGCATCGCGACGTCCACGCGGCGCTCGGCGTCCCACGCGTCGAGGCGGGTGGCGGCGTCGAGCGCGACGGCGTAACGGTCGTCGGCCTCGGGGTCGCCGCCGGCCATGGCGAGAGCCGCCTCGTCCAGCGCGGCGAGCGCCGCGAGCGACGCGGCCAGCGCGTCGGACGTCAGCGTGCCGACGGTCTCGCCGTCGCGCGCCGAGAGCTCCTGGCGGGCGAGGCCGACCGTGCCGGTCCGGTGCACGGCGCCCTCGTCGGGCGTGACAAGACCGGCGAGGACGTGCAGCAGTGTCGTCTTGCCGCGGCCGTTCTCGCCGACGACGGCGATCCGCGACCCGGCCGAAACGGTGACAGAGACATCGTTCAGGACCTGCCGGGACCCGCGGGTGACGGTCACGCCTTCGGCGCGGATGTGCGCGCCGGCGCCCGCGTCGACGGGTGGAGACATGGATTCGGCAGGGGCGGGGGAGAGGGGGAAGGGGTTCAACGGTGCTCCGCAGCTCGCAGTGGAGCCGGGCAGCGGAAAGTGGCCGCCCGGCGGGAACCGGGACGGCGAGCGCTGATTCAGGTGGGAGAAGGCGCCGCCGTCAGCGGGCGGAACGGACCTTCTGCGACCAGATACCTCGTGCCATGAACATCACCCTAACAGCGCGACCCACTCGCTTCACGGGGCGTCGCCCGACCAGTCGAAACGGCGCGGATCGCCCGGGCGCGGGGCGTACATCGCCCGCCCACCGGCACCGAACCGCCCCAGCTCGGTCGGCAGCGAGACGCCCGCTTCGAGCTCCCGCGGCGTACGCCCGGTGATGTCGAGCAGCAGCCCGTCCAGCGGACCGCCGACGAGTTCGGCGTAGCACTGGCCGGGCCGTGGGCCCGGATGTTCGTGGTCCTGGCCGTAGACCCGGCCGCGCAGCAGCTGCTCATCGTCGCTGTCCATGCCGACCAGCGTCTCAGCCACCACTGACAGCAGAGCTGTGACAGCGGGGTCAGCTCGGTGCGGGACGCCAGGAGGCTTCGGCGGACCCGGCGTCGGGGTGGGTGGGAAAGACCTGGTCCAGGCCCGCGATGCGGAGGATGCGGCGGACACGGTCGGGGACCGCGGCCAGGGCGATCGTCGCGTCCGCGGCCAGGGCGTGGTTGCGGGCGGCGATGAACACGGTTATCCCGGTGGAGTCGCAGAAGGTGAGAGCGCCGAGGTCCAGGACGAGCTGCTGACCCGAGCGCGGGTCGAGCTCCCGGAGCGCGGCGCGGGCGTCGGGGGCGGTGCGGTGGTCAAGCTCCCCGGACAGCTCCAGGACGGGACCGGCTGGGGTGGTGCGGGTGCGCAGGGCGAGAGGGTGGGTCACTGCTGCTCTTCACTGGTGGGTCGGGGCACGTTGACGGCCAGCACCGCGGTGTCGTCCTCCACGCCTGAGCCGAACGTGTCGAGCAGCTCGCGGATCGCGGCGATCGTGTCGGATGCGGTGGTGGGCGCGAGGTCGCGGGCGAAGTCCAGGAGGGCTTCGTCGCCGTAGCGGTCGCCCGTGCCGGTGCTCGCGCTGCCCGCGGTGCTCGCGGTGTGTGCCTCGGTGAGGCCGTCGGTGTGCAGCAGCATGGTGTCGCCCGCGTTCAGCCGGACGGTGGTGGTGGCGATGTGGGCGTCGGGCAGTACGCCGATGAGCTGCCCGCCGGGCGTGGGCAGGTAGTCGGCGGTGCCGTCGGCGCGCATCAGCAGCGCGGCCGGGTGCCCGCCGCTGGCCAGCGTGACGTGGAAACCGCCCTGGTCGCCGGCAGGCGTGAGCAGGCCGAAGACGACGGTGCAGAACCGGGGGTCGGCGCCGTTGTACTCGTGGTTGAGGACGGTGTTGAGGTTGCTCAGTACGGCTGCCGGGTCCGGGTCGTAGACGGCGGCGGCGCGGAGCGTGTAGCGGGCGAGCGAGGTGATGGCCGCGGCGGCGGCGCCCTTGCCGCAGACGTCGCCGAGGAAGAACCCCCAGGAACCGGCGGCCAGCGGGAAGAGATCGTAGAAGTCGCCGCCGACCTCGTCGCTGGAGGCGATGTGGTAGTACGCGGCGACCTCGAGACCGGGCACGCCGGCCAGCGTCGGCGGCAGCAGCGTCTGCTGCAGGGTCGCGTTCAGCCGCTGCAGGCGCTCACGCTCACGCTCGGCCTCCTGGCGGGCGCGCAGCAACTCCTTCTCGTACGCGCGGCGGTCGCGGGCGTCGAAGAGGGTGGTGCGGATCAGCAGCGGCTGCCCGTCGCTTCCCGTCTTCACGACCGAGGTCACCAGGACCGGGAGGCGGGTGCCGTCGGCGGCCTTGAGGTCCAGGGCGATCCCGCTGACCTCGCCCTGCATCCGCAGCAGCGGCGCGAAGTGGGTTTCGTGGTAGAGCCGTCCGCCGACGCTCAGCAGGTCGGAGAAGTGCTTGCGGCCCACGAGGTCACCGCGTTCGTAGCCGAGCCAGTCCAGCAAGGTGGTGTTGACCTTGGCGATCTGCCCGTTCAGGAGGGTGGACAGATAGCCGCACGGGGCGTGCTCGTACAAGTCCTCCGCACTGTCCTCGAGAAGCGCGGAGAACTGCGCCTGCTCCCCTGCCGGGTCCTCGTGCCGCCCGCGGCCCCCGCCCTCTCCCTCGTCACTGGTGTCGCACATCATCCGGCGGCGCCCGCGAACGTGGCGATCACCGCGGCGGTCTCCTCGGGTGCGGCGAGCTGAGGGCAGTGCCCCGTCGCGTTGAGCGTCACCAGCCGGCTGCCGGGGATCTGGGCGTGCACGAACGCGCCCACCTCCGGCGGGGCGATCGCGTCGTGGGAGCACTGGGCGACCAGGGTCGGAACGTTCACGCGGGCGAGGTCCGCGCGGTTGTCGGACAGGAAGGTCACCCGCGCGAAGACACGGGCGATGTCCGGATCGGTGCGGCAGAAACTGTTCGTCAGCTCCTCGCCCAGCTCCGGCCGCTCCGGATTGCCCATGATGACCGGCGCCATGGCGCCGGACCAGCCCAGATAGTTCGACTCCAGCGACTCGAGGAGCTCGTCGATGTCCTCGGAGCTGAAGCCGCCCCGGTAGCCGGTGGCCGGGTCGTCGATGAAGCACGGGGACGGGGCGAGCAGCACGAGTCCGGCGAACGCCTCGGGCTCCCGCGCCGCGGCGAGAACCCCCACCGTCGCGCTCACTGAGTGCCCGACGAAGGTCACAGGACCGAGCGCCAGCTCGTGGCAGATCTCCAGCACATCGTCGACGTACCCGCCCAGGGTCGAATAGCGCTCCCGGCTCCACGCCGACAGATCCGAACGGCCCGCGCCCACGTGGTCGAACAGGACCACGGTGAAGTCACGCTCCAGTGTCGGCACCACCAGCCGCCACATGTTCTGGTCGCACCCGAACCCGTGCGCCAGGATCACCACCGGCCCGCCGGTCCGGCCGGTCACCGTGACATGGTTCCTGCTTCGCACATCCATGCGACACATCCTCGCAGATCGGAGCGGTGCGGGACGTCGGCGCCGAGGCTCTTGCCCCGAGCGCCCGCTGGAGCACAGTCGGGGCCCCGGGGTAGTTGCCCCCACACCGACTCAGCGCCTGCCTTCCCCTACAGTCGCGCCCATGACCGAGCCCACCTACCTCGCCGCGGTCCGGCAGTCGTACGACACCGTCGCCGCCGACTACGCCGAATTCGTGAAGGACCCCTCGCAGTTGGACCCGTTGTCGCGCGCGATGCTGGCGGCGTTCGCCGAGGCCGTACGGGGGAGCGGGCTGGGACCGGTCGCGGACGTGGGATGCGGGCCGGGCAAGGTCACGGCGCACTTGGCGGGCCTGGGAGTGCCCGCCTTCGGTGTCGACCTGTCCCCGAAGATGGTCGAGCTGGCCGGAGAAGCCCACCCGGGTCTGCGCTTCACAGTGGGGTCGATGACGGCGCTGCGGATCGGCGACGGCGAACTCGGCGGCATCATCGCCTACTACTCCGTTCATCACACGCCGCCGGAGCTGCTGCCGCTCGTGTTCGCCGAATTCCGGCGCGTACTCGCGCCCGGCGGACACCTCCTACTGGCCGGCCCCGTGGGAACCGGCGAGCGGTTGCGCCCGGCGCAGGCGTACGGCGGTCATCCGGTGTCCTACGAGTCACACCTGCTGCCGCCCGGCCGCATCAGCGGCGAGTTGGACCGGGCCGGGCTCGCCGTCGCCGCGCAGCTCGTGCAGGCACCGGACGAGGGCCTGACGAGGAGTGTCGCCACCTTCCTGGCCCGCAACCCCGGTGCACCCGGGCCGTGGCCGCGGCAGGAATGACGGCCGGGCAGTAGTCCTCTGCGAGCGGTGCTGCTCAGGGGGACGTGAAGATCAAGGCCGCGTTGTGGCCACCGAAACCGAAGGAGTGGCTGACGGCCGCGCGCACCTGCTGGCATCGCGCCTGTTTGGTGACGCAGTCGATGTCGAACTCAGGTGCGGGCGCGGCGAGATTGGTGATCGGCGGGACCCGCTGATGCTCGATGGTCAACACGGTCAGCGCGGCCTCGATGGCGCCGGCCGCCCCGAGCGTGTGGCCCAGCGTCCCTTTCGCGGCGGTCACGCTCGGGCGGTGCGGCAGCACCCGGGCGATGAGGCCCGCTTCGGTCATGTCATTGGAACGGGTGGACGTCCCGTGCGCATTGACATGATCGATGTCCTCGGGTGCCAGCGACGCGTCGGCCAGCGCGGCCCGCAGCGCTCGCTCGGCTCCTGGTGCGCCGTCGGGCTGGGCGGTGGGGTGGTACGCGTCGGACGTGGTGGCGCATCCGGCGAGCAGCGCCCGTGGCCGGCGGTCCCGGGCCGTTGCGTCCGCGACCCGCTCAAGGACCAGGACGCCCGCCCCTTCGGCCATCACGAAGCCGTCGCGGTCCGCCGCGAAAGGACGTGAGGCGGTGGCCACCTCGTCACGACGGGTGGACAACGCCCCGGTGCGGTAGAAGCCCGTGGTCGTCATGGGACTGGCGGACGCCTCGGTTCCGCCGGCGATGGCGATGTCGCACGCGTCCCTGGCCAGCAGGTCACGCGCGGTGGCCAGCGCGGTGGCACCGGAAGCGCACGCGGTGGAGACGCTCAGGCTCTGGCCGCGGGCACCGAGGTCGATGGAGACCTCGCCCGCGGCGATGTTCGGCAGGAAGTGAACGATGGCCAAGGGAGAGACCATGTCGGCCCCCTGGTTCAGCAGGCGGTGGTGCTGCTCCTCCCACTCCCAGGTTCCCCCCAGGCTGCAGCCGATGACCACGGCCACTCGGGCGTCGTCCCAGGTGTGCGGGTCGAGTCCGGCGTCCTCGACCGCTTCACGCGCGGCGAAGACCGCCAGCTTCACGAAGTGGGCCATGCGCCGGGCCTTGCGGCCGCCCATCCGTCGGCGTACGTCCCCCAACTCCGGCACGCGACAGGAGAAGTCCACCGGAAGGCCGGCCAGGCGGGTGTCGCGGGTGGCGGTCGAGACGCCCGAGAGGACGCCCTGCCAGGTGGCCTCGGCGCCGTCACCCGCCGCGGTGACGAGGCCGATGCCGGTGACGGCGATGTCATCGTGGGTCATCGGGCCGCGCTCTCGGGGCTGGGGGCGGCTTCCAGGGACGCGATCAGCTCGTCGATCGTGGTGGCTTTGACGACGAGGCCCGGGGCGGGACCCACGCCCAGCTGCTCTTTCAGGACGAAGGCGAATTCGGCCAGGGCGAGGGAGTCGAGATCGAGCGAACCCAGGGCCGTCTGGGGGCGGATGGCTTCCACGGGGACCTCGAAGTCATCGGTCAGGATGCGGTGGACCGTGGTGGAAACGTCGGACATGGGGACCTTTCTTGAACAAGAGGGGACAACGAGAGGCTGAGACGGATAGGGGCGGCGGCGACCCTCGCCTCATCCGTCGCTCGGCCCCTCGCGCGTGCCGGTGAGGGCAAGCACGGAAGGGCGTACCGACGGCGTCAGGTCTTCGGTGAAGTGGCGCAGCGCGAGAGCGGCCACCTCGGCGGGCCGCGCGAAGACGACCCAGTGGTCCGATGACTCCAGTACGGCGAAGGAACCCTCCGCCAGGGTCGCGGCGAAGGCGCGCTGCTGCGCCACGGGGCAGAGCGTGTCGTGCGCACCGCTGAAGACGAGTGTGGGGATCCCGTCGAGGTCGCTGGCCCCCACGGCGACCGTGACGTCGAAGGTCCGCTGCAGAACGGCCAGTGCGTGCGGCGTCCGGAGCTGGCGCAGGACGCTGCGCCGGAGGTAGCGGCTGGCCAGCCTGCGGTGCACCAACGGCATCTCGGGGCCCATGCACAGCATCAGCTCCGTCGCCAAGGACGCGAATTCCTCCACCCGCCCCGCCGCGGCCAGGGCTTTGGCCTCTTCCACGCGGAGTCGCTGGGCCGGTGTGACACCGGTCGGGACCCCGCCAAGGACCAGGCGGGCGACACGTTCCGGGTGCTCCACGGCGTACCGGTGGGCGATGATGGAGCCGTAGGAGTACCCGAACAGGTTGATCCGGTCCGCCCCAAGGTCGTCCACGACCAGCGCCAGAGCCCGGCAGAGCAGAGCCGGCGAGAGGTCCTCGACGGGCATCGGGTTGTGGGAACCCGGGTAGTCCAAGGTGACGACATCGGCCACCGGCATGAGTTCCCGCTCCACAGGGCACCAGTCGTGAATCCCCTGGAACACCCCGCCCAGGAGCACCATGGGGTGCGTCCGCGGCGAGGGGTGGCGGAGTACGCGATAGGCGAACTGCTGTCCGTCCACGGTGAGAGAGCGGACAGTCTCGTCGAGCATGGTTCCCGTCCATTGTCGGGCCGGCAGGGGACTGCCGGCAGAAGGGTCAGGCGGATCAGGCCTGGGTGAGTACCAGAGCGGCGGCGAATCCCCCGAAGCCCATGGCGGTCTTCACCGCGCACTCCAGGCGTGCGGGGCGGGCGTCCTTGCCCACGACGTGGCCGCGGACGTTCGGGTCGAGGGACGACAGGTTGGCGGTGGGCGGTACGGTCTGGTCGCGCAGTGCCAGGACGGTCAGCGCCGTCTCGATGCCTCCCGCCGCGCCCAACGTGTGGCCGACCATGGCCTTGCTGGAGGTGATCAGCGGGCCTTCGCCGCAGACACGGGCGAGGACCTCGCTCTCCACCAGGTCGTTCGCCGGGGTCGAGGTGCCGTGGGCGTTGACGTGGTCGACGTCCGGGCCGCTGACGCCGGCGTCGGCCAGGGCGGTGCGCAGGGCGCGTTCCAGCGCGGCGCCGTCGGCGGCGGGGGCCACGGTGGCCTCGGGGTCCGTCGCGGCGCCGTATCCGCTGACCTGGGCCAGGACGGCCGCTCCGCGGGCCCTGGCGTGCTCGGGGCGTTCCAGTACGAGGATGCCGGCGCCTTCGCCGAAGACGAACCCGTCCCGGTCGGCGTCGAAGGGCCGGGATGCCGAGGCGGGGTCGTCGCGGCGCGTGGACAGGGCCTTGAGCTGGCACGCGCTGGCGACCAGCAGCCGGCCGACAGCGGCCTCGGCGCCGCCGGTGATCACGATGTCGCACTGCCCGGAGCGCAGGAGTTGGTGGGCGGCGCCGATGGCGTGGGTTCCGGAGGCGCAGGCGGTCGCCACCGCGAAGCTGGGCCCGGACGCGTTGAGGTCGCGGGTGACGCTCTCCGTCGCTCCGGTGACGGGCGTGAGCAGGCCGGTCTTGGGGGAGACCCGGCCCGTCCGCCGCAGGCTCGCGTGCTGCTCGTCGTAGAAGGGCAGGCCGCCATGGGCGTTGCCGATCACGACACCCACCCGGCTGCCCTCCCACAGGCCGCTGTCCAGGCCCGCGGACGCGACGGCCTCGCGCGCGGCGACCACCGCGAGCTGGGCGAACCGGTCCATCAACCGGCATTCCGCCACGCCGAGTTTGCCGCGCACATCGGCGTCGGCGACATAGGCGAAATCGCACGGCAGCCCTTCCAGGGCCGGGTGCGGGCCCACCCCGGCCGGCACTCCGCCGTTCACCACGGCCTCCCACGAGCGCGCCGCGTCGGCGCCGGCCGCCGTCACCATCCCGACCCCGGTCACCGCGGCGTCGAACCGGGCCGGACGCGGCGCGGTCACGAACCCGCCCTCGCGCCGACCACGTTCACCAGGTGGGCCACGGTGTCCCGCGAGGTGATGTGGGCGTCCTCGAGGTCGATGGCCATCCGCTCCTCGATGATGAAACGGAATTCCTCCAGAGCGAGCGAATCCAACCGCAATTGGTGCAGAGCGGTGTCCGCCGAAACCGCCTGCGCGTCGACTCCGAAACTCTGACGCAGTACCTCGTGGACGTGTTGCGCGGCATCCATGCAATCTCCTTGACGGGTCTGCCCTGCCGATGCGGATCAGCGGGCCGGAACACCCCAGCCTGTCGCCGCCCCTTCCTCCCCGGGCGAGCGCCGAATTCTCGGCAGCGACATCAGCGATGACCTCACCGGCGACATCGGCAGCGACAGACGGCATGACTCCGCGACGCTACAGCGACGCCGCGGCGCGCAAGCTCCAGCGACATACATCTGGAACGCCCACCGAATCCATGGGCTAGTCGTACATATGCGTCGGCAAACCTCTTCGGGCAGGCGATACCAGCCCGAGCGCCGTCAGGGAGGCGCTCCGCCAACTGGGGCGACGGGCCGGGCTCGTTGAGATTTAGCACTTCAGTTTGGTGGGTGTCCGCTGGTGCGGGGTGCTGCTGGGGAGGAACGGCCATCCTCACGAAACCGGTCGACAACACGTGTCACGGCGCGCGATCATGGCGTGCCACAAGGTGAGTGCCGTGCGTCGAGCGGCCTGCCCGCGAGGGGGCCCAGTGGAACCAGCGGAAACCGACATCGCCCTCGACCGATGTGTTCATGCGGAGCCTGATCCGCGAGCTGGCACGCGTGCTCGAGGACGTCGTCGGTCTGGAGGAAGCGGCGGGGTACGTCAGCCTCGTCAGCCAGACCATCGGCGGCGACATCAACCGCCAGTACACGAAGGCCCTTTCGGTCGACCGGCTCGACCTCGGGCAGGTCGCCAAAGTGATGGTGGACCTCAAGAGACGCCTCGGCGGGGCCTTCCACGTCATCGAGGAGAACGAACAGCGCATCGTCCTGGGCAACCGGGTCCGCCCGTTCGGCGAGAAGGTCGTGGGCCGGCCGTCGATGTGCATGATGACGTCGAACGTCTTCGGGACCATCGCCGCGGAGAACCTCGGGTACGCGCGCGTGGAGCTGGACAAGACCATCGCCCGCTGGGACGTGGGCTGCCGCGTCGTCGTCCACCTGCGCCCACCGTCCGAGGCGGACCGGAGCACGGCACCCGGCCCCGCCCGACTCCACATCCCCGTGCCCCCGGACGCGGCCCTCGTCCTCACGGTGGACGGCGGCGCGCCCCCTCCGGACCATCTGGAGTCGGTGGCGGCATTGATCGGCGGCGTGCTCAGGGGTCTGGGAGGTCTCGTCAAGGGCGCGTCGGGCGGTGCTCACATGCCTTCGTCGTAGTCCTCGTCATAGTCCCGAGGTAGTCGCCGGTGGCATACGAAAGTCCGCAGTGCGCCCCTGTCCAAAGCGCACCGCGGACCTCTGCCCCCGTCGGCCCTGCGGCCCCGTCCGACCCGCACCCGCGTCAGCGAGTGCCGACCGCCGCTCGTACGGCCCGACGGGCCAACTGGCAGTCGTCGTGCAGCCGCCTCAGGAGCAACCGCTGTTCCTCACCGGACGGCGTGGCGCCGGGGTGGGCCGGGCCTGCGGCCACCGGGGCCGATTCGTGCATCGAACGCTGCACGGCCGACTCGTACGTCCGGATCTCACGGGTCAGGACCAGCATCAGATTCACCAGGAACGCATCGCGCGCCGCGGGACCCGCGACCTGCGCCAGTTGGCTGATCTCGCGTCGGGCCACCGGAGAGTCACCGAGGACCGTCCACAGTGTCGCCAGGTCGTACCCCGGCAGATACCAGCCCGCGTGCTCCCAGTCGACCAGGACGGGGCCCGTGGGGGAGAGCAGGACGTTCGACAGAAGGGCGTCGCCGTGGCAGAACTGCCACATGGCGTGGTGGCCGTTGCCCTGGTGGCCGACCGAGTGGGCGATGCCGTGCAACAGTTTCTGCAGGTCACCCATGTCGCGGTCCGTCAGGAGACCCAACTCGTGGAAGCGGGAGATCCGCTTCCCGTAGTCCAACGGCCGACCGAACATCTCGGCCGGTGGCCGCCACTGGTTGAGTCGGCAGACCGAGCCGAGCGCCGCCCGGATGTCGGCGCGCGGCGGGGACTCGATCGGGTGCCGGTGCAGTGCCGCCACTCGTCCGGGCATCCGCTCGATCACCAGCGTGCAGTCATCGGGGTCGGCGGCGATGAGCCGTGGCGCCCGGACTGGCGGGCGGTGCCGGACGAACGAGCGGTAGGCCGCTATTTCGTGCCTGATCCGCTCGGCCCACGCCGGTGAGTGGTCGAGCAGACACTTGGCGACGGCGGTGCTGCGCCCCGCCGTTCCGACGAGCAGTACGGTACGCCCGCTCCGGCGGAGCACCTGCACCGGGTTGAACTCGGGGCAGATGCGGTGCACGGAAGCGATCGCGGTGCGCAGTTGCGCCCCCTGGGGGCCGGACAAGTCGAGTCTCCCGCTGAGCGGCTGCGTGCCGGTCCCCGGCAGGCGGGGCGTGTGGCCGGCGCCCAGCGGTGCGCCGGCGGGACGCACCGGCTCGAGATAGGGGCCGCTTCCCGACGTGGGGGGCATCTCGCGGCTCCGGTGGACCGGGGGGCGCGGGCGCAGCGGCCGGGGCGGGGCGGACACGGAGGACGATGCTGCGTACATGGGCGATACAGATCCCTTCGTGTGCCTGTGCATTGCGTGCGCCTCCCGGCCCGATCGCGTCGGGTGCACCCTGGGGAGTGCCTTGCGGCGACCGGGTCGGGGTGGCGCATTCCTACCTGACACCCGTTGTCCCCTGGCACACCATGTGGCGCACCCTGGCGAACCCTGGCGAATAGTCGCTCAGCAACTGACAGAGGGTTACTGTCAACTCAGCCGAGAACCTGGGGGCTTGACGTGAACGGACAACCCAACACCCGCCTTTCGGACCTGTTCGGCCTGGCCGGCTGGTCAAAGGGGGAGCTCGCGAGACTGGTGAACCGGCAGGCGGCGGCCATGGGCCATCCGCAACTGGCCACGGACACCTCGCGGGTGCGGCGTTGGATCGACGTGGGAGAGATCCCGCGCGATCCGGTCCCGCGGGTGCTGGCCGTTCTGTTCACCGAGCGTCTCGGCCGTGTCGTGACCACTGAGGATCTAGGTCTGGTACGGCACGGGCGCGTAGGGAAGCGGCGTGGCGACGGGAGTGTGGAGCACCCCGACGGCGTGCCGTGGGCGCCCGAGCGGACAGCCGCGGTCCTCACCGAATTCACGGGAATGGACCTCATGCTCAACCGACGCGGCTTGGTGGGCGCGGGCGCTGCGCTTGCCGCAGGCTCCGCACTCAGCAGCGCCATGCACGACTGGCTGCACACCGATCCGGCCCTCGCGGCCGACGCCCCCCGTATCGCGGATCCCCTGCACGTCGACCCCGCCGGGTTCGACCGCTATGAGGCCGCCCCGATCGGGTCCCAGGAGATCGAGGAACTGGAGCGCTCGGTCGAAGTGTTCCGCGCGTGGGACGCGGCTCGCGGAGGCGGCCTGCAGCGCAAGGCCGTCGTGGGCCAGCTCAACGAAGTGGGCGGCATGCTCGCCTACCGGCACCCCGATCATCTCCAGCGGCGCCTGTGGGGCGTCGCCGCCAACCTCGCCGTGCTCGCCGGCTGGATGTCGCACGACGTCGGCCTCGAACCCACGGCCCAGAAGTACTTCGTCATCGCCGCGCACGCGGCCCGCGAGGGCGGCGACCGACCGCGCGCAGGGGAGGCACTGTCCCGGGCCGCCCGCCAGATGGTGCACCTCGGCAAGCCCGACGACGCCCTGGATCTGATGAAGCTCGCCAAGTCGGGCGCGGGCGAAGAGGCCCTGCCCCGCACCCGTGCGATGCTGTACACCATCGAGGCATGGGCCCACGCGTCCATGGGCCGTGGCCAGGCGATGCGCCGCACCCTCGGTCTCGCCGAGGACCTCTTCGTATCGGACAAGGGGGATGTGCCGCCGCCGAGCTGGATGCAGATGTTCGACGAGGCGGATCTGCACGGCATGCAGGCCCTGGCCTACCGCACCCTCGCCGACCACGACGCGTCCGCGGCCGGTGCCGCGCAGCGGCACGCCAAGGCGGCGATCGAGCTGCGGGCCAAGAACCGCGGCCGGTCGCAGATCTTCGACTACATCTCGCTCGCCTCGGCCTGCTTCATCGCCGACGACCCCGAACAGGCCGACCGCTACGCACGGTTGGCGCTGGTGTCGATGAGGTCCAACTCCTCGCAGCGCACCTGGGACCGGCTGCGGGCGATGTATCGACTGACCGCGCAGTACGCCGGTTACCCGAAGATCCAGGACCTGCGCGAGGAGATCAAGCTCGCGCTGCCGAGGGGGGCGGGGAGGACGGCGAGGGCGTAGGACTCAGACCCGCATGACCAACAGGCAGGCGTCATCCTCACGCGGGGACTCGCCGACCTCCTCGACGATGGTCCGCACGCAGTCCTGTGCCGTACGAGCCCCGGTGAAACGGGACGCGAGGGACAGCAGCAGGCCCGTCGCCGTCTCCCTGTCGCGCCGCGGCACCAGGCCGTCCGTGTGCAGCAACAGCAGGTCGCCGGGGTGGAGTCGCTCTTCGGCCTGCTCGTACGTCGCCCCGGAGGTGGCGCCGAGGAGCACGCCGTGCGGGGGCGTCAGCATGCGCCCCGCCCCTTCGCGGAACAGCAGAGGGGCGGGGTGCCCTGCCTGCGCCCAGGTGAGGAGGCGGGTGGCGGGGTCGTAGCGACAGCAGACGGCGCTGCCGAGGGCGGGCTGAACGGTTGCGTCCAACAGCAGGTTGAGCCAGCCCATGAGTTGGCCTGGCGGGGCTCCCGCGACCGCCATGCCGCGCAGCGCGCCGAGCAGCATCGCCATGCCGGAGGTGACGGCGACGCCGTGGCCGGTGAGGTCGCCGACGCTCAGCAGAGCGTGGCCTTCCGGCAGTTCCAACGCGTCGTACCAGTCGCCGCCGACGAGCGTGCTGGTCGAGGAAGGGAGGTAGTGCGCGGCGAGGTCGAGCCGGCCGGGGCCGCCGTGTGGCAGGCGCAGTGAGCCGGGCCACGGCGGGAGGACCGCCTCCTGCAGTTCGACGGCGAGGCGGTGTTCGACCTGTGCGGCGTCGCGTCGGCGTTGCATCGAGTCATGGCTGTCGCGCACCACGCGCTGGCTGCGGCGCAATTCGCTGACGTCCCGCAGGACCGCCCACATGGAGGCGGTGGAGCCGTCGGGGGCGAGCACGGGCTCGCCCATCATGTGCACCTGGCGCACCCGCCCGTCGGAACGCACGACGCGGAATTCGCCGTCGATGGGTTTGCCGTCGACGAGGCAGTCCGTGACCATCGAGGTCAGTAGCGGCTGGTCCTCGGAGTGCACCAGGGAGGGAAGCTCGTCCAGGGAGAGCGGGGGAGCGGCCGGGTCGCGTCCGAGGATCTGGTAGAGCTCGCCGGACCAGCTGGCCTCGTCGGTGAGCAGGTTCCACTCGGCGCTGCCCACCCGGCTCAGGAGCGATCCGCGATGTGGCTCCGGGCACTTCGGGGCGGCCGGGACCGACGGTTCCCCGGCTGCTCCCGGCGGCCCGTCGCGGAGCTGTGCCAGGTGGTCGTCGAGGTCGTTGAGCTGATGCACCGCCAGGTCGCACAGGGCGCGCTGCCACCGCCCCTCGGGACCTCCGTGGTCGGCCACGGCTTCGCGCCGCACGGCGTCGACCTCGCCGCGGAGTCGGCGTGTCTGCGAGATCAGCGCGTCTACCGGGCCGCGTTCGGGCGGCTGGGCGGCTGCGTGGTCCGCGAAGACGTGGGGCGGCATGGGGTGCTCCGGTGGAGGTGCGGTGCGACCAACTTGACGGGTGGTGGACCGTTAACGACTTTGGCACAGCGAAAGGTGGCCCGTAAGGGATTTGGCAACACACGATGCGGTGGTGCTTCTGGCATATGCCGGTGTCCTGCCGGTACGGGGACAGAGGGCGACAGTCCAGAGTGCACGGGTGAAGAAGCCGTAGGGCTTGGGGGTGAAATGTGGTGATTGGGTGAGGGAGTCGGGGTGGGTAACGGTCCTGGTGCGGTGAGGCGGCCGGTGATGGTCGTCGGGCGGGCGCGCGCTGGGCCCCGGGAGGCGTGTGCCGCCGCGAACACCCTGCCGCCTGACGCCCCAACGCCCTTGAGAACGGCCGGAATTGGCCCTCGAAGCGGCCTGTCATGAGCGCACCGTCGGCACCCCCTCGGGCCCGGCCCACGCCCCGTCACCGGCGCCCCGCCCTGCTCACTCATTGGCTCGCCTCACGAGCGTAGGTAGTGAATGACCGCGAGCACGCGACGGTTGTGGTCGTGAGACACGGGCAGGCCGAGTTTGTCGAATACCGCCGCCACATGCTTCTCCACCGTTCCGGGCGAGACGAAGAGCGCCTGGGCGATGGCCGCGTTGGAGCGGCCCTCCGCCATGAGCGAGAGCACCTCGCGCTCCCGAGCGGTGAGCGGGGCCAGCTCCGCCGCACGGTGGCCGGCCCCGGCGAGCTGCGTGACCACCTCCGGGTCGAGCGCGGTGCCGCCCGCCGCCACCCGCTCCAGCGCGTCGGTGAATTCCGCGACGTTCGCCACCCGGTCCTTGAGCAGATAGCCGACGCCCGCGGAGCCCGCCGCGAGCAGACGCGTGGCGTACTTGGTCTCGACGTACTGCGAGAAGAGCAGCACGCCGGTGCCGGGATGTGCGCCACGGATGTCGATGGCGGCGCGCAGCCCCTCATCCGAGTGGGAAGGCGGCATCCGGATGTCGACCACCGTGACGTCGGGGCGATGCGCGGCGACCGCCTCGCGCAGGGCGTCCGCGTCCCCCACGGCGGCACAGATCTCATGGCCGCGCTCGATGAGCATCTGGGCCAGCAACTCCCGCAGTACGGCGGCATCCTCGGCGATCACGACGCGCATGGCCGCATGCTCTCACGCGTGCAACGGCAGCTCGACGGTGACGGTCGTCGGTCCGCCCGCGGGGCTGCGGATGTCGATGCGTCCGTCGACCGTGCGGACGCGCTGGGTGAGCCCGGTCAGGCCGCTGCCGCCCCCGGGCGTGGCGCCGCCCCGTCCGTCGTCGGTGACCTGGAGGAGCAGCAGTCCGTCCCATTGGGTGACGCCGATCGCGGCTCGCCGCGCCCCGCTGTGTTTGATGACGTTCGTCAGGAGCTCGGCCGCGCAGAAGTACGCGATGGTCTCGATCGCCGGGGTGGGGCGCCGGGGCACGTCCGCCGTCAACTCGACGGGCACCGTGCTGCGGGCCGCGAGCGTGGCGAGGGCGTCGGGCAGGCCCTCGTCGAGCGCGGGCGGGTGAATGCCGCGGGCCAGATCGCGGAGTTCGGTGAGTGCCTCGGTGGCGTTGCGGTGCGCGCCGTCGACGAGTTGCCGCAGACGGTCCGCGTCCAGCGGCCGCCCGTCGTCGAGCCGCTCCCTGATCATGTCCAGACCCATGGCCACGGCGACCAGACGGACCTGCGCGCCGTCGTGCAGATCACGCTCGACCCGCCGCAGCAGCGCCACCGAGTCGTCGACGGCCAGCGCGCGGGTCTCCTCCAGGTCCCGTACGCGGACGGTCAGCGGGCCGGGGCCGAGCAGCGCCCGGATGAGCCTGCGATCGCCCTCGACGACGAGGCGGGTGACCCAGGGGGCGCACAGGAGGGTGCCGACGCCGATCAGGACGGCGAGCCACGTCCCGGCGAAAGTGTCCGCGGTCAGCCCGCCGAAGGGGATCGGAGTGAGTACCGGCATGCCTTCCGGGTCGCCGGATCCGACCGTGGGCTGCTGGCCGAGGACGCCCCACCGCAGTGGCGCCGTGAGGTTCACGAGCCCGGTGACCCACCACAGCACGGCGTACGCACCCAGTGCGCCCACGGGCAGCTTCAGGAGGACGTACCCCGCCGAGCGCCAGTCCGTCCCGTCCCGCAGTCGCGCGTCGAGACGGCCCACGAAGCCCTCGCCCGGCAGAACGGGCGGCGGTACGGCGGTGCGCTCACCGAGGAGCGTCGCGGCCAGTCCGCGGTTGACGGCGCCCAGCGCGCGGGCGAGCCGGAGTCCGAGGATGAGCAGCAGCGCCCCCACCACCGCGAGCACCAGCGAGACGGTGAATCCGGCCCCGAGGGCCAACACCACCGCGAGGATCAGCCCGCCCGCGAGGCCGAGTGGGAAGCCGATCAGGCAGTACGCCGCCTCGGCCCACGTCCGCCGGGTGAACGGGGCGCGGGCCACTTCCGCGACGAGTCGCGGTCGCCGACCGACCGGCAGGGCGTTCTCCGGACGGGTGCTCTCCGGACGGGCGCTCTTCCGACGTTCGGTCTCAGGCTCGGCGCTCTTCTGCACGTGCATGCCGTCAGTGTCCTGTCACGTGTCCCTGTGGGCCGGCAGACGCCCGCCCCCACCGCCGGCACCGCGGCCGTACAACTCCCTGCCGTGCGCCGGACGTCATTCCTGCCCATCACGCTAGGTCGGCAGGGGGCTCGCCCGGAACGCAGCTTTCCTCCCTCTGCCCTGGGGGTTTTCCCCCAGGCTCCCCCCGTCGCACCGAACCAGGCATGGACGGTCCAGAACCCGTCCGGCAGGTGAACCGCCTCAACCCACCGCCTTCTTTATGAGGGAGGCGATCCGCGCCTCCACCTCCGGTGTCACGGTCCGGCCGGCACCACCGGGGTGTAGTCGAAGGCCCCGTTCTCGGAATCGATGTCGTGAAAGCGCCGCCAGACCCGCTCGCCGTCCACGGTGATGGGCTGCTCGTAGTCGACGTACCGCTTCCCCGGCGCCTCGGCGAGCGCTTCCGCGTGGTGCAGAAGGGTCAGTGAGTCCAACGGCGCGCCCAGCAGCAGCACGCGGCCGCCCATGGCGGTGAGGCGGGCGAGCGGGCTGTCGGGGCCGTGCGGGTCGTCCCACGGGTGGTCGTCCATCAGGGCGTGCGCGGCAGGACCGAGGGCGGCGAAGCTCGCGTCGGGATGGCGGCTGCGCACCGCGCCGGGCCGGTTGCGCAGGGCCTCGGGCAGCCGCCCGTAGCTGTGGTCCGCCTCGCTGAGCCGCGGGTCGTACGCGGGATGCTCCGCGCGCAGAGCCGCCTGCCAGCTCTCGGGCCAGGTGACGAAGTCGTAGGGCGGCGCGTCGTTCCACCCGCACGTGACCATCAGCGTGCCCGCCGCGCCCACCGCGTCGCAGAGCGCGTCGATGACGGTCTGCGAGCCCCCGGATACGTACCCGAGTGCGGACATCTCGGTGTGGAACATCACGGTGTCGCCTTCGGCCAACCCCAGCGCGGCCAGCTCGCGACGCAGCCCGGCACGGGTGACGGGGCCGTCGGACCGTTTCAGGAGGTCGAGTTCATCCATCAGGGGAAGGTATGCGCCTACCCGTCGACAGGCCAGTGGATTTGTGGTGCACCTTTGTGGTGCATCGCGTTGGTGCCGGTCGGCTTGGACCGTGCTGCCGACAAGCGTCGTCTTGTCGTCTCAGTACAGTGATCACTTTGGTCAAGGCGATCAAAGTGATCAAAGTGATCAAAGTACTCAAGCAGTCGACCTCTGGAGAGCTCTCGTGCAGGTGCACCACCCGATAGACCGCCCCGCGCGTCGCGCCACCCGGACGACAGGACGGAAGGGCATCACCGTGGGTGCCGTGGTCCTGTCGTCGGCGTTCGTGGCCCTGCAATTCGGGCTCAGCCCCGTGGCTCAGGCCTACGCGCCTTCGGGCCCGGGGGCGCACGCGGCGGCGACCGCCACGGCCCCCGCCGAGGCGACGGTTACGGAGGGGCAGGTCAAGGAGGTCGCGCCCGGAGGCGTGATCACCTATCCGAGTGTCACCAGTTGCCTCACGGTCACCGTGCGGCTGCGGGACGGCGGGCTCGTCGGGGGCCACGCCAGCCTGTTCCAGGTGCCGGGCGAACTGCGGTCCGACGAGATCCTGGGTGCGGTGAAGGGCCTCGTCGGCCATCGCGCCGTGACCGCGGTGGAGGTCAGAGGGGCGGTCGGCGCCTGGCACCCCAGCTATTTCGTGAGGGCGATCGAGAGTTACGGGGAGGGAGAGCAGGTCCCGGTTCCGGTGGGCCAGGACCTGGACGGGCTGGCCCAGGCGGTGTCGACGGGGCTCGGGGTGCCGCGTGGCCTGGTCACGGTCGAGGACGTCCCTGACGGGGACCAGACCGTCAGCTGACGCCGCCGCCCCTCGCGCCGACCGGGCTACGGCGGGAACCGGAACCGCTCGGCGGCGACCGGAAACCGGAACCGCCCGGGCCGAACGCTGGCCCGACCGGGCGAGATGGGCCCGCGTCGCGCATGAACGCACCCGGATGGGGCGAGGGCTGACAGTCATGGCCACTCTGCCCCGTCTCGCCCCGATGCTCGCCACCCCCGGTTCGCTGCCGCCACCGCACAGCGAACGCCTGTGGAGCGCGGAGACCAAGTACGACGGGCAGCGCGCGCTGGTGTACCTGCCCGGCGACCACTCCGTGCTCATCCGCTCCCGCTCCGGCGCGGACATCACACCGGCGTACCCCGAACTCCACGCTCTGGCCGACGTACTGGGTGGTGTGCCGACGGTGCTCGACGGGGAGATCGTCGTCCTCGACGAGGCGGGGCGCCCGGACTTCGAGCGTCTCCAGCCGCGCATGGGGCTGTCCGGCTCCCCGGCGAAGGCGGCCCGTCTCGCCGCCGACGTACCCGTGCATCTGGTCCTGTTCGACGTGTTGTTCCTGGCCGGAGATGACCTGACCGGGCAGCCCTACACGCGGCGTCGCGACGCCCTGGAGCGCCTGGTCGAGGCAAGGCCACGCTGGTCGGTGCCGCGCGCGGTGGCCGGGCACGGCCGCCAGGCCCTGGAGCTGGCCCGCGAGCACGGTCTGGAAGGCATTGTCCTGAAACGGCTCGACTCGGCGTACGAACCCGGCAGAAGATCGCCGAACTGGGTCAAGATCCGCAACGTCCGCACCGTCGACGTGGTCGTCGGCGGCTGGCTGCCCGGCAACGGCCGCCTGACCGGGCTGCCCGGCGCGGTCCTGGTCGGTCAGTACCAGGACGGGGCGCTGTCCTACCGGGGCAGCGTGGGCACGGGCTGGAACGAACGGGAACGTACCGAACTCGCCCACCTCTTGAGCATCGCCGCCATGGACGAGTGCCCCTTCGCCCCCGCCCCCGCTGTACCCGGCGCCCGCTGGGTCCTGCCGCGGCTGGTCGCAGAGGTCCGCTACACCGCCATCACCCGGGCCGGTCTCCTGCGCCACCCGGTGTGGCACCGGCTGCGTCCGGACCTGGCACCCGAAGTCTGAGCCCGGCGCTGTGACCTCGTGGAACCCTCTGCGGACGGCTCCCCCCGACGTATAGCGTCATGTGCACGGCGAGGGGGAGGAACGACCATGGCAGAACGTACGCTTCCGTCCCGCGTGGCAGCGGCGGAACGCGTGGCCCGCGAGGCGGGTTTCGAGAAGAGCTGCCTCCCTGAGGTGGGCAGGCTGCTCAGGCTGGCCGCCGCGGCGAAACCCCACGGGACCATCGCGGAGAGCGGCACCGGCTCGGGGGTGGGCACGGCCTGGCTGCACAGTGGCCTCGGTGCCGACGCGCGCCTGGTCACCGTGGAGCGGGACGAGGAGTTGGCCCGGCGGGCGGCGGACGTCTTCGCGGACGACAAGCGCGTCAGCGTCCTCACCGGGGACTGGCGTCTGCTCGAGCAGCACGCCCCCTTCGATGTCTTCTTCTGCGACGGCGGAGGCAAGCGCGACGACCCCCGACGCGTCGTCGAACTGCTCGCTCCCGGCGGCATGCTCATCCTCGACGACTTCACCCCCTCGACCCACTGGCCACCACGTTTCGAGGGAGAAGTCGACGAACTCCGCCTGTTCTACCTCACCCACCCGGACCTGGAGTCCACCGAAGTACTGACCACACCGACCAGCTCAGCGGTCGTCGCTGCACGTCGCGTCCAGAGCGTGAGGACATAGGCTCGACCACCGTCTGCGCTCCCGGCCCTTCCGCGGAGGTGAGAGCCTGTCTTTGAACCCCCGTCGTCCGCGCGAAGCGCGGGCGCAGCGGCGGTCGGTGCGTGCGATCGGTGTGCGGAGTTCCAGGTCATGTGGCGGAGCCACCTGTCCTGGGGCTCCGTGCGCCGAGGGCGCGTGCCGGGCGCCGGGGCGCAGACGGGGGTTCAAAGACAGGCTC
>NZ_JBHVYE010000054.1:0-24893 GCF_042881135.1 Streptomyces sp. NPDC058284
AGGACCCGCCCTCCGAGCTCCAGGTCCTGATCGACGCGGTCACCACCGGACACGGCATTGACCTCTACCGCCGGATTTAACGAACTACCGGTAACTGCTGGATTCCTCTTTCGCTGGGTATATGTCCGGGTGGCGGGGACGTTGGTGGTACTCGGGGGCGGGTGCTGGACGATGGTTTTACGGGCGCGACCGGGGCGTGACGAGGATGAGCGGACCGTCGTTCGCCGGTTGTCGCGGGCACGGAAGGCTCCGCGTGATGCAGTCATGCGGGCCCGGATGATCGAGCTGAGCTGGTCGGGGCTGCGGGTGCCTGCCATCGCCGCGGAGCTGGACTGCAGCCAGAAGACGGTCCGTTGCTGGCTGCACCGCTTCAACCGCTCAGGCCTGCAGGGACTGACGATCTGGGCGGGCAGGGCCGCAAGCGGCGGATCACCGAGGAGGAGCGGTCGAGAATTATCTCCCTGGTCAAAGGCGTGCCGCCGGGGCGGCTGCGGTGGGAGCCCGTCGGGGAGCTGTGGGCCTTCGATGAGACCGGACCATCCGAGTGGACACTGGATTCTCTGGCTGCGGCAGCGCGGGCCGAAGGGATCGAGGTGGGCCGCTCGCAGGTCCGCCGTATCCTGCTCGCCGAGGGGGTGCGCTGGCGCCAAACCCGGTCCTGGACACGTTCGAAGGACCCGGACTTCGTCCCAAAAGGACACGGGTCATCGGCCTCTACACCCACCCGCCCGACGACGCGACGGTGATCTGCGCTGACGAGCTGGGGCCGGTGATCCCACGGGCCTTCCCGCCCGCGCCGGGCTGGTCACCGGACGGTCACCGGATCAAAGCGGAACTCGACTGCCGCGGACCGGAGAAGACCTGGGTCTACGGCGGTCTGCGGCCAGCCGACGGCCAGGCCGTCACGATGACCGCGTCCTCCCGCAACAGCGTCTTCTACCAGCAGTTCCTGCAACTGCTCGAGGACACCAACCCGACCGGCGAAATCTGGATCGTCACCGACAACCTGTCCAGTCATAACAGTGTGTCCACCCGGACCTGGCTTGAAGACCATCCCCGCATCCACCACGTCTTCATCCCCGTCGGCGCTTGCTGGCTCAACCTGCAAGAAGGCTGGTGGCGCATCTTCCGCAAGGCCGCCCTCGCCGGCCGGTCGTTCGCCAACCCCGACGACATTGCATACGCCACCGCCCTCGCAACCAGCCAGCTCAATTCCCGTGCCAGCCCCTGGGTCTGGGGCCGACCCGCACCACCAACCCGCCAACTACGGCGCCGATATACGTACACCGTTTGAGGAATCCAGCAGTAACACGCCAGATCCGGGACCTAGAGCGACGGCTGGCCGAACTGGTGGAACGCCACTTCCCGCAGTTGCTTGTCCGGGTGGGTATCGGCCCGGACAGTGCCGCCACCTTGCTGATCACGATGGGGGACAATCCTGAACGCCTGCGCAGTGAAGCATCGTTCGCGGCCCTGTGCGGGGTCAGCCCCGTCGAGTACTCCTCCGGCGGCCAGCGCCGCTATCGGCTCAACCGGGGTGGCGATCGAAGAGCCAATGCCGCCCTGCATCGGATCGTGCTGTCACGGCTCCGGTTCGATACGCGTACCCGGACCTACTATGAGCGGCGCGTCGCGGAGGGCAAGACCCGACGCGAGATCATCCGCTGCCTCAAGCGCTATGCCGCCAGGGAGGTCTTCCACCTGATGGGACGGCTGGAGCCGGAGCCCCGCTCATCGGGGCTGTAACACGCTGGTGCGACGCTCTAGGCGTCGGTCAGCCGCAGTTGGCTGGTCAGGTTCTCGCCCACTCGGGAAAACCTCTCGCGCAGGTTCAGTTCGGGTCCCGCACGTACGTCCAGGTGTTGTCCGGGTCCTAGTCTGCGAGCGACTGCGAGCAGAACCCACACCACGCTGTCAGCCACATACGACACGTGGGTCAGATCGAGCCCGATTGCCGCGGGAGAGTGAGTGGCCTCGTCGGCCAGGGAGAGGGCCAGTGGCCCACGGTGTGTGCCGAGTACCTCGCCGTGGAGCTGCAACCCCTCGCCATTGGTCAGGGGGAGCAGGAGGAGTAGGTCGTCGGCGAAATAGCTGCGCATGGGGCTCCGTTCCCTGATGCTGGGGTGCGCCGGCAGCGAGCCGCCAATCACGGACCGTAGCCAAGGTACTCCGGAATATGCCGGTCTCGTCAGGGGCCCTGCTTGCAGACCTGGCCCAGCACTCATCTCGTCCGTCCGATGCAGAACGCGCGCACCCGTGCTCTTCCACCTCTGTCTCGAACGTCTTCACGGCTTTGACGAACTTCTGGGCCGTCTCACCGACGGGAGGCTTCGGCCTTGATGTGGCGGCGCAGGATTTTATCCACGATCGCTGCGGCGTCCTGTGGAGCGGCGAAACCGCCCGGTGTGCTGCTCATATGCTGCTCGACGAGCCCGCCCAATCAGCGGATGTTCTCGAATCAGGGTCCGAGCCTGCTCCATTGAGGGCGACGACGGTGGGCGACGCGTGGGTTCATGCCACAACGGGCCCAGCTCTGCGACGAGCTCAGCGATCACATCAGCCGACAGGCCCGTGATCCTCCGGTCGCTGATGATCGCTGCGCGAGAAGCGTTCCCCACCACACGACCATGATCGACGATCAGGAGCCCGACGCCTCACCGCCTACCGTGCACGAGGACCTGTCCCGTAACTGCTGGTCAGCGGTGGGATGATCTTGTCGTGCCTAGTGTGATCACAGCGTCGCAGCCTTCCTGGATAACCCCGTTCAGCGGGTTGAGCCCGCATCAGTTCGGCAAGCTGGTCACCGCGCTCCGGCGCGAGGGTGCGCATCCGGTGCGCAGCAGCCGGGCCAGGTGCTCGGCGGTGGACCGCTTCACATCGAGCACCGTGGTGCATGTGACTCTGCTCGACACGTGAGGCCCCTCGGTGAGAACAATCCGTCGCAAGATCGTTCCTACCAGGGGCATTACGCCGCCCCGGGCTTGGGGACCGCACGGGCCGTAGCAGAAACATCGCATTCACAGAGAGCGACCGGCGCTTACGTGGAAAGACTCAGTGACTCGATGTCGAGAGAGTCGTCGGACGCATGTTCGTCCAGTTCTTCTCGATGAAATCCAAGCACCTATCGCGGGATTGGTCCCTCAGGGCGACTTCCCATCCGGCAGGGACGGTGATCCTCGTCGGCCACAGAGAGTGCTGGTTCTCCGCGTTTACGAGTACATGGTAAGTGTCGTCCCGGTCCTCGAAGGGATGGGTACTCATGATCCTCCTTGTTCGTACGGGCGATCGGAATACCGCAACTGCGTGTCCAGCGCCGGGCCAATAGCCGAAAGCGGCTCCTGGCCCATCATCTGGTAGTGGGAGCAGTCGACATTCACGACGGACAGTCGGCCGCTCAACCGAGGCAGCCACATACTCCGACCGGTGGCCAAGTCAATTCCGTCGCGGGCGGCGCGAAACAGCGTCATGTCACCGCGGAGGACTCCGGGACGATGTTCCGTCATGAGCCGGATATTCTCCTCGGCAGTGGCTACGAGACTGGAGATCTCATCGTCTGCGAGATCGAGGAACGCCGGACTGGATGACCGAACGAGATCGAGGACCGCCGAGGTGTTCGCTGGCACGTCGTGGTCACTCAGGTCCCTGCCGCAGAGACCCGACAGTGCGGCCTTAAGCAGGGCGTGATCGGCCAGAGCCGACACTGTTTCCTCCGGAGGCACCGGATACCCGTCGAAAACGGCGACGAGACCGACCTCATGCCCCTGCTGCTGTAGGCACAGGGCCACCTGGTGCGCCGTGAGACCACCGAAGGACCAGCCCATCACGTGGTATGGGCCACGGAATTGGATCCCTTGGATTAGTCCGGCGTACTCGTGGGCCAGTTCTCGGAGGCTGTCGTACGTCCTGTCGTATGCCGTCAGATAGGGCGCCTGGATGGCATATACCGGACGCCCTCGGCCGATATGTCTGAGCAGGCCCAGGTATGACCAGCTCAGGCCACTCCCGGGATGGATGAGAAAGACCGCTGGCTTGTCGCCCTCGGGGCGGAGAGGCAGAACCGGGTCGAGGGCAGCGGATTTTCTCGCTCGGTCGTTGGCGTGGGTGGTGAGGGCGGCTGGGGTGGGTGCTTCGAAGAAGGTTCGGATGGGGAGCTCGATGCCGAGGGCGGTGTGGAGTCGGTTGAGGAGGCGGGTGGCGAGGAGGGAGTGTCCGCCGAGTTCGAAGAAGTTGTCGTCGATGCCGATGGTTTCCAGGCCGAGGATGTCTGCGATGTGGGTGCAGATGATTTCTTCGTGGGGGGTGCGGGGGGTGCGTCGGGGGCGGGCTGTGGTGGTGTAGTCGGGGGCGGGGAGGGCTTTGCGGTCGAGTTTGCCGTTGGGGGTGAGCGGGAGTGTGTCGATCTGGACGAAGGCGGCTGGGACCATGAAGTGGGGCAGTCGGCTTGTGGTGTGGTCGCGCAGGTCGTGCGGGTTGAGGTGGGTCTGCGCGACGAGGTAGGCGACGAGGCGTTTGTCGCCGGGCGTGTCCTCGCGGGCCTGGACGACGGCGCGGGTCACGTCGGGGTGGTCGGTCAGTACGGCCTCGATCTCGCCGGGTTCGACGCGGAAGCCGCGGATCTTCAGCTGGTGGTCGGCGCGTTCCAGGTATTCGAGTTGTCCGTCGGGGCGCCAGCGGACGAGGTCGCCGGTGCGGTACATGCGCTCGCCGGTGCCGAACGGGCAGGCCACGAACCGTTCCGCGGTGAGTCCCGGACGGTTGAGGTAGCCGCGGGCAAGCCCGACCCCCGCGACATACAGCTCTCCGACAACACCCGGAGGCATCGGCTCGAGTCGCTCGTCAAGGACGTACAGCCGGGTATTGCCCATCGGTCTGCCCAGAGCGGCGGCGGGGGGCCAGCACCTCGGGTCCTCCTCGTCGATGACGTGCATGGTCACCGCGTGGGTCTCCGCCGGACCATAGACGTTGGCGAGCCGTGCGTCGGGGCGTTCCTCGAAGAACCGACGTACGCTGGGGCCGAGGATGAGCGCCTCTCCAGCCTGAACCAGGAGACGCAGCTCGTCCTCACGCGTGCCCCTGCGCCCGAAGGCCGCTGTGAGAGCCTCGATCACCAGGTTCGGGGCATGGAACTCGTTGACCTTCCGGTCGATCAGCCAAGCGGACAGCCTGTCCATGTCGATTCTCAGGTCATTACTGGGAATGACGAGCGTCTTCCCGGCGGTAAGCGTTCCGAAAATCTCCTGGACCGCCGAGTCGAACCCTATCGCCATATACTGGGAACAACGCCATTCAGGAGATGTGGCTGGAAAAGCCGCCGCATGCTCGCGCAGCATGTTCGCCAGCCCTCGATGTGGCATGGTGATTGCCTTGGGTTCACCCGTCGAGCCCGACGTGTAAATTACGTATGCTGAATCCACCGGCGTGAGGGGGCGTGTGCGGTCGACATCGCGTGGGTTCCTCTGCGAGTATCCTGCCGCGAGCTGTTCGACACGCGCCCACGGAAGAGTATGGTCGCTGCCCGATGATAGGAGCGGCGATAACGTATTTCCCTGCAGGACACAAGCTGGCGACGCGCGCTCGAGGATCAGCCTGATGCGTTCGGCGGGGTGTTCGGGGTCGAGTGGGAGGTAGGCGGCGCCGGCCTTCAGGGTGCCGAGGGCGGCGACGACGAGGTCGGCCGAGCGGGGGATGGCCAGGGCGACGATGTCCTCGGGGCCGATGCCCCTGCTGATCAGATACCAGGCCAACTGGTTGGCCTGAGTGTTGAGTTCGGCGTACGTGAGGGAGTGGTCCTCGTGCTCGACGGCAATGTTATCGGGGGTGGCCGCTGCCTGCGCCTCGAACACGTCCGGCAGGGGAGGCCGCTCGGAGCGTTCGGTGTGGTTCCACTCCGCCAACACCTGGTGACGCTCACGCTCCGAGAGGATGTCGATGTCGGTGATGCGCTGGTCGGGATCTGCGGCCGCCGCCTCCAGGATCAGAACGAGACGCGCCGCGAGTGCCTCGGCCGTCACACGGTCAAAAATATCCGAGGCGTAGTGCAGCGTCCCCTCAAGCCCCGGGAGGCGCCCTTCTTCGGGGAAAGACTCACCCACTGACAGAGTTAGATCAAACTTCGCGACGTCGCTCTCCACCTGAAGAGCAGAAGCTGTGACGTCTGTCAGCTCCCATTCCGCGATGTCGTTGTTCTGGAAGGCCAGCATGACTTGGAAAAGAGGCTGGTGGGCGAGGCTACGGGTCGGGTTGATGGCTTCGACGAGGTGATCGAAGGGGAGGTCTTGGTGGTGGTAGACGGTGAGGTTGGTTTCGCGGATGCGGTGCAGCAGTTCACGGAAGGTGGGACCGCCCGCGGTGTCGGTGCGCAGGACAAGGGTGTTGACGAAAAAGCCGACCAGGTTGTCGAGGGCCTTGTCGGCACGGCCGGCGGCGGGGGTGCCGATGGGGATGTCGGTGCCGGCGCCATGGCGGGTCAGCAGGGCGGCGAAGGCCGCCTGCAGCACCATGAAAAGCGTGCTGTGGTTGGCCCGGGCCAATTCGTCGAGCCGCTGGTGGAGTCGGGGGCCGCAGCGGAAGGGAACATAGCTGCCGCGGTGTGAGGCAATGGCCGGGCGGGGGCGGTCGGTGGGCAGGCTCAAGACCTCGGGCGCGCCTTCCAGGGCTTTGGTCCAGAAGGTGAGTTGACGGCGAAGAAGGCTCTCGGGGTCGTCCTCGGCACCCAGGATCGCCCGTTGCCACAAGGTGTAATCGGCGTACTGCACCGGCAGCGGTTCCCACGTCGGTGCCCCACCCCGCAACCGCGCCTCATACGCGACGGACAGATCCCGCAGTAGCGGCGTCGATGACCACCCGTCCGAAGCGATGTGATGCACGACCAAGAGCAGCACATGCTCTCCGGGCTCCGATACGACCAGCCAGGCCCGCAGGGGGAGGTCCTTGGTCAAGTCGAACGGCTCGGCGACGAGTTGATCCAGCTGTTCGCGCAGCTGAGCGGGGGTGGAATCAACAATGCCCAGTTCGGTCGTGGCCTGGTCAGCGGGGCGGATGTCCTGGATGGGCTCGCCGTCGACCTTGGGGAAGACGGTCCGCAGGCTCTCATGTCGGCTCACTACGTCGGCCAACGCGGCACCCAAGGCATCCACGTTCAGCATGCCCGACAGGCGGGCCGCCTCGGCGATGTTGTACGTGGCGTTGGGGCCGTCGAGTTGGTTGAGGAACCACAGGCGTTTCTGCGCGGGGGACAGCGGGAGACGCGCTGGCCGCTCGGCGGGCTGGAGGGCGGGGCGCTGTGAGTGGTGTGCCTTGGTCGCGTGGGTGGTGAGGGCGGCTGGGGTGGGTGCTTCGAAGAAGGTTCGGATGGGGAGCTCGATGCCGAGGGCGGTGTGGAGTCGGTTGAGGAGGCGGGTGGCGAGGAGGGAGTGTCCGCCGAGTTCGAAGAAGTTGTCGTCGATGCCGATGGTTTCCAGGCCGAGGATGTCTGCGAAGTGGGTGCAGATGATTTCTTCGTGGGGGGTGGGGGGGGTGCGTGGGGGGCGGGCTGTGGTGGTGTAGTCGGGGGCGGGGAGGGCTTTGCGGTCGAGTTTGCCGTTGGGGGTGAGCGGGAGTGTGTCGATCTGGACGAAGGCGGCTGGGACCATGAAGTGGGGCAGTCGGCTTGTGGTGTGGTCGCGCAGGTCGTGCGGGTTGAGGTGGGTCTGCGCGACGAGGTAGGCGACGAGGCGTTTGTCGCCGGGCGTGTCCTCGCGGGCCTGGACGACGGCGCGGGTCACGTCGGGGTGGTCGGTCAGTACGGCCTCGATCTCGCCGGGTTCGACGCGGAAGCCGCGGATCTTCAGCTGGTGGTCGGCGCGTTCCAGGTATTCGAGTTGTCCGTCGGGGCGCCAGCGGACGAGGTCGCCGGTGCGGTACATGCGCTCGCCGGTGCCGAACGGGCAGGCCACGAACCGTTCCGCGGTGAGTCCCGGACGGTTGAGGTAGCCGCGGGCAAGCCCGACCCCCGCGACATACAGCTCTCCGACAACACCCGGAGGCACAGGACGCAAGTCCGCGTTCAACACGAATACCCGCGTGTCCGCCACCGGTGTGCCGATGGGAGGTACCTCACCCAGTCCCAACGGAGCACTCACCGTCGTGGTGACAGTGGCTTCGGTGGGCCCGTAGGAGTTGTACATACGTCGGTCCTGAGCCCACACATCGACGAGATCATTTGAGCAGGCCTCGCCGCCGACGATCAAGGCAGTCAGATCGGGCAGCTCCATGATCGGAATCGTCGCCAAGGCAGCCGGAGGAAGCTCGGCGTGTGTGATACGGCGCTGCTTCAGCGCCTCGGCGAGTTCTCCCCCCAGCAGCAGTCCCTGTGACGGGATCACGAGACGAGCGCCCGCCAAGAGGGCCGTGCAGACATCGGACACCCAGACATCGAAGCTGGGCGCAGCGAATTGCAGGATTCGTGATTCGGGTTTGACGTCGAATTTTTCTACATGCGTCTGAATGAGGCTTTTGAGTCCCGAATGGGGGACGAGTACGGCTTTTGGGGTGCCGGTGGACCCGGAGGTGTAGATGAGGTAGGCGGGATTTTGGTGGTGGAGAGGTCGGACGCGGTGTCTGTTCTCCGGGTTGGTGGTGGGCTGTTGGGTGACGACAGGGCTGGTGACGAACAGACGGGCATCGGCCGAGTCGTCGAGGGTGCTGCTCTCGGTGGTCAGGAGCATGCGGGGGGATGCGTCCCGCAGCATGAACGCAAGGCGTTCGGTGGGGTATTCGGGGTTCAGCGGGAGGTAGGTGGCGCCGGCCTTCAGGGTGCCGAGGGCGGCGACGACGAGGTCGGCCGAGCGGGGGATGGCCAGGGCGACAATGTCCTCGGGGCCGATGCCCCTGCTGATCAGATACCAGGCCAGTTGATTGGCGCGAGCGTTGAGTTCAGCGTAGGTGAGGGTGTGGCCCTCGTACTCGACGGCAATGTTGTCGGGGGTAACCTCTACCTGCGCCTCGAACATATCGGGCAAGGTGGCCGGCTCGAAATGATCGGTGCGGTTCCACTCCACCAACACCTGGTGACGCTCATGCCCGGACAGCATCTCGGCGTCAGGCGTCCGGCTTCCAGCCAGCTCGAAGGGTGAGCCTTGCTTCATTGGATTTGATCTCCTTACCGCTGGACTTCGTCAATGAAGAAGCGAGCTGGAGTACGGGTTTTTCGCGTCGGCAGGGAAATGCTCCAACGCCACGCGCGTGCCGACTCCGTAACGGCCTGCCAGTTCAAGGATCACATCCATGATGACGTGATCCTCAAGGGCGAAGCCGGTGGAGTCGAAAACGGTCCTGGACTCCTTGTACGGGAATGCCTGACTCGGATCGGCACACAGTGCCATGATGTCCAGGGCAACGTCTTCCTGCCGTAGTCGCTGGCACTCTCCTTCGCGAAGCGCTTGAACGAGGTTGTCCGGAAAGACGGCAGAACTGCGCATAAGGGACAGGGGGAGCTCGGTCTTCCCTGGCAGGTCCGAGCCGATGGAATTTACGTGGACATGGTCCCGCAACTGTTTTCCCGGTAGAACTGGGCCTTGCCCGACTTCGACGGATGTTGCAGTGCAAATAACGTCGGCCTCTGCCTCCAGCTGGTCGATCGAGACGACCTCCACCGCTGCCTGCAAGAATGGACAGCGTTCTGAAAACGTTTGACTGGTCTTGGGATCCACATCGAAAAGCAGAACCTTCTCGACCGGAATAACTCTCGTCATGGCGTGTATCTGCGCAACAGACTGGGCACCGTTTCCGACGAGGCCGACTACTGAGCTGTGTCGGGAGGCAAGCAACCTGGTGGCGACAGCCGAGGCGGCGCCCGTTCGAATGGCCGTGGGAAGTACCCCGTCGGAGAGCGCCACCAGGCGTCCCGTTTCATCGTCGTAGCGGGTAATCGTGCCCAGGATCGTTGGGTAGCCGAACGCTTGAGGGTTGTGCGGCGCATAGGAAACGGTCTTGATCGTGACAGAGGTACGAGCATCCTGGAACGGCATCCACTCAAGCACGCCGGTGTTGTCCTTGCCCGTCATGAAGCCGGCCCGAGGCGTCAGCTGTGACTGGGTCCCGTGCCAGGCGGCGAAGGCTTTGAAGAGGGCATCGATGGCATGGTCCATCACTGCGTCCTTGCCGACCCTTGAGATCAGTTCAAAGATATCTTTTTGGTCGACCACGAGGGTTTCGGTCATGTGTAGTACCTCCGGGATGGGAATTCTCGTTGACTGGCTGAGATCCGGAGACCTCATCCCGAGCTGGCGTGCAACCCGTGTTCGAGCGCCGCGATTTTGAACAGGGCGCGGTTCATCTGCCGCGACCTGAGCCAGAGCGTCTCGGCGTGATCGATGGCTTTTGCGAGAGCGTCAGGGGCGATGTATCTTGAGTCGGCGAGAATGCTACCGATTCGTAGCCTCTCTTTGAGATACGGAATGACGTTCTTGTGAATAGCCAGATCGAGGACTTCGGCTGGATTTTCGTTGTTCAACGGACTGACGACGTCCAGTGACAGCCCCAGGCCCGCAAGTCGCAGCCGGTGCACGGTCTTGTGCTCACGCCAGGGCCGAGGCAGCCACTCGCAAAACTGAATCAGCTCGGGGTCTGCGAGAGGAGAGACGGGCCACAGCCCGTTCCGCAGCAGGTGGGCATTGCGGCTGGCGAACCCTCGCAAAGTGGCTTCGTGCACAACAGTCGCCGGCGCGATGCCTTCCTCACACTCATGAGCGACAGCTCTCACTCGCGGGCCGATCCATTGCGGCAACGGGCTGGCTGTGCCGTGGGTCGTCTGCTCAAATTCACGCAAGGACCCCAACTCGTCTCCACCGTTCCCACCGAAAGAGACGGTCACTCCCCTGGCCTTCAGGTCGGTCGTCAAGGCCGCCTTGGCTTCGATCCAAGGATCGTCATAAGGACTGACGGGCCCACCCTCCGCCCTCACCCCACCGGGACCGAACGGCAGGTGGTCGGCGACCGGCACAGTGAGGCTGTGGGGGAATGAGAAGGCGTCGATCATGATCGCGCAACGATGAGGATGAATGATCTCGAATCGCCCGCCCAGCAGCAAGGTCGCCGCCACCAACTTACCTGGATAAACATGGGAAAGTGACGCAGCGACATTAGAACTGTCCATGCCGCCCGAAAGCTCTATGGCGCAGTTCTCAGGAACCACGGCGCGCCTGGCCACAGCCGAGTCCAGGACTTTTCCAAATGCCTCAAGGACGTTCGCGCCAGGCCGCAACCGACGGGGGTGGGTGTGGTAGGCGGGGGCGGGGTAATTCAGAGTCAGCTGCCTGTCCTGCCACAATGCCGTAGAGCGTTCGGTCAGCCGATGAACACCTTCCCATACCGTCTCGTGGCCGTAGCGATGGCGCCACGTGAGCAGCCGCGCCATTTCTCGGTCCACAAGCCGGTCCGCCTGGGTGTACTCGCGCAGCTCGTTGATGTCCCAGGAACCTGACAACGTGCCTTCGCGCGCTGTGATGAACACGGGTGCCACCGCCCAGGTACCGGCCTCCGCCGAAACCCCCCGCGAATCGATCAGCAGGACTGTGCGATCCAAGGA
Source organism: Streptomyces sp. NPDC058284 (assembly GCF_042881135.1). Taxonomy (NCBI): domain Bacteria; kingdom Bacillati; phylum Actinomycetota; class Actinomycetes; order Kitasatosporales; family Streptomycetaceae; genus Streptomyces; species Streptomyces sp. NPDC058284. The sequence goes on from NZ_JBHVYE010000054.1 coordinate 11,567, forward strand.
CCACGACCGGGTCTCATCCAGGGCGTGGCGGAAAGCGATGGCCGGCATCACACGCGGAGGTCCGGGATCTCCTGACGGGTCGTCCGGTCGGCGCTCCCTGGACAGCACTGCCGTACTCGCGCCATCGGTCACCATGTCGTGAGACAAAGAAGGGTGCCGGTACGGCTCGATATAACTGTCTTGAGATTCCCAGCGATGTCCGGTCCAACGCCACTGCGCCGCGGTCACCCCGGTCTCGGTGAGACGAAATGTGAGCATGTTCCCTCACTCCTCCCTTTCGACGGCGGATTCGGATAAGGGAGCTCCGGGACGCTCTTGGTCGATGTCTGGGTCGCCGCCCAGAAAGCTGTACCGGTCGCGCAGTGAGGGAACGACAAAAACAGGCAGATCTGCGAATATCTCGTGGATTTCAGACACCTGTTCTCCAATCAGGTCGACGTCTGTCTCGGCGTACGAGTTTGTCAGCATTCCGACTCCGGCCCCAGTTCGAGTCGCACGGCGTCGACCAGGTTGTCGATGATCTCCGGCAAGAGCCTCTCGCCTATCTCGACTTCGGCTCTCGACGCCCGGTAGATGACTCCCGACTTCGTCTTCAGCGCGTCGGGGACCGGCAGGACCACGTACCGCACGCGGCGTTCACTGCCGTCATCGGTCAACAGGGGCTCGCGGACCTGCCCCCGGTCGATCGACAGCACCAGGCTGGTCTCGACCAGGGCCGCATGGTGGTCCTCGTATCGCGGGACCCCGGTCTCCCGCGCGATGAGATCACGTGTTTCCTCGGGCGCGAAATCCCACCAACTCGCGGCCATCACACGGGCCTCCGGAGCGGTGTCGACGAACTTTTGGGCCGCGTCGAAGACCGGGGGAACGTTGGCGATGTGGCTGTGGAGGATCAGGAAGCGGCGCGCGCCGTTGCGGTAGGAGGCGGAGAGGATGTCCTGGACGAGGTCAGTGAGGGTCGAGGCCCGCAGATCGGTCATGCCGGGAAAATCACCGCCGGCCCTGACCGGATCTGTTCGGTACCCGTAGTGGAGAGGCGGCAGGATGAGTACCGGAAGCCTCGCGTCGAGTTCTTCCGCAAGGTGCGTGGAGATCAAGGTGTCCGTGGACAGCGGCAGGTGCGGTCCATGTGCCTCAAGAGCGCCGATGGGCAGCACGACAACATGTCCTGCGATTTCTTCCTGGTACTCGGGCCAGGTGAGTTCCTGTATACGCACGGATTTTTCTCCTTTTCCTTTCACGCGCCCTTCCAGCCGAAGCTGGGGGTGAAGGGCCGTTCTTTCTCCGCCCATACCCTTAGGTTGAGGAAGTCTTCCTTGTTACAGCAGCCGGACTTCGCTTTGCAGGCGTCCCAGCGTATGTCCCGCAGCGTAAGGTCGAATTCGGGGTCGAGGGCATTGCCCAGCCGGTCCTGCTTCAGCACGTAGTACCGGGAGCAGGGGTAGACGTCGCCGTCGATGCCGATATACAGGTAGTTGTGTCCGGCTTGGCAGGGGCGGCCTCGGACATCGCCGAGGGCCAGCAGATTGACCTGGAGCATCTCGGGGTCGGCGCCCAGCCGGATCGCCTCCTGTAGGCCGCCCTTGCGTTTGAGGAAAGGCGCGAGTTGGACGGTGTCGCCTTCGGCTCCGCTGGGGTCATAGCCGAGGTCGAGGTGGAACCGGAGTCCCGCCTGTTCTGCGGCCGTGCGCAGTTCGGCCACCCGGTCCGCGTTGTGCGGAAAGAGGAGTGCGTTGACGACGACGAAGCAGCCGGCTTCCTGTGCGAAAGCCGCGTTCTGGATGAGCCGCTGGGCGGAGATCTCGCTGTCGTGGTGGGTGATCCAGAAGGAGAGTTTGGAGAGATCGGCGGTCTGTGCGAGTTCAGGCAGACGGCGTCTCAGCAGAGAGCCGTTTGTGAGGAGTTCGACGAAACGCACCTGGGGTTGCCTCGTGAGCCAGGACGCCTCTCTGAGGAAGTCGCGTGAGGCGAACGGCTCCCCCAGGGTGGCCAGCCGTACTCCGACGGGGAAGGGGCGTCCGGCGATCCACCGGACGATCTTCTGGGCATCCTCGAAATCTCCCCCGTGTTTCCAGTCGTAGGTGTTGCTCTTGGCGTAGTCGCCGATGGAAACACAGTAGGTGCAGCGAAAGTTGCACAGCCGTTGGGAGGAGACGTACCAGATCTTGACCAGGTTTTCCATAGCGGTCATCCTGCTCAGTGGGTTCCGGACGTCGACTGTTCGCCGATCAAGGGGAAGCTGGCCAGTGGCCGGAATTCACGGTGGGGGAAGTCGGGTTTCTGGTCATGGCACGTACGGCATATGTAGTCGTCCGGTGCTTGTTCGACCCCGAACACGCGTCGGCGCAGCTGCAACGCGGCGGGACTCGTCATGATCTCGTGTAGGGAGCCGTCCCGGATGTTTCCGTAGACCTCTCGCTGGTAGTAGTCGTTGCAGCAGATGAACATGTCTCCGGTGACGGAGAAGTAGGCGTGGTGCAGTGGCCAGCCGCACCCGCGAAGTCGTCCCGGGGCATAGACCCCCTGGTGAAATTCGTTGGTCAGAGCGCCGGCCCGGTCGCTGACCTGGGGAGCCCGGATCTCGACACCTCGACCGGCATATCGTTCCTCCAGGAGCTGGGCGTTGCGGGCGACGGTGTCGGGTTTCCCGTTGACTGCGATGGCGACCGGCCACCCGTGGCCGATGGCGGCATCGAGGTTGCGCAGTGTGGCACGGTAGGTGTTCGAGCCGGTCTGCGAACGGAACTCCTCCTCGTCAAGGGCCGGCAGGTTGACGATCAGGTGGTACAGCACGGCGCTTTCACCGAGGAGTTCGATCTTCTTCGGGGTCAAAGCGCTGGCATTGGTGTACAGGGACAGTTTCGTGCCGTACTGCCGGAGCACCTCCACCCGCTCGTCGAAGAAGCGGTCCAGGGTCGGTTCGTTGAAGAAGTGGAAGGTCACGAACCTGATGTCCGGGTGGACCGAGAGCTTGTCGATGATCTCGGTGAAGAGATCCATCGGCATAGTCACCCTGGGCTTGGGATCGGTCGACACCGGACAGTATCGGCAGCCCCAGTTGCAGTGGCTGGTCACCTCGATCTGGCCGGTCTTGAGTGCGTAGTCGCGGCAGAGTTCGTCGGGGTGTTGCAGCCACGACTTGTCGACGAGCAGTCTGATCAGGCGCTCGCCGAACTCCCCAATCAGCGTGCGGGTCTCGACGGGCTCGGCGGCGGCGCGCTCCAGCGCGGCAAGGCCGGCCGGGTCGTGTTGCCAGTCGACCCGCCGGTCCAGGCCGATGACGCCGTACGTGGCGTCTCCGGGGTTGGTGATGACCGGCCAGGCGGGGCTGCGACTGTCCGTCATATAGATGACGGGACTGGGTTCGTGCGGGCGAATGCAGGTGATGTAGGGCGAGGTCTGAACACGGACCGGAAGCATGGAGTCTCGCAGGTGTTGTCGGGTTCGGTGCGTACTAGTCGGGTCGTACGAGGTGGAACAGGCAGGAATAGGGGATGCGCTGGAGTTCACGCACACGCCATTCGGGCAGGTCCGCTCGGCCGCGCGGCGACGCGCCCGGTTCGTCGAAATCGCTGACGTCGAAGCCGGCGGCGCGAAAGCTTCGCCAGTAGTCGCTGAGTGTGCGATGGAGGTAAGGGACGGGGTCGAAGCCCGCCCAGGCATCGAGCAGATGGGCGCCGGTGCCGAAGTAGTGGTCCACTCGGTATCCAGCGGCCTCCTCGGGCCGCGGCGAGTCGGGTGCCGGCAGATCCCAGTTCCGGGGGCCGCAGGAGAAGCACGGATGACTGATCGCCACGACCAGTTCACCGGACGGCCTCAGTACCCGGTGGGCTTCCGCGAGAGCCCTGTCCAGGTCGGGCACGCTGGACAGCACATGGTTGCAGACGATCTTGTCGAACGAGGTCGCGGGAATCGCCGTGAGGTCGGTGGCGGACGCCTCCGCATAGGTGATGCCGAGGTTCGCCTCGTTCTCGTACCGCAATGCCGTCTTCAGCATGTCCGCGCTCAGTTCGACGCCAGTCACGCTGGCGCCTCGCCGGGCGAGTTTGCGGCTGAGGTATCCATTGCCGCAGCCCAGGTCCAGTACGTCCAGGCCGGTGACGTCGCCCAGCATGGCAAGGAGCGGCTCGTCGCTGGAGTACTTGCGGTGCGCGTCGCCGTCCGCCTCGAAGTTGCTGTCCCAGACTTCCGCGTTCGCGTCCCAGGAAGAACGGATCCGCTCTTCGTCCAGGTCCTCCGACCGCTGCTGCTGGGTCTGGTCCGAGCGGTGCAGATGGGTCTCGACGGAGACGGCGTCGGGTGGCACGTGGTCGGTCGGTTCGTTGCGCGTGAACGGGTGTCTGCCCTCGAACTCCAGGCGGTCCAGGGAGGGTTGGGGAATGCCCGTCCATGGCGAGCGGTAGCGGAAGTAGTACGACCAGGACCAGAAGGGCTCGTCCACAACATCCACTCCGGCGGCACAGTCGCGGCAGTAGAAGTAGGCGGTGTCCGGGCAGTAGGCGGTGGCCATGAAATGGCTGGGAGCGTGGCAGGCCGCGCAGGTGTAGCGCCAGTGCAGTGAGCAGCGAGGGGCGGGGGATCCCAGGTCTGCGGCAGCGTCGCGTACCGGGTAGCCGTTCCTTGCCTCGGCGATGCGTCGGCAGTAGACACAGGCGGTACCGCCCGCGGGTGCCGGCGTGGCGGTCATGCGGGCTCCTGGAAGTAACGGGGTATGAGCCGGTGGTTCGGCTCCCTGCCCTCCGTGAACCAACTGTGGAGGTCCCGCAGGATCGCATCGAACAGGTGGTGCGGGATGGGGATGTCGTTCTTGATGTTGTGGTTGCGCCGGTCCTCGCAGGCGGTCATCCAGTTCCTGAACGCGAGCACGCGCGGGTCCTTGGTGGGCCAGGCTGCGTGGAGTCGTTCCCTGACCACGGTGAAGGGGCTCGGCACGGTGAGTTGGGCCGAGGCCACCAGCCCGTCGCTGTCGTGCAGTTGGTGGTAGATCGAGGTCACCTCGTCGACGAAGCGAACGCGGTAGCCGAGGCGGCGCCGTAGGGTCAGCCACATATCCCAGTCCTCGCAGTGGGTCAGTGACTCGTCGAACCGGACACCGGCACCCCGGAAGCTGCGCACCACCACGGACCCCGTGTGGATGTAGTTGGCCACCAGCAGGAAGTCGTCGTCGAAGTCGTACGCCTTGAGCGTCGCGCCGGACATGTCGTCGGGAAGGCCGCTCAGCCGCTGGCCGGACACCAGCGCGCCCAGATAGACGAAATCGACGGGTTCCGAGACAAGTGCCTTGTGGGCGGTCTCCAAGTGCGTGGGGGTGAACAGGTCGTCGTCATCCAGGAATGCGACGTACTCCCCGGAGGCGCGGTTGACGCCCTCGTTGCGTGCCCGGGACACTCCGCCGTGCTCGGGCAGTTCCACGAGGGTCAGGTTCAGTCTTCGCTGCCACGGACGCAGCGTGCTGGTCAAGTTGTGGCCGCCGTCATTGACGACGACTGCCTCGAAGTCCTGCTCCGTCTGGCCGGCCAGGCTCGTCAGGGCTTCCTGAAGGAGGGCGGGCCGGTTGCGCGTGGGAATGACGACGCTGATCACGCCGGGCTCCCAGGAGCCGCGGGGCCGTGGCTCCGGAGCCCCTCGACGATCGCGCCGGAAACTCCTGCCAGCCGGTAGAGCGTCACGCGACTGGTCCCGGTGGCACCGGGCACCTTCTCGGTGTACCACTCCCAGGTGACGGCCCCAGCACGGGTGATCTCGAAGCCGCGGCCCGCCTGGGCGTCCGTGACCAGGATGTTGCCGCTGGGCAGGGGCTGGCAGCCGCCGGCGAGCGCGGTGAAGAAGCTCTCCGGCGGATCGGCGGCGTACTCCCATACGACCGCTCGACGCACTGGATCGACCTCCACCACCCGCGACCGGCCGGTCGCCCGTCCGTTGTCGAAAATCAACAGGTTGCCGTGGGGCAGGGACGTCGGCTGGTGCTGTCCGGAGATGTCTCCAGGACCCCACCACCACAGCACACGCGCGGCGTCGAGGTCGACGACGGCAACCAGGTCCAGATTGCGCAGGGAGACCAGGACCGCGCCGACTGGCCACAGACCCGCCGGATGGGCGTCGAGTTCCTCCACTGTATTGGCATGCAGGATGTCGCAGGGGGAGCCGGGCAGCCGGCGCAGCAGCGCCAGCGCATGGGTCAGCGACCCGCTGTACGTCGCCGAAGCGAGAAGCTCCGCCTCCTCCGGCCGGGTGGGATGCGCGGCGTCGCGAAACGCGGTGTGCTGGGCGAGTATCCGCTCCCGTATCAGCGCGGCGATCGTCGGCTCGGTGCTGAGGACGTCCAACAGCGAGACCTGCTGCACGAGGTGTCCGTCGCCGCCGTCCAGGAGGGTCACGGCGTTGTCGAGGACGGTGAACCCGCCGTGGTCGACGGTGATCCGGCGCGGTGCCTCGGTCAGCACCAGCACGGTTCCGTCCGCGCGGATGTGGAGGTCGTGATGGGCGGACACGTCTGCCTGCCACAGCAGTGTCGAATCCCGGTCGAGCCTGAGGAGCGCGCGCAGCGGGACCTGGGCGAACAGGCCGCCGTCCGAGGCGACTTCGACGTGGTTCCAGCCGCGCAGGAAGCTCGGCGGGTCCTCCTCCACGGGAGGTTGCCCCGCGTCGTGGCTCCACAGGTGGACCTCTGCGCCGGACCGGTCGATCAGCCGTGCGTAGGGCTTGGGGTAGGAGGAAGCGGGTGAGTAGACGAAGTGGTCGACGGTGCTGGCTGTTTCGGACGCATGTGTACCAGGGTTGCGGACGGGCAAGTGATGCTCCTTACGGCAAGGACTCGGCATGACGCTTCGGCACTGCGCGCGCTACTGGAGGTTGTGGGTATTGCCGGTGGCGTACCCGGGCACCGCGGCGGCCAGGACGTCCTTGGTGACCTTCCACAGTTCCGGGAGGTGCTCCCGGGTCACCTGACCGCGTCGCCGCAGGTCCTCGCTGTCGCGGATGCCCAGGTCGGCCAGGAGGTCGGAAAAGGCGGGAGTGAGTTCCTCGTGCAGGGCGGGGGCGTCGGCGGCGAGGATCTTGTGGCAGCGGGCGAACGTGGCCACCAGCCAGAACACGATTTCGCGCTGGTCCCCGCGCCGCACCAGTTCACGGCTCGCGTCGATCGAGATCGGCCGAGCGGCCGGCGTGATGTCGGAGCTGAAGAAGAAGGGGGTCCGGGCCACTTCCGCAGTGGCGTCGAAGGTGACCGCGAGCCGGTCGACGTGATGGGCGGCGCGTCGGCCGGTCAGTTCCTCGCAACCCAGTTGGCGCAGCAAGGGCGGGTAGTGGTCCGCCAGGCCCAGTTCGGTGAGCAGTTGCCTGGCCCGCAGGTACCGCAGCCGTACGGTCGGGTTGCGCAGCCCGGCGACGAGCAGGACGTGGGTGGTGATCCCAGTGGGAAACAACCAGTTGGTCACCTGGTCGTACCAGGGTTCGCGGGCGTCCAGCGTCCCCAGCGCGTTGTCGATCTTGTCTCGGAGTCCGGCGCACCGGCGCCGTACCTGATCCGGTTCCGCGAACCGCGCGGCGACTCCTTGATGGAGCCGGCGCAGTTCGCCGGTGGGATCGTCCAGGATCAGGCCCCGGTCGAGGCCGTGCGCGAGATGGTGGTTCTCCAGCGCCCGGTCGACGGGGGCGATCGCTTCGTGGGCCAGGTAGGTGACCTCCAGCAGCGCGTCGTTGTGGAGGAATTTCCCCAGCTTGAGCCCTGAGGGCGGCTGCCTGGTCACCAGCATGATGTCCACGTCGGTGCCGACGGGCAGTTCACTGTCGCCTGGCAGGGCCGTGGTGGATCCGCTGAGGTAGGCACCGAGGTATCCCTCGGTGCCGCGGCCCACCTGGTGCACCCAGTCCCGTGCAGTAGCACGGGCTTCGTCGATGTTCATTGCCGCCTTACTTTCCTGTGACGAATAACCACGCAGCCTCCCGGCATGAAGATCGATAGTAATTGCAATTTGCATCACTGAAGGTTGCTTATCGTGGCGGAGGCGATATTTTGCGCCACATTGTAATGGTCAAAATCGAGTCGGATGGCTTGATGGGAATCCTTGCTATTATTGGCCAACTGTGAGTATTACCTGCACATATAAGGTGCATTGGTCGAGAAGCCTTCGGTTGTGGGGGTCTTCATCTTGTGTTGCTGGCTGTGAATCTGGCTGAAGCGTCACCCCTGCGGAGTGTCATCATGGGCGCGATTGTGAACGCCCCATTAAATGATCTGTGCAGACCGCAATAGATGTCTATCGCTGCCGTATCCTCCTAGCGTTCTGCGGAATTCGGTGCCACATCTGTTTCCGAGCAGCCGGGGAGAAGGAATCCTCTTGTCGTTCGCGCGGCGACTTGCCTCATTCGGTCCACGAACATCGCTGCTGAGCTTTGTCGGCCTTGCCGGAGGGCCCTTGGTGACGGCCGCCGTCGTCCTGCTCGCCCTGGCGGCCCTGCTGCCCACCGGTGTCGCCATTGCGACGGGAGCGCTGATCGGTGTGCTGTCCGAGGGCGGCAGCCATATCACGGGAGGGCAGGGTCGGCTCCTCACCCCGCTCCTCCTGGTCGCCGTGATGCTCGTGTTGCTACAGACCGCGGTACTCGCCCTCGGGCCGGTGCTACGCCGCGCCGAACTGCGGATCGACGGCCGTCTGCGCGACGAGTTGCTCACCCGAGTCGGCGGCGCCGACCTGGAGCAGCTGGCGGACGACGAAGTGCAGACCGACATCGGGCAGTTCGGCACCGGAGCGGTCTTCTGGATGAACTCAGCAGTCGGAGCGGGAGCCCTGGCTCACCTCCGACAACTGATCAGCTATCTGGCCCTCGTGCCGTCGGCTCTGGTCCTGTCCCGCTACGCGTGGTGGTGGGGTGTCGTAGCGATCCTGCTCTGTCTCGTCGTCAGAGGGATCGACAGCCGGGGGTTCATCGGTTTCGAGCGAGTGCATACTGCTCACCTCCCGAGGCTGGCCCAGGTCCGCCACTGGCGGAACATGCTCGCCGGCCCCGTCTATGCCAAGGAGGTACGGGTCTTCGGCCTGAGCGACTGGCTGCTGGGCCGGCATGAGAGGGCCCACCACGCCTACTCCTCCGCCCTGTGGGAAGCCCGACGCGGGCTTTCCCACCGGCAGACTGCCCTGTTGGCCGGCACCGCGGTGGCGTGTGCGATGCTCTTCTCCGCCGTGACGCGGAGCGCGCTCACCGGGGCCCTGGACGCCGGGGGCCTGGCCGTTGTCCTCGGCACCATCGGTGCCGCACTCGCCACGGGGGACAATCGCAGCCCGATGCTCGTCGAGACGGCCCTGCCCATGGCCGAGGCGCTGACCAGGATCCAAAAGCGGCTACCGAAGCCCCCCGTCGCCCCCCCGCCGGTTCCGGCACACCGTTCACGACGCCCGCCCCAGGTGTCGTTCCATCAAGTCGGCTTCCGCTTCGCCGACGCCGACCGACCCGTTCTCGACGGTCTCGATCTGACGCTGCGGCCCGGCGAGATCCTTGCCCTGGTCGGGACCAACGGAGCGGGCAAGTCCACCCTGGCCAAGCTGCTGGCCGGGCTCTGTCGGCCGTCCAGTGGACACATCACAGTGGACGGTGAGCCGTTGGACGACCTCGGCCGGCGGCGATGGGCGCGCCGGGTCTACGCAGTACACCAGGACTTCACCCGCTACCCCCTGACCGCCCGCGACAACGTGCTGGTCGCCGCCGCTCACGCCGACCCCCAGGCCGTGTACTCGGCGGCTGAGGCGGCCGGCACCGACACTTTGATCCATACGTTGCCCCAAGGCTGGGACACGCGTCTGGACACCGGGTACTCCGACGGGGTGGGTCTGTCCGGAGGTCAGTGGCAGCGCATCGCGCTGACCCGGGCGGTCTTCGCGGCCCGAACCGGTGCCGAGGTGCTCATACTCGACGAGCCAACCGCCAACCTGGACATCGCGGCTGAGCTGGAGGCATTCCGGGTAATACGGCGTGCCGGAGCGGGCGCGAGCGTCCTGCTGATCTCTCACCGCTTCGCGACAGTGAGACTGGCCGACCGCATTGCCGTCCTGGACGGCGGGCGCATCTCGGAGTCGGGGACCCACGGGGAGCTCATGGCCCTGGGAGGGCATTACGCGCGGATGTTCCGGCTTCAGGCGTCATCCTTCGCCGAAGAGGCCGACGACGGCCAGAGCCCCGGCGCACGGTGACGGGGCAGGCTGTGAACACCGTACAAACGCTTTTGCGCTCCTTTTGCCTGGTCTTCGGCCTGTCGTGGAGGATCGGCCCTGCGCGCACCGCTGTCGTAGCCGTCCTGACCGTGGTCCAGCAACTCGCTGGCGTCCTGCTCGCCCTGAGCCTGGGATGGACGGTCGACGCCGTGCCCCGGCACGACACCGGGCTCCTGATCACCGGCATCATCACCGCCGCCGCTGCCCAGGCGGCCCTCGTGACGGGATGGTCGGCGCTCACCGTCCAGCGGGTGATGCTCAATCAACGCGTCGGTGAGGAGATCGACCGCGACGTCCTGCGACGCGTGGCCAAGCTGCCCGGTGTCGTCCACCTGGAGGAATCTGCCCAGCTGGACCTGATCGAGCGTGCGCGGCGGGGCGGCCAACAGATGGCGGGCGCCGTGTGGACGTCGGTGGCCACCAGCCTCGTAGTCCTGCAACTGGTCGTGAGCCTGGTGCTGATGGCACGCGTGGACCGCGGCCTGGCTTGGCTGGCGCTCTGCGTACTGCCCACGTTCTGGTCCACCCACCGGGGCAAACGAGAGGTGCGCCACGCACATATGCGGGCAGCCGAGCCGGAGCGGGCTGAGCGGGAGTTGTTCGAAGCGAGCACCGATCCGGCACGTGCCAAGGAGACGCGGCTGGGCGGCGGCACCGGGTTCGTCATACGACGAGCGGCAGCGCTGCGCCGCACTGCGGAGGACCTACGGGTACGAGGTGAGACGCGAGCGGCCCTGATCCAGTCGGTCGGCTGGGGCGCGTTCCTCGCGGGCTATGTCGGTGCGCTGGCCTATACCTCGTCCCTGGTGCTGGCAGGCCGAACCGGTGCGGGCTCGCTGTTACTGGTGGCCACGCTCGCCACTCATCTGCGCCAGAACATCGCGATGGTGGTGGGAGGCATGCAGGGATCCGCGGAGGGGCGGGAGAGCCTCGCCGCGTACATGTGGCTGCGTGCTCATGGTCGAGGCCAGGATGACGCAGCTCCGGTACTCGAGCGGCTGACTGAGGGAATTCGGCTGCGCGGGGTCCGTTTCCGTTATCCGTCCGCATCCCAGGACTCTCTTAGGGGTATCGACTTGGACCTGCCTGCCGGTGCCACCGTCGCGCTCGTCGGGGACCATGGCTCAGGAAAGTCGACTCTGGTGAAGCTCCTCTGCGCGCTGTACGCGCCGTCCGAGGGGGAGGTCACCGTTGACGGAATTCCGCTGGCCTCGTTCTCGGCGGAGGAATGGCGTCGTCGCATCACGGCTACTTTCCAGGACTTCTGCCGTTTTCCTCTGACGGTGTCGGAGACTGTCGGGCTCGGCGACCTGGCGCGGCTGGACGATCGCGCGGCCCTGGAGCGGTCTGTCCGGGCGGCAGGCGCCGACCGGGTGGTAGCCCGGCTTCCGGAGGGCATGAACAGCCTGCTGGGTACGGCGTTCGGACCTGGTTCCGACCTTTCCGGCGGCCAGTGGCAGACGCTCGCCGTGGCGCGTGCGCTGCTGCGCGAACGCGTGCTCCTGGCTGTGTTCGACGAGCCCACCGCGGCGCTGGATGCCGCGGCCGAAGCCGACGCCTACCGCAGTTACGCACTGGCGGCACGGAGCAGCCGCCGCAGCGCCAAGGGGATCACGCTCCTGGTATCCCACAGATTCGCCACCGTACGGTCAGCCGACCTGATTGTCGTCCTGGCGGAGGGTCGGATAGTCGAACAAGGAACCCATCGCCAGCTGATGACCCGAAACGGCCGGTACGCCGAGCTGTACCAGCTTCAGGAGAAGGCATATCACGGTTCCTGACACACACTCATGCCTCTCCGACGCCGAGCTCTTTCTGAAGGCTCTCTCTGATACGCGTGAGGGTGGAGACGATCTCCTTGTCCCGGAGGACATTCGACTCCGCCTTCACCGACAGCCCCAGGCTGTCGCCCCGCGGATCGAACGGGAAACCCATGTGTGGGCCGCCTGCCTGGCGGACGCTGTCGACGACATCGACCTCCGAAGTGGAGCACTCGGCCAGGTCAGCACCGCCCATGGGGTCCCCTTCGACCTCGTCGGCCAGTGTGCGACGGTCATTGAATTCCACGAGGAAGCGGTTCTCCGCACGCCGGATGATCTCCGCCGACTCTCCCGGGGGCCTCTATGTTCTTCGTCAGGCGTGTTGGCGGCTTCGGCCCGAGGCCCGATCTTCTTCGTGGGGCATGAGGGTTATGATGCAGGAACTGCCGTGCGCAGGTGCACCCATAGCGACATCGTGGGCGAGCTGTGGCGCTCCGCCTGTCGAATAAAACCGCTCGACAAGTGCCCTGCGGCCACCAGGCATCCGAACATAGGGGTGCCACCAGTCCCGCAGGCCATCCACCCTCTGGTGTTTTTTCTGGCCCTGCGGGCGTGTTGTGCGCTGGGGCACACATCTGGGTGCGCTGCCGTTACCTGCACTTCCGAGTGCGCCGGGCGCTCCTTCCCCCACGTTTTAGACTATGCAAAGGTGCGCGCGCCGAAAGAACTTCACAACTGCCCGTTATCTGATCGATGCTGATGGGTGGACCTCGGGCGCCAGCGCCGGGTGCTGGCGGGTGAAGTCGCCGAGCAGGCGCATCCGGAGGCATCGTCGCCTCTTACGCAAGTGTGACCTGGACAGGGCCGGGCCATGCCACTGGATACGGGCGGCGATGTTGCTCTGAGGCGGCAACAGCCGAGGACCCCGGCTACGGCCGGGGCCCTCGGTGTGTGGTGGGCCTGGGGTCAGTGGCCTGGTGAGTTCGCCGGTGAGCTTGCCGTGGAGGTCGGCGCTGGGGTCGTTCGGGCCGATGATCTCCACTGTCTTGCTTCGCTGCTTGTACTTGGTCTCGATGGCGTCGAGGGCCGCGACGGAGGAGGCGTCCCGGATGTGGGCCGCGGTCAGGTCGGCGATGACCTTGTCGGGGTCGCCGGCGTAGTTGAACTGGCCGACGAGGTCATTGGAAGAGGCGAAGAACAGCTCGCTGGTGACGGAGTAGACCACGCTGCTGCCGTCCGGGTCGGTGATGGCAGTGACACGGGCCAGTTACCGGTAGTTCGTTAAATCCGGCGGTCGTGTGGGTTGACGGTGGTGCGGGTTGGCCGTAGGCCGGTAGTAGGAGTCAACTGCTTGCTGGG
>NZ_JBHVYE010000055.1:0-21174 GCF_042881135.1 Streptomyces sp. NPDC058284
ACGCTCGGCTGGGAAACCCCAGCCGAGCGCCTCGCTAAGCTCCTGGCAACAGCCAGTTGATCACCGTGTTGCGACGACCCCTTGAATTCGCCGACCGCCGCCGGGGCCCTTCGGCGTGCCCGGGCCGGAGCCGTACGCTGTGCGCCCATGATCGCCGAAATGCAGTGCGTGGTCCTGGACTGCGCCGAGCCCCTGCCCCTCGCGGAGTTCTACCGCGCCCTCATCGGCGGCTCGGTGAACTCCCCGGATCCCCGCTGGTCCCTGGGCGAACACTGGTCGACCCTGCACACCCCGACGGGCCTGGTCCTGGCCTTCCAACGCGTGACGCCCTACACCCCGCCCCGCTGGCCCGACCCGTCCGCTCCCCAACAGTTCCACCTCGACTTCCAGGTCCCCGACCTCGAAGCCGCCCACGAGCAGGTACTGACCGCGGGCGCGACGGTCCTGGACAAGGAGTCCGGGGGCGGCGGCTGGCGGGTGTACGCGGACCCGGCGGGACACCCGTTCTGCTTGGTACGCCACTGAGAGCCTGTCTTTGAACCCCCGTCTGCGCCCCGACGCCCGGCACGCGGGCGCGGCGCGGCGGCCTCTCACTTCCGGATGATCTACTATTACGGAAACCCAAATAGTCCACTATCCAGAAAGCCGGGACCCGTGACCTCCGCGCCAGCCGTCTGGACCCGTGCCGCCCTCCCCCTGTGCCTGCTCGGCATCCTCGACGGTGAGGAGAAGAGCTACGGGTACGCCCTGCTCAGCCGGCTCGGTGACGCCGGGCTCGAAGGAGTCAAGGCGGCGACCCTCTACCCCGCGCTCACCCGCCTCGAAGAGGAAGGTGCCGTCGAGGTCGAGTGGGGGGCCGGAGAAGGCGGGCCCGGACGCAAGTACTACCGGATCACCGAGGAGGGGCGAGCGAGGCTGCGGCGTGACCAGGCCGCTTGGGGGGACTTCTCCCGGACCGTCGCCTCGCTCCTCCCGGCGAAGGGGGATGACGATGACCAAGACACGTAACGCCGAACTCCGTTGGGAACGCGAGGAGGACCAGGACTGGGCCGACACCGTCCACGTGCGGCTCGCGCTCGACGAGGAGGCGCCGGCCGGGTTCGCCGAGGAGATACTCGCCGAGGCCCACCAGCTCGTGGCCGAGGCCGGGCAGCCCGCCGTCGACGTGCTCGGCGACCCCGTCGCGTACGCCCGTACGGTCGCCAAGGAGCGCGTCAGCGAGCGGTACCGGGCCGGCATCGACACACACGGCATGCGCCCCGGCGACCGGGTCGTCGCGTCGTTCGGGACGTTCGGCTTCCTCGTGTTCGCCCTCTTCGGCCTCTACTGGATCCAGGACGGGCTCTGGATCGGGATCAGCTGGGCCTCGCTCGCCGGAAGCGCGGCCGTCGTGGTCGCCGTCTCCCTCCTGTGCCTCGCCTTCATCGTCCGCTCGGCCGGGCGGCTGCGCGGCATGTGGGCCTTCCTCGCGGGGATGGTCGCCGCCATCGCGGGCGGGTCCGCGATCGCCGCGGCCATGCCGGAGGGGGAGCTGTTCCGGGTGCCCGCCCCGGTGGTCATGCTGATCGGCGCCGCCTGGGCCGCCTGCGCCTTCCTGCTCCCCGAGGACACCATCAACAGCTGGTTCACGCCCGCGCGTGCGGACGGCGGCTCCGACGACGAACGCTGGCTCGCCCGACTGGAAGGCCTCCTGCGCGGGCGGCACGGCATGCGGGCCGCCGAGGCACGCGGCCATGTGCGCGAGGCCCGGCAGCATCTCGCCGGCGACCCGGAGGCCGGGCCCGCGAAGGACGTCTTCGGTGACGTCGAGATCTACGCCATGCGCCTCTCCGCAGGCCCGCGCAGGAAACAGCGCATCGCCCGCCAGAAGTTGACCGGTTCCCTTCTCTCGTCCCTGTTCTTCGCCGCCCTCGCCGTGGACCTGATGCTCGACGCGGAGCGCGGTTCGGGCTGGCTCGCCTGCTACATCGGCGCCTTCGGCTGCTCGGCCTGGGCGGCGGTCGGCGAGTGGCGTGAACTGCGCAAGCTGCGACGCGCCCCCGAGACGCGCGACGAGAAGCCCGTCGGCTAGACGAGGAGCGCGCCGGCCAGACGAGGAGCGCGTCGGCTGAACGAGGGGGGCCAAGCGCGCCGGCCAAAGGCCTGTCCGGCGCGTCTCGCCGGACAGGCTCTCAGGGGTGGTCCGGCTTCCCGTCCCCGTACAGCCAGTCGCCCCAGATCCGGCCGACCTTCCGCCGCGCCGCGTCGCCGCCCGCGTGCTTCTCGACGTACTCGGTGAAGTCCCCGGTGTCCGCGTTCTTGTGCCGGTACGTCTTCGTCCAGCCCTGCACGATCTCGTAGAACGCGTCGTCGCCGACCGCCTGACGGATCTTGTGGATCACCATCGCGCCCCGGTCGTAGACGGGCGGATCGGAGATGTGCGCGGCGTCCGTGGGCCTGGCGGGCGGGAAGGCCCAGATCGCCTCGTTGTCCTCCGCGTCCTCGTAGTAGTCGCCCTTGTAGAGCGCGTCGAAGGTCTTCTGCGCGCTGTCGCCGTCGTGGTCCTCCTCGTAGAGCCACTGCGCGTACGTCGCGAAGCCCTCGTTGAGCCACATGTCGCGCCACGACTTGGGGGTGACGGAGTCGCCGAACCACTGGTGGGCCAGCTCGTGGACGAGGAGTTCGGTACCGGGGGCGCCGGGGAAGACGGGCCGGGTCTGGGTCTCCAGGGCGTACCCCGCGTCCCCCTCGCGCTCGACGATCGCGCCGACCGAGGAGAAGGGGTACGGGCCGAAGTTGTACTCCCCCCACTCGATGATGCCGGGAATCTTCGCGATCGCCTTCTTCCCCTCCTTCACCTGCGTGGAGTCGACGGCGGTGACGACGGGCAGCCCGTCGTCCGTCGTCGACGTCCGCATCTCGTACTTCCCGATCGCCACGGTCGCCAGATAGCTCGCCATCGGCTCGGCGCTGTGCCAGGCGAAGGTGGTGCGTCCGCCCTTGGCCGACTCGCGGGTCAACTCACCGTTCGACACGGCCTTCAGGCCCTTGGGGACGGTGATCTCTATGTCGTACGACGCCTTGTCGCTCGGGTGGTGGTTGCCGGGGAACCACGCCATGGACCCGGCCGGCTCACCGAGCGCGAGCGCGCCGTCCGCCGTCCTGAGCCAGCCCTCCTCGGAGTCGTCCTTGTCGGTGACGGTCTCCGGGGTGCCGGAGTAGCGGACGGTCGCGCGGAACGTCTCGCCCCGGTCGAGCTCGTCGGCCGGACGGACCCGCAGCTCCTGACCGGCACGCTGGAAGCGGGCCGCCTTGCCCTCGACGGTGATGCCCGAGACGTCCAGGCCCTTGAGGTCGAGGTTGAAGGAGCTGAGGTTCTTGGTGGCGCGGGCGGTGATCTCGGCGGTGCCCGTGAGGTGCCGGGAGCCGGGCTCGTAGTCGAGGGTCAGGCCGTAGTGCGCCACGTCGTACCCGCCGTTGCCCAGCTTCGGGAAGTACGGGTCGCGCACCCCGTCGGCGCCCGGTGTGCCGTCCACGCCCGCGCCGCAGGCGCCGACGGTCGCGGCGAGCAGGGCGAGGGCGCAGGTGACGGTGGCGGCTCGGGCGGCCGGAGATCGCAGGTCCACGGCGGTGATCTTATGCGGCAAATGTGCGATACGGCATCTGTAGGGGGCTCTGACCTGGGGTCCGGCTCAACGGCTGAGCGCCGCCACCCCCGCCTTCGCGAGCTTCTCGTCCAGGTCGCCGCTCGGGGCGCCCGCGACACCGATGCCCGCGACGGGCGCGCCCTTGGCCGTGACCGGCGCGCCGCCCGCGAGGAACAGCGTGCCGGGGATGTCCTTCAGGTTCGGGGTCTTCTCCAGGCGCTGGGCCAGCTCGGAGGTGGGCGCGTTCCAGGAGACGGCGGTGTACGCCTTCTTCTCGGCGGACTCGTACGACTGCGGGCCCGCGCCGTCACCGCGCAGCGTGACGACGGTGTTGCCGTTGCGGTCGACGACGGCGACGGAGACGCGCTGGTTCTCCTTCTTCGCGGCGTCGAGGGTGGCCTGCGCGGCCTTGGTGGCCGCGGCGACGGTCAGGTGCGTCGACTGCGTGAGGTTCTTGTCGCCCGCGTCGGCGGTGACGGCGGCCTTGGCGGCGGCGTCGGGGGTACCGGCGGTGGCGGAGACGGCTCCGAAGGTACCGGCACCGAGGACGGCGGCGGTGGCGGCGAGGGTGAGGACGCGGGTGCGGGTGCGGGCGCGGTGCGACGGCTTGTTCATCGGTGACTCCTGGGAGTGGGGCGTGGGTGCCGGGTAGGGGGGTGGTTTCCCTCTGCCATCGATCCTCCGGCCGACTCCCTCCCGTACCCCTCGACATACCGGCCGGCAGCCGCGCGCGACTCGGCCGACACCAGGGTCAACCGATCGGTCGACCCCCTCGTGGCCCCAGCGGGCCACAATGAAGGTGTTTGCCCAGCTCAGCAAGGGAGGTGCCCCACATGGAACAGCGCACGCCGGGTCCCGCCCTCCGGAGCCCCGACCCCGACGCCCGCTGGCTCGCAGCCGTCATGCACACGGCGTTCTTCCTGCTCCTGGCCTCCTCGCTGGCCCGCTTCCTGATGCGGCACCCCGGCGAACCGCGTACGCCGTGGATCATCGTGCTCTCGGCGTCCCTGGCACTCCTCTACGTACTCGGCCCCGCCATCGGCGCCCGCCCCACCGCACCGCGCCGCCTCGGCTGGCTCACGCTCGTCGTCGCCGTCTGGGTCGTGCTCGTCGTTCTCGCGCCGAGCTTCGCGTGGTGCGCGGTGCCGCTCTTCTACACCGGCCTGCGTACGCTCCCGCCGCGCACCGCGATCTTCCTCGTGGCCGTCCTGACCGCCCTCGTGGTGGTCGCACAGTTGCAACTCGCGGGCCGCTTCGACCCGAACCTGCTGCTCGCGCCGCCCGCCTGGGCCGCCGTCGCGACCGCCGTGTTCCTGCACATGCAGCGCCAGGCGGCCCGCCAGCGCGAACTGATCGACGATCTCCTCCGCACCCGCCGCGAACTGGCCGCGACCGAGCGGCGCGAAGGCACCCTCGCCGAACGCCAGCGCCTGTCCATGGAGATCCACGACACCCTCGCGCAGGGCCTGTCCAGCCAGCAGATGCTGCTCCAGGCGGCGGACCGCCTCTGGGACACGGACCCGGCGACGGCCCGCACCCACGTCCGTACCGCCGAGTCGATCACCGAGCACGGCCTCGCCGAGGCCCGCCGCTTCGTGCACGACCTGGCGCCCGCCGACCTCGCGGACGGCGGTGGCGTCGCGCAGGCGCTGCGGGCGCTCGCGGAGCGCGAGTCGGACGCGGGCCTCACGGTCCGCTTCCACGCGGAGGGCGCCCCCGTGCCGCTGCCGGACCGGGTCAGCTCGGCGCTGCTGCGCATCGCGCAGGGCGCGCTGGCCAACGTACGCGAGCACGCGCACGCGACCACCGCGGCGCTGACCCTCACGCTCCTTGACGACCAGGTGGTCCTGGACATCGCGGACGACGGCCGGGGCTTCACACCTCCCACCAGGACCGCACCGTCGGACGCGTCCGGTGGCGTACGCGGACACGGCCTGCCCGCGATCCGGGCCCGGGCCGGGCAGCTCGGCGGCACACTGACGGTCGAGTCGGCGCCGGGCGAAGGCGCGGTCCTCTCCGTATCGATCCCGTTGGAGCCGCAGTGACGAACGCCCCCGCCGCCCGCCCCGACAGCCGCGGCGACCGCCCGGTCCGCCTGCTGGTCTGCGACGACCACGCCGTCGTACGCGCCGGTCTGCTCGCCCTGCTCGGCAGCGCCCCCGACATCGAGGTGGTCGGCGAGGCGGGCACGGGTGAAGAGGCGATCGCCCTGGCCGCGAAGCTGACGCCGGACGTGGTCCTGATGGACCTCCAGCTGGGCGACGGCATCGACGGCGTGGAGGCGACGCGCCGCATCACGGCCCGGCCCCACTCCCACCACGACGCCTCCTCCCCCCACGTCCTGGTTCTCACCACCTACGACACGGACGCGGACATCACCCGCGCCATCGAGGCGGGTGCGACGGGCTATCTGCTCAAGGCCGAACGCCCCGAGGAACTCTTCTCCGCGATCCATGCCGCGGCCCGGGGCCGCACCACGCTCTCGCCCCCGGTCGCCTCCCGCGTCATGGCGCGCATGCGCACCCCGCACCCCACGCTCACGGACCGCGAACGGGACATCCTCGGCCAGCTCTCCCGGGGCCTCGGCAACCGCGAGATCGCCCGCGCCCTGTTCATCAGCGAGGCCACGGTGAAGACGCACCTGGGCCGGATCTACGACAAGCTGGGCGTGGACACCAGGGCGGGCGCGGTGGCGGTGGCGAAGGAGCAGCGGTTGCTGCGGTGACCGCGCTCGGGTCGAACCGGCCGCACGGACCATACGAACGCTTGCCCGGCACCATTACCCCAGGTCAGAACCTCGCCCCCGCCCCCACGCCCGGGCCATGACACCATCGACACCGTGCTCGACATCGGCTACGCGCTCTCCGCCCGCTTCCCTGACCCCCCTCAGCTGGACTACAGCCGTGCGGACGTCCACACGCTGCGGCACGACCTCTTCTGCGGGGACGTGTACCTGGCGGACACCAAGGCGGACCGGGAACTGTCCACAGCCTGGGGATGGGTTCCCGTCCTGGACTTCGCGTGGGCGCTGTGCGACATCGTGGAGACGCTGGACAAGGACCCGCTCGGGAGCCGGGCCTCCCGCCCCCAGTACGCGGAGCTCGACTTCACGGAGTCGAGCGACCGCATGCTGTTCGCCCGCCGTTTCGGCTGGGTGGACATCGAGGCGGACTGGATGGATCCGGAGGAGCCCCCGCTCTCCTTCTCCCACGCGGAGCTCCGCCGCGAGGCGCGCGATTTCCTCCACGACCTCGTGGCGGACCTCACGGACCTGCACGACTCCCTCGCGGACAACCCCGCGCTCTGGTCCCTCCTGTCCCGCTTCCCCCGGCTCCCGCGCTAGCCCAGCCCTTCCCCTTAGAGCCTGGTCTCCTGCTCATGCTGCGTGAACTGGGCGATCGGGTCCTGGTCCGGGTCGGCGTGGGCCTCGTGGACTTCGGCGTTGCGCGGGAACATGGCCTGCTCGTACGCGGCGAGCGCGGTCTCGACGTCGTCGGGGTGGGCGGCGAGGGCCTCGCCGAGTTCGGCGCCGTCGAGCATGGCCAGGTTGGCGCCCTCACCGTTCGGAGCGGAGAGGTGAGCGGCGTCGCCGAGCAGGGTCACTCCGGGCACGCGGTCCCACCGGTGCTCGACCGGCAGCGCGTAGAGAGGGCGCAGGATCGGCGCGGTGTCGCCGTCGGTGATCAGCGCGACGAGCTCCGGCGCCCATCCTTCGAACTCCCGCGCGATCCGCGCGGCGGCCGCGGCTCCATCGCTGAAGTCGATGCCGTCGAACCACTCCTCCGGCTTGGACAGCCCCACGTAGGCATGCAGGGTGTCGCCCTTCTCCCGGTGCGCGAAGAGGTCCTTGTCCGGCGTGGGCACGATCATGGACCCGCCGCCGACCGTCTTCGCGGCGGCCACGTGCCGGGTGTCGGCATCGAACAGGTAGATCTCGACGACCGACTTGCCGGTGTAGGCGGGCACGGTGTCGGAGAGCAGCGGCCGGACCTTGGACCACGCGCCGTCCGCGCCGACAAGGAGACGCGTGACGACGGTGCCGCCATCGGCGAACGTCACCTCGTGCCGTCCTCCACCGAGGGAACGGACACCGCTCACCTTGTGACCCCACCGCACGGTGCCGGCCGGGAGCGAGTCGAGCAGCATCTGCCGCAGCTCACCGCGCTGCACCTCGGGACGCCCGCCGGTACCGTCGTCGGGCATCTCCAGAAGCACGTTCCCGTCCGGGTCGAGGACCCGCAACGCCTGACGGCCCTCGACGATGAGCCCCCGGAACTCCTCCAACAACCCGGCCGCCTCAAGGGCGATTTGACCGTTGTAATCATGAATGTCGAGCATCCCGCCCTGCGAACGCTCCGTCGGTGACGACTCCGCCTCGTAGACCGTGGCCGGTATGCCGTGAACGTGCAGAACCCGGGCGAGTGCGAGGCCGCCGAGCCCGGCACCGATGATGGTGACGTCAGTGTTCATGGGGACTTCCTCCAGGTGGTGGCCCGCCGCTTGAGCGGCGCCGAACACCACCAATGTCCGCCCCGCCGTCGACAGACCACCGACAGAACACCGACCCCACCGACATCCACCCGACACCGGGGCCGAACCCCACGCGAGGTATACGGGTACACCCCCACCGGTCCGCAGCCGCGAAACCGGCCGGAGGGGACGTGGGGGTATGTGCGAACGGAGCACCGAGCATCCTGTAGCCCCGTTGTCCGTGCAGCGTGACGCAGGGATAGCGAGTACGCACATACCCCCGCGGCCCCGCCCCACAACCGAACAACGGGCGCACCGGCCCCAGCGAACCCGCACACACCCGCAACCCCTACGCCACCCGAACCCCCACCTGCGCCGCGAACACCGGCGCCAACTCCACCAACTGCCCAGGACTGATCACCGCCCCGGCCAGCGACTCGATCCCCCGAGCGATCTCCAACTCCCCCGCCGCCCGGAAGTCCACGTCCGTCATCCTCACCCCCGTGAAGTCGACCCCCCGGACCACACACCCCCGGAACTCCACCCGCTCCAGCGTGGCAAGTCCGAAGTCCGGCTCCACCAGCACGCACTCCTCGAAGACGACATCCCGCAACCGCGCCTGCCGCAGGTTCAGGTAGTCGATCTTCCCGCCCCGCACGACCACCCGCTCCAGCACGCCTCCGTGCATCTGTACGCCACCGAGCCGCGCGTCGACCACCTCCACGTCCCGCAGCGACGCCTCGGCGAGGTCCGTACCGACACCCCGCGGCTCCGTCAGCACGGAGTCGACGAACCGCGCCCGGACGAGCCGGGTCCCGTCGACCGCGCACCCCGTCACCGCGCAGTCCATGAACAGCGCGCCGCCGCCGTCCTGCCCGCCGAGGTCCAGGCCGCGGAACTCGACCCCGTCGTAGTCACCGTCGGGATCGAGACCGCCTCCGTCGAAGGGCCGGAGCGGAGGCAACCGCACCTGGGCCCGCTGTGCCGCCTTGACCACACGCGCCGGTTTCGCTTTCGGAGTCATGCCCCCATCGTGCACGCCAGGACTGACAACGCCCCTCATCCAGCCATTCCCGGCCCCCGACCCGACAGATCGCCCCATCCCGATGTCACATCCGGCCCACGCCCGAGCGTCCAAGAGGTGAAGCCCAAGCACTCCCCAGGGAGATCACCCCCATGCCCCAGAACAACAACACCAACACCGACGCCACCACCAACACCAGCACCAGCACCAGCACCAGCACCAGCACCAACACCGCACCCCGCCCCCGCCACCTCACCGTCATCGGCGGCGGCTTCGCCGGTCTCACCGCTGCCATCACCGCCGCCGAGGCAGGCGCCCGCGTGACCCTCCGCGAGGCCCACCACACGCTCGGAGGTCGCGCCCGCACCTCCGAAGGCACGTACAAGACGAACGAGGGCCCGCACGCCCTCTACAACGGCGGCCCGCACTGGACCTGGCTCAAGCAGCGCAACCTCATCGGCCCGCTCGCTCCCCTGCCGCCCCTCGAAGGGGCCCGTCTGCGCCTGCTGCACCACGGCGAGCTGCGTCGCATGCCACCCCTGGCCATGCTCAAGCTGCTGCGCCGCAAGGCGGAACACGCGCCGGTGGACCGCGACTTCACGAGCTGGGCGACGGAGGAGGTCGGCGAGGAGGGCGCACGCGCCGCCGCGCACTACGTCGCCGTGGCCACCTTCCACCACGACCCCGGCTCGCTCTCCGCCCGCTTCGTGCACGAGCGCCTGCGCCGCGCCGCCAAGCTGCCCCCGGAAGCGCACTACCCGCGCGGCGGCTGGGGCTCGCTCATCGACCGCATGGCCGCGCTCGCCTGGAACATGGGCGTACGCACGGAGACGCTGGACCGCGTCGACAACCTGGGCGAACTGCCGCAGAACGGCCCGGTCGTCGTCGCGACGTCGCTCGACTCGGCGCGCCGCCTGCTCGGCGACGAGTCCCTGCACTGGGAGAGCGGCCGCACGACACTCGTCGACGTGGCGTTCCGTTCCCGCAGGGGTGACGCCTTCGTCATCTCCGACCTGGACGGGACGGGTTGGGTCGAACGTTTCACCGCCCAGGACCACACGCTCGCCCCCGACGGCGAACAACTCGTACAGGCGCAGATCCCGCTCGCCCCTGGCGAGACCAAGGCGGACGGCGTGGCCCGCGCCGAACGCCTGCTCGACCTGGGCTACCCCGGCTGGCGCGAACGCCTGACCTGGCGCCGCGCCACGATCGCCAACGGCCGTACGGGCGCGCTGGACCGCCCCGGCACCACGTGGCGGGACCGCCCCGCGATCGACCGCGGTGACGGGATCTACCTGGCGGGCGACCAGGTCGCGGCGCCCGGCCTGCTGTCCGAGGTGTCGTTCAACAGCGCGTTGGAAGCGGTCACGCTCGCGCTGGCCGGATCGTCGGCCCTTGACCTCAAGTCCACTTCAGGTTGAAGGGTGAGGGGACGTACCGACGCCCCCCAGTCGACCCCCGGCCGACCCGCACCACGCACCGGCCGAACCCAGCGAGGAGCCCCCCGATGCCCACCACACACGCTGCCACACACACCCCCACCAGAACCGCCACCGCAGACACCACGGACACCCCCCGCACTCCCACTCCCACCCCCACTCCCACCCCCACCCCCACCATGCACGCCATCCGCCTCCACGCCTTCGGCCCCGCCGAGAACCTCGTACACGAGGAGACGGAGATCCCCGAACCGGCCGCAGGCCAGGTCCGTATCACCGTGGCGGCAGCCGGCGTGCACCTCCTGGACACCATGATCCGCGAGGGCATACAGGGCCCGCTCCCCGCGCTCCCCACCCTGCCCACCATCCCCGGCAGGGAAGTCGCGGGCACCGTCGACGCGCTCGGCGACGGCGTCCCCGCGCACTGGCTGGGCAAGCGCGTCGTCGCCCACATGGGCTTCGCCCCGGGGGGATACGCCGAGCGCGCCGTCACCGAGGAGTCCCGCCTGCACGAGGTCCCCGACGGGCTCGACCCCGCGGAGGCGGTCGCCCTGATCGGCACGGGGCGTACGACGATGGGAATCCTCCAGTTCGCGAAGCTGACCCGGAACTCCGTGGCCGTCATCCCCGCGGCCGCGGGCGGCATCGGCACGCTCCTCACGAGGTACGCAACACACCGGGGCGCCACGGTGATCGGCCTGGCGGGCGGCCCGGAGAAGACGGACCGGGTCCGCGCGAACGGCGCCGACCTGGCCGTGGACTACACGGACCCGGCGTGGCCGGAGGAGGTCCGCGCGTACCTCGCGGAGCAGCTGGACGGCCGCGCGGCCACCGTCGTCTTCGACGGCGTGGGCGGCAGGGCGGGCCGTGCCGCGGTCGACCTGCTCGGCCCCGGCGGCCTCCACCTCGTCTTCGGCTGGTCCGGCCGGGGCTCCGGCGACGGCGCGGAACTCAGTTTCACCGAGGGGGAGCTGGCCACTCGCGGAATCAAGCGGATCGACGTCCTCGGCCCGGCGATGATGCGCAGGACGGGCGGTGACAACCCCACCCGAGCCCTCGAACTGGCCGCTCTCACCGCCGGGAGACTCGGCCACTTCACGCCGGCCGTGCAGCGCTACCCCCTCGCGGAGGCGGCAGCGGCCCACCGCGCGCTGCGCAACCGCGAAACGATGGGCAAGGTGGTCCTGATCCCGTGATCCCGTGATCCCGCGACCCCGCGACCCCGCGACCCCGCGACGCGATGGCATTGGCGCACAAATTCGGATGCCCGTCCCCATTCCGGGAACTACCGTCCGTTATATGGAAACCGTCCAGTTCCGCGACATCCCCGAGACGGCGATCGACCGCGCGCTCTCCCTCGCCTACCTCGTCTTCCACGAGAGCCCGGAGGACGAGAAGCGCAAGCACCACCACGATCTGCTGCGCGGCTGCACCCGCATCGGCGCGTACGAGAACGGCGAACTCGTCGGGTTCGTCGCCGCCTTCCCCTTCACGCTGTCGGTCCCGGGCGGTGAACTGCCCTGTCCCTGCCTGACCTTCGTCTCGGTCGCCCCGACCCACCGACGGCGCGGCGTGCTGTCCGGAATGCTCGCGGAGCTGTTCGCGCGAGCGGCGGGCGACGGTTCGCCGATCGCGTCCCTGTGGGCGTCGGAGGACTCGATCTACGGCAGGTTCGGCTTCGGCACGGCCACCTACGGCCACACCATGGAGATCGACTCCCGGCGCCCGCTGGCCCTGCGCATCACCCCCGACGACCACCCGCTGCGCCTGATCCCCCCGGCCGACGCCCCCGGCCTGCTCGGCGAGTACTACGACCGCACACGCGCCGAGCGCGCGGGACGCATCGCCCGCAGTGAGGCGTGGTGGCGCGAGGAGTGGCTGGTGGAGGAGGACGAGGAGGACGACGAGCTGTCACCGGCCCGCGTGGTCGTCCTCGGCGCCCCGGGAGAACCGGTCGCCGGGTACGCGGTCTACCGCACCAAGACCAGAGACGACGCCCCCGGCCTGGTCCGCCTGGACGAGCTGGAGGCCGACACACCGGCCGCCGCGGCCGCGCTCTGGCGCTATCTCGCGTCGATCGACCTGACGGGCCTGATCCGCGCCTGGGGCCGCCCCGTCGACGACCCGCTGCACCTCTTCGCCGCCGACCGCGACCAGGTGCGCGTCACGGGCGAGTTCCCCGCCCTGTGGCTCCGCCTGATCGACGTGCGTGCCGCGCTCACCGCCCGCTCCTGGGCGGCGCCGGTGGACGCGGTCCTCGACGTACGGGACGACCGCCTCCCGGCCAACGCGGGCCGCCACCGCCTGACTGCGTCCCCCGACGGTTGTACGTACGAGAGGGCGCACAGCCGCCCGGCGGACCTCACCATCGACGCGCGCGACCTGGCCGCGGCCTACCTGGGCGGTACGCGGATCGACGCCCTCGTCCGTGCGGGCCTGGCGACGGAACACACGCCGGGGACGACGGCGGCGCTGGACGCGGCGCTGCACACGACACGACTCCCGCACACGGTCGACGAGTTCTGACCCTGGTGGAGGCGCTGAGAGCCTGTCTTTGAACCCCCCGCCTGCGCCCCGGCGCCCGGCACGCACGCTCGGCGCACGGAGTCCCAGGACAGGTGGCTCCGCCACCTGACCTGGGACTCCGCACACAACGCCGTCTCACCGTCCGAGCAGCCGCCGCGCGATCTCCATGTCGTCGGCCACCGGCGACCGCCCGTCCTCGATCTCCCACAGCGCGTTCTGCAGGACCCGCCCCAGCGTCCACGCGCGCGCCCGCTCGCGGTCCAGGCCCAGCACCTCGGTCATCGCGTCGAACCGCCACAGCACGTCGTCCGCGTCGAACCTGTTGTCGATGGCGGGCCACAGATCGAAGCCGGGGTCCCCCGCGAGCGGCTTGGGGTCGATGGCGAGCCACGGTTCGCGCTCGCCCGCCAGTACGTTCTCGAAGTGCAGGTCCCAGTGCAGCATCCGGTCGCCCGGCTCACCCATGACCTCGCGCACCGCGCCCCCGCACCGCTCCACGAGCGCGCGCTCGGCCGGATCGGCGACCGACTTCAGCGCGCCCGGCAGGTCGTCGACCATCTCGGCCGCGATGTCGCCGAGCCGGCGCATGCCGTCCGGCGCGGGCCCGGCCGTCAGCCTGGCGAGTAGCTCGGCGATGACGAGGACCGCCTTGCGGGTGTCGGCCATCGTCGACAACATCCGCCCGGAGTCGAGGCGTTCGAGCAGCATGGTGCCGGTGGCCGCGTCGTGGTCGAGGAGGCGGACCGCCCCGTCGCCGCCCCACAGCCGCAGCGCGACCGGCTCGCCCTCGGTCTCCTCGTCGAGGAGCTGGAACTTCACCGCGGCGGGCGTGCCGTCGGCGCGCACCACGGGCAGCACGAGCGCGGCCATGCCGTGCATGGGTTCCCCGTCGAGCGTCAGGTCCCAGCGCTCGACGATCTCCTCCACGCGCTCCGGCAGCGCGGCGATGAAGGCCCGCCCCGGCTCCCCCGCGTACATGTGCTGCGACTCGACCAGCTCGTCCGGAATCCGAATGTCGATCACGAGCGCGACCCTACCGACGTGCGTGAATCACCGCATGAGGATTTTCCGGGGCACGATCCAGGGGGGACGGGGGCTGCGCGGGACCCGGGGCGCGATCCGGGGCGCGATCCGGGGCATCGCCTCGTACGTCCGCAGCGCCCCGGGAACGTACATCTGGCTGGTGGTCCTCTTCGTGACGACCGTCGCGATGCGCCACATGTCGCCGGAGTTCGAGGCCGACTTCCTGCGCCAGCGCTCCACCAACATCCACGAGCTGTCACGGAACCCGGTGCGTGTGCTGATCTCCAGCGCGTTCTGGATCGACGGCGGCGGCTGGCTGCCGTACGCCGTCCTGTACACGGTGTTCCACGCGAGCGCCGAGCGGTGGCTCGGCACCCGGCGCTGGCTGGCGGTGGCGGTGCCCGCCCACGTCCTCGCCACGCTCGTCAGCGAGGGCGTCCTCGCGCTCGCCGTCCACCACGGCGCCGCACCCCGCTCGTCGGTGAACACCCTTGACGTGGGCGTGAGTTACGCGCTCGCGGGCGTGGTCGCCGTGCTCACGTATCGCGTCCCGACGCCGTGGCGGTACGGGTACCTCCTCGTCGTCCTCGCGGTGTACGGCACCCCGCTGATCACCGGTAGGACCTTCACCGACCTGGGCCACTTCACCTCGGCCCTGATCGGTCTGGCCTGCTACCCGCTGACACGGGGCACCGCACAGACTCCGCGCCCGCGCCAGCACCTCAGGAAATGCCCGCCGCCCTGAGCTCCTCGGCGAACGCCGCCTGCTCGTAGAGGGAGTTGCCGTCGGACTTCTCACCGTCGACGAGGACGGTCGGCGTGCCCGTGATGCCGTCCTCGGTAAAGGCCTTCATCGCCTCCCCGACCCACTTCTTGTACGTCCCGTTGGTGACCGCCCTGTCGAAGGCGCCGCCGCGCAGGCCCTCGACCTTGCCCGCGATCTTCAGCAGGAAGGCGGGCGTGTACGCGTCGTCTGTCTCCTGCGCCGCCTGGTTGGCGAAGACGGCGGCGTGGAACTGCGGGAACCTGCCCGCGTCCACGGACGCCCGCAGGGCGTTGGCCGCGTTCACCGAGCCGCTGCCGCCGAGGCTGCCGTCGAGGAACGACGCGATCGTGTACTCGACCTTGACCTTGCCGTCGGCGACCGGATTCACCAGCGCCTGCGCCCCGCCGTCCTCGAACCTCTTGCAGAACGGGCAGCGCGGGTCCTCGTACACCTTGACCGTATGCTTGGCCTTCGGATCGCCGACGGTGATCACGCCGCCCTTCACGGAGGCGGGGACCTTGGCGATTCGGGCACTGGCGGCCGGGGGCGCCTTGGCCTCGGGGCCACCGGTTCCGGGATCGTCGGAAGCCGAGCCACCGGACGCCGAGCCGCCGGAAGCCGGGGCGCCGGGCTCCGGATTCTTCTCGCCGGACGAAGCCGAAGCGGCCGGCTTCTCGCTCACGCGGCCGAGCGTGCTGCCATTGTGGTCGTCATCGGGACCACAGGCGGACGCGGTCACTCCGATCAGCGCCGCCGCGGCGACCGCGACGGCGACGCGGCCGGCCCTGCTTCCGGCCATCCGCCCGGCCTTGTGTACGGCCATGAGTTGAGCCCTCCAGATGTCGACAGGTACCGCATTTCGTCAGGTACCGCTCAAAGTATCGGAATCTATCCCGCGCCCCGAGCACCGCCCGACTCACCCCCTCCACACGGCCCCCACCTGCGCAGTAACGTCCGCCCATGAGCAGCGCGAGGAGCACGAGCAGCACAAGCGGAAGTACGGGCACGGACACGGGAACCGGCACCGGCACCAGCACCAGCACGGGAACCGGCACGGTCAACGGCGGCATATCGTTCTGGTACGCGGACCAGGGCCTGCCCGCCGCCCGCGAACCCCTCACCTCCGACGCGACGGCGGACGTCTGCGTCGTCGGCGGCGGCTACACCGGCCTGTGGACCGCGTACTACCTGAAGAAGGCCGCCCCCTTCCTCCGCGTCACCGTCCTCGAGCAGAAGTTCTGCGGTTACGGCGCCTCCGGCCGCAACGGCGGCTGGCTCTACAACGGCATCGCGGGCCGCGACCGCTACGCCCGCCTGCACGGCCACGAAGCGGCGGTCCGCCTCCAGCGGGCGATGAACGACACGGTGGACGAGGTGATCCGGACCGCGGCCGAGGAATCGATCGAGGCCGACATCCACCACGGCGGCGTACTCGAAGTGGCCTACACCCCCGCCCAGTTGCGCCGCCTCAAGGCCTTCCACGACACGGAACTCTCGTACGGCGAGAAGGACCGCACCCTGCACGGCGCCCGCGAGACGGCCGAGCGGATACGGGTGACCGGCGCGGTCGGCTCGACCTGGACACCGCACGGCGCCCGCCTGCACCCGGTCAAACTGGTGCAGGGCCTCGCGGCGGCCGTCGAGGCGCTCGGCGTGACGATCCACGAATGGACCCCCGTCACCGAGATCAGGCCCAAGCACGCGGTCACCCCGTACGGCACGGTCCGCGCCCCCTACGTCCTGCGCTGCACCGAAGGGTTCACCGCAGCGCTCAAGGGCCAGCGCCGCACCTGGCTCCCCATGAACTCCTCCATGATCGCCACGGAGCCGCTGACGGACGCCCAGTGGAAGTCGATCGGCTGGGAGGGCCGCGAAACCCTCGGCGACATGGCCCACGCCTACATGTACGCCCAGCGCACCGCCGACGGCCGCATCGCGCTCGGCGGCCGCGGCGTCCCGTACCGCTACGGCTCGAAGACGGACAACGACGGCCGCACGCAGCAGCCCACCATCGAGGCCCTCCACACCATCCTGACCCGCTTCTTCCCCCAACTCGCGGGCATCCGCGTCGCCCACGCCTGGTCCGGCGTCCTCGGCGTCCCCCGCGACTGGTGCGCCACGGTCACCCTGGACCGCGCCACGGGCCTCGGCTGGGCCGGCGGCTACGTCGGCTCGGGCGTCGCCACCGCCAACCTCGCCGCCCGCACCCTGCGCGACCTGATCCAACAGGACTCCGGCCAGGCAGGCCCCACGGACCTCACCACCCTCCCCTGGGTCAACCACAAGGTCCGCAAATGGGAACCGGAACCCTTCCGCTGGCTCGGCGTCCACGGCATGTACGCGACCTACCGCAACGCGGACCGCCAAGAACTGACCACCCCGACCAGCACGGCCCCCCGGCTCGCCCGCATCGCGGACCGCTTGTCGGGACGCCACTGACACGCCTGCGCAGGTGCGGCTTCAGCGACCCGGACCACCGGCGTCCGCAAGGGGCCGGGCCCCGCCCGACAGCGCCAGCAGCGCCGCATGGGACGGCGAGCCCGGCTCGGCCGCGTACAGCAGCAGCGTCAGCCCCTCGTCGGGCGGCGGCAGCCGCAGCGCCTGAAAATGCAGCTCCATCAACCCGTGCTCCGGATGCCGGACGCGCTTGACACCGTGCCCCTTCTCCTCGACCTCCTGCGACTCCCACAACCGCGCGAACTCCGCGCTGCGCTCGCGGAGTTCACCGACCACCACACACAGCCGCTCACCATCCGGAGTACGGCCGGCCTCGGCACGCAGCACGGCGACGATCTCGCGGCGGATCTGCGCCGCCTCCGGGTGCGTGGCCTCCGCGTCCGGGTGCAGGAACATCTGCTTGGCGATGTTGCGCTCCTCCGGGGGCAGTTGCGCGAAGTCGCACCCCAGCTTCCCGCCGAGGCGGTTCCACGCCAGAACGTCCATGGCCCGGCCGTAGACCAGGGCAGCGACACCGTCCATCGAATCGAGCACGACCCGCAGACCGGGCCGTACGACCTGCGGCTCTTCCCGCACCTGCCGCCGTGCGGCCCCGCTGTGCGCCGCCCGGTGCGCCACGTTCCGCAGGTACTCGTGCTCGGCAGCGGTCAGCCGCAACCCACGGGCGAGGGCGTCCAGCACCTCCGGCGAGACGTTCCCGCCGCGGCCCTGCTCTATGCGCGTGTAGTACTCCACGCTGATCCCGGTGAGGCGGGCCGCCTCCTCGCGGCGCAGCCCGCGCACCCTTCGCCGCGTCCCGCCGGACGGCAGGCCGAACGCGGCCGGGTCCAGGGCCGCCCTGCGGGCCTTCAAGAACGCGTTGATCTCCGGCTCGGCATGCATCCGGCCATTCTCCGGCACCCCCGGCCCAACCAGGCCCTGCGGGTACCAGGCTCGGCCGGGCCTGGCAGCCGCCACGACCGACGGGCAAGGTCGACCACGAGACCAGGTGATCACTCACGACACCAGCTGCACGCAGGACAGAAGGACAGGGAAGCACTCATGAACCGCAGGATTCTCGGCGGCACCGGCATTTCCGTCAGCGAGTACACCCTCGGCACGATGATGCTCGGCGCGTGGGGCACCAAGGACCATGACGAGGCCGTCCGCATCGTGCACACCGCTCTCGACGCGGGCGTCAACACCCTCGACACCGCCGACATGTACTCCGACGGCGAGTCCGAGGTGATCGTCGGAAAGGCCCTCAAGGGCCGCCGGGACGACACCGTCCTCGCCACCAAGTTCAGCAACCCGATGGGCACGGACGCCAACCAACGCGGCGCTTCCCGCCGTTACATCGTCCGCGCCGTCGAGAACAGCCTGCGCCGCCTCGACACCGACTGGATCGACGTCTACCAAGTGCACCGCCCCGACCCGGACACCGACATCGACGAGACCCTGTCGGCGCTGTCGGACCTCGTGCGCTCCGGCAAGGTCCGGGCGATCGGCTCGTCCACATTTCCCGCCGGTGAGATCGTCGAGGCCCAGTGGGTCGCCGAGAAGCGCGGCCACGTCCGCTTCCGCAGCGAGCAACCGCCGTACTCGATCCTGGCCCGCGCCATCGAACGGGAGGTGCTCCCCACCGCGCAGAAGTACGGCATGGGCGTCCTCACCTGGAGCCCCCTCGCAGGCGGCTGGCTGTCCGGCAAGTACGGCGGGCCGGACGGCGCGGCCCCCGGCGAAGCCACCCGCTCGAATTTCCTGCCGCAGCTGTTCGACACCAGCCTGCCCGGCAACGCCGCCAAGCTCACCGCGGTCACCGAGCTGCGAAAGGTGGCCGCCGAAGCCGGCCTGACGCTGCCCGCTCTGGCCACCGGGTTCGTCCTGTCGCACCCCGCCGTCACTTCCGTGATCATCGGCCCTCGCACCCACGACCAGCTCACCTCGCTGCTCGGCACCGCGGGAACGGCCCTGAGCGGCGACATCCTCGACCGCATCGACGAGATCGTGCCTCCCGGCACCGACCTCAACCACGACGTCACCCACTACGACCCGCCCGCACTCACGGACAGGACGCTGCGCCGCCGCTGACAGGGCAGGAACTCGACGCGGGCACGAGAGGTACTGCACGGGAGGTACTTCAGGACATGGAGAAGCCCAGGCCAGATGCACTCTGACCTGGGCTTTTCGAGCCCCCTGTCGGAGTCGAACCGACGACCTGATCATTACAAGTGACCCGCTCTGGCCAACTGAGCTAAGGGGGCAGCACGCACAGCACAAGGCTGGTTTGAGGCGCTCCCACTGTACACAGCGCATATTTCCCGAAGCCACAGAGTTCACCTCCCCGCCCGGCGTCGCCTATAAAGAGCCCCACCAAGGAGCAACGAAGGGTTGGCCCTGCGTTCCGGGGGCCCGGGCCAAAAGGTAACCGCTCTGCCAAGTTCCAAATGTTCCTCGAAGGTCGCCCGCGCACGACTACTGACAGACCGGTCCCCCCCGGGGTACCGTCCGAGCAGTTCGCTCAGGTGGACTACACCACTCCTCTCTTTACAACGGATCGTCCGGCACGTTCCTGCCGGTGAAGGGGGCCCTCACCATGGCCACTGTTTCGTTCGACAAGGCGACCCGCATCTATCCGGGTGGCGACAAGCCCGCCGTCGACCAGCTTGAGCTCGACGTCGCGGACGGGGAGTTCCTCGTCCTCGTCGGCCCTTCCGGCTGCGGCAAGTCGACCTCGCTCCGGATGCTCGCGGGGCTCGAGGACGTGAACCAGGGCGCGATCCGCATCGGGGAGCGCGACGTCACGCACCTGCCGCCGAAGGACCGGGACATCGCCATGGTGTTCCAGAACTACGCGCTGTACCCGCACATGACCGTCGCCGACAACATGGGCTTCGCCCTGAAGATCGCCGGCGTCAACAAGGCCGAGATCCGCCAGAAGGTCGAGGACGCGGCGAAGATCCTCGACCTCACCGAGTACCTGGGCCGCAAGCCCAAGGCGCTCTCCGGCGGTCAGCGCCAGCGCGTGGCGATGGGCCGCGCGATCGTCCGTGAGCCGCAGGTCTTCCTCATGGACGAGCCGCTCTCCAACCTCGACGCCAAGCTGCGCGTGTCCACCCGTACGCAGATCGCGAGCCTCCAGCGGCGTCTCGGCATCACCACCGTGTACGTCACGCACGACCAGGTCGAGGCCATGACCATGGGCGACCGCGTGGCCGTGCTCAAGGACGGTCTGCTCCAGCAGGTCGACTCGCCCCGCAACATGTACGACCGCCCGGCCAACCTCTTCGTCGCGGGCTTCATCGGCTCCCCCGCCATGAACCTCGTCGAGGTCCCGATCACCGACGGCGGCGTGAAGTTCGGCAACTCCGTGGTGCCGGTGAACCGCGAGGCGCTGTCCGCCGCCGCCGACCGCGGCGACCGCACCGTCACCGTCGGCGTCCGCCCGGAGCACTTCGACATCGTCGAGCAGGACGGCACCACCGCGAAGACCCTCTCCAAGGAGACCGCCGACGCGCCGGCCGGTCTGGCCGTCTCCGTGAACGTCGTCGAGGAGCTCGGCGCCGACGGTTACGTCTACGGCTCCGCGGAGGTCGGCGGCGAGCACCAGGACCTCGTGGTCCGGGTGAACGGTCGCCGGGTCCCGGAGAAGGGCGCCCAGCTGCACGTCGTGCCGCGGCCGGGCGAGACCCACGTGTTCTCGACGTCGACGGGCGAGCGCCTCACCGACTGACGCACCGTCAAACAGCCGACAGGGCCCCGTACCGCAGGCGAATTCAAGGGGTCGTCGCAACACGGTGATCAACTGGCTGTTGCCAGGAGCTTAGCGAGGCGCTCGGCGGGGGTTTCCCAGCCGAGCGTTTT
>NZ_JBHVYE010000056.1:0-20922 GCF_042881135.1 Streptomyces sp. NPDC058284
CAGGCCTGGGGGAGGAGCTACTAGGGCTTTTCGGCAACGCGGCGAGCGTGCGTGCCAGACGGCGACCACCCGGCCGGGGATATGACACAGGCTCTTACGTGGCGTCGGTGAAGGAGAGGATGAGGGCGGCGGTACGGGACGGCTCCTCCAGGATGGGGGTGTGCCCGGCGCCGGGCAGCATCGTGACGCAGGCGCCGGGGACGGCGCGGTAGTCGGCCGCGGACGCGGGGCGCCAGCGACGGTCCTGGTCGCCGAAGATCACCCGCAGCGGCTTGCCGAGGGCGGCGAGCCGCTCGGGGAGCGCCCGTTCACCCAGGTACGCGGTGGACGCCCGCATGGCCGCGGTGACCGCCTGGATCCGGCTCTCCCGCAGTTCGTCGACGAGCTCCTGGGGTACCTCGAACCCGGCGCGGAAGCCGCCGCTCGCGAAGTGCCGGATCTGCTCGTCGGTCGGCGGCCAGTGAGCGGGGTCGAAGGCGGCCGTCTGCGGTGCGATGTAGGCGTGCGGAGAGGGGCCGGTGTTGATGAGGACGAGGGCGCTCACGAGGTCGGGCCGTTGCTCGGCCAGCGCGGTGGCGGCGTAGCCCCCGCTGGAGTGGCCGACGACGGTGGCGTGCCGGACGCCGAGCCGGTCCAGGGCCGCGCCGAGGGTCCGGCCGAGGCCGGTGGTGTCGTAGCCGCGGCCCACGGGTTCGGCCGAGCGGCCGTGGCCCGGCAGGTCGGCCCGGATGACGCGGTGGGCGTGGGCCAGCAGGGGGACCAGGGCGTTCCACGACGTGCTGGTGGTGGCGGAGCCGTGCAGGAGCAGGAGGACGGGGGCCTCGCGCGGGCCGTCCTGACGCACGTGCAGGTCGCCGTGTTCCAGGGGCAGGAGGGCCTCCTCGTGGATGACTTCGCCGTTGCTTCGCGGGTGTTTCCCGGAGGTGGTCATGGAGCGACTGTCTCCCCCGCGGCTCGTCGCCGGATTGGACGAATGTTCCCCGCGCCGCCCGCGTAGCCTGGAGCGATGGGGCTCACCACGCACAGGCGTGCTGATCCCGCCGCGTGGGACGTCGCGCGTCCGCGGCGGAGTGTCGGGGTGGCCGGTGTCGACATGGCGGGGTTCCGGGTGTCCGGCCCGCTCGCCGGAGGTCTGCGGATCGTTCCGCACCCGGCCGTGATGCTGGTCATCGAGTTCGGTCCGGGCCGGCCCGCCGTGGACGACGGTGCCGGGCGACGGCACCGGGGCAGCCTCGTCGCAGGGCCCGGTTTCGGTACCGGCGGGGGCGTACGGGCGTGGGGCGAGGACATCGCCTGCGTACAGGTGCGGCTCTCGCCTCCGGCCGCGGGCGCGATCCTCGGCGTGTCCCCGGCCGAGCTCGACGGGGCCGTGGTCTCCCTCGACGACGTGTGGGGCCGCCGGGCGGCGGAGGTGTGCGAGCGCCTCTCCGGCCTCGGCTCCTGGGAGGAGCGCTTCGCGTACACCGAGGCCGAGCTCGCCCGCCGGTGGGGGGGCCGGGCTCCGGTGGATCCGGCGGTGGCCTGGGCCTGGCGGCGCATCGTCGACAGCGGGGGTCTCGTACGGGTGGAGCGACTGGCGGACGACCTCGGCTGGAGCCGCAAGCGCCTGTGGTCCCGGTTCCGGGAGCACCTCGGCATGCCGCCCAAGCAGGCCGCGAAGCTGGTCCGCTTCGACCACGCCGTCCACCGCCTGGTCGCCGGGGCGGGGCCGGCCGGGGTCGCGGCGGACACCGGGTACTGCGACCAGTCGCATCTGCACCGGGACGTCGCGGTCTTCACCGGCGCGACCCCGGCCGCCGTGGCCGGCGAACCCTTCCTGACCGTGGACGACCGCGCGTGGCCGACCGCCCCTCGCACGTGTGGGGTACGCCACAGCTGACGGCGGGGCGGGCAAGTGCCGCGCCGAGGCGAAGAGTTACCGGGCGGTCGGGACCTCGGGCGGGGCCACCGCGCCGGCCGGGATGTTCCCCTCCCGTGCGCCCCGGTAGCGTCCGCGCCATGGACAGTCAGGGCACTCAGGGCGGCATCACCGTGCAGCGCGCACTGGAACTCCCCGGGTTGCGCGGCGGGCTCCCCGAGGTCGTCGCGGGCGCGGAGCGGCTGCAGCGGACGGTGCGGTGGGTGCACGCGGGCGAGGTGCCCAACATCGCCTCGCTGCTCAAAGGCGGCGAGCTCCTCCTCACCACGGGCCTCGGCCTCGGCACCCGCCCGGCCGACCAGCGCGCCTTCGTACGCAAACTGGCCGAGCGGGGCATCGCCGCCCTCGTCGTCGAGCTGGGTCCGCGCTTCGGCCGCCTACCTGCGGCGATCGTGGAGACGGCGCGGAGCGCCGGGCTCCCGCTGGTGCAGCTGCACCGCGAGGTGCCGTTCGTCACGGTCACCGAAGAGGTGCACACCGAGATCGTCAACGGCCACTACGCGCTGCTGCAGCAGGCCGAGGAGGTGCACAGGCGCTGCACGGAGGCGCTGCTCGGCGGGGGCGGCATTCCGCAGGTCCTCGCGATCCTCGCGGAGTTCAGCGGCAACCCGGTGTTCCTGGAGACGGCGGACGGGCAGCTCCTGTACGCCGCCGGGGCGGGCACCGAGTGCGCGGACCCGCTCCAGGTGTGGGAGGGGCTGCGCGGACGGCCCGGCGACCGGGAGGGCCCGCCCGCGAGCGCGGTCCTCGTCGACGTGCCGGGCGGCGGCCCGGGGGCGGGCTCGGTGCGGGCCCGGCTCGTACTGCTCGCCGTGGAGTCGGCGCCGCTGCCGGTGCACCGGATCGCCGCGGAGCGGGCGGCGGGCAGCCTCGCGGTCGTCCTGATGCAGGCCCGCCAGGAGGAGGAGCTAGCGGCGCGCGGCCGCGGCGACTTCCTGACCGACCTCGCGGAGGGCCGGATCACCGCCGAGGACGCGCCCGCGCAGGCCCGGGTCCTCGGCTTCAAGCCGGCCCCCGCCGACAGCCCGCTCCTGCCGGTCGTGATGCGGATCGCGGACGGGCTGCCGGCCGGCGGCGGCTGGGCGGTGCTCGCGCGGGCGGTCGCGGAGGAGCTGGCGTCGGTGGGAGTGCCCGCCCTCCTCGGCGTACGTCCCGTCGAGGGTCGCGTGCCCCTCCTCCTGGGCCTGCGCTCGGAGACCGAGCGGACCGCGGTGGCCGACCGCGTCGCCGCCGCGCTGCGGGCCGGGGTCGAGCGGGCCGGGATGCGGCGGCCCGGGGCGCAGCCGCCGGTCGTGGTGGTGGGCGTCGCGGGCGGCTGGGCCGCGGCGTCGGCGGGCCTGCGGCACGCGGCGGAGACGGCGACGGCCGCGCAGGGACTCTCCGACCGCCCCTGGTACGACGCGCGGCGGCTCGACATCGACCTGCTGCTCTGGCGGCTGCACCGCCATGACGAGGACGGGGTCCTCGCGGCGTTCGTGGACCGCGCGATCGGCCCGCTGCGCGCCCACGACGAGCGCTCCAAACCGCCGCTCCTGCCCACCCTCCAGACGTACCTGGCGCACGCGGGCCGCAAGGCGGAGACCGCGCGCGAGCTCCACCTCAACCGCCAGACCCTCTACAACCGCCTCGCCCGGATCAGTGAGCTCCTCGGCACCGATCTCGACGACCCGCAGACGGTCCTCGCGCTGAGCCTGGCGCTGCGGGCACGCAGGCACGTGGCGTAACCGGAGCGGAAGGACAGGGTCTCAGGCGTACGGCAGGGGCATGGTCAACTCGTCGTAGACGCTGAGGACTTGGGTGACCGTGTCGTCCTCGGTCGGCCAGGTGGCGGCCTGGGCGGCGCCCTTCGCCGCGAGCTCGGCCCGGCGGACGGGGTCGGCGAGGAGGCGTACGACGGCGGTGGCGAGGGTCTGCGCGTCACCGTACGGAACGAGTTCGGCCGCGTCGCCGACCAGTTCGGGGATGCCGCCCACCGCCGTCGCCACGAGCGGCACGCGCGCGTGCAGCGCCTCCTGGGCGAGCAGGGAGCGGGACTCCCAACTGCTGGGCAGCACGGCGAGATCGGCCGCCGCGAGCAGGTCGGGAACGTCCTCGCGCCGCCCGATGAGCCGGGCCGGCAGCTGCTCGTCCTCGATACGGCGCTGCAGGGCGGCCCGTTCGGGCCCCTCCCCCGCGACGACGAGGAGCGGCTGCGGGTCCAGGTGCCGCCAGGTGCGGGTGGCGTCCAGGAGCACGCCGTAGCCGCGATCATGCTCCAGTGCGCCGACGGCGAGGATCAACGGCCGGTCCACGGCGCCGACTTCGGCCCGCGCCTTGTGCAGGAGGCAGTCGGGCTCGTCGGCGCCCTCGGGGCGGCGCGGCGCGGGCAGGGCGACGGCCGCGAGGCGGGCGTCGCGCGCGCCCCTGCCGCGGGCCCGGTCGACGAGGTCGGACGAGGTGCCGAGGACCACGGCCGCCGCCCGGGCGACGCGCCGCTCGAGCAGGCGCAGTACGTGGGCCCGGGCGCCCTTCGCCTGCGCGCGGGTGTGCCAGGTGACGACGAGCGGGGTGTGGCGTCCGGTCAGGGCGACGGTGGCGCGCAGGGCGGCGTGCAGCCCGTGCGCGTGTACGAGGTCGGCGTCGGCGCAAGCCGCGCGGAGGGCGGCCACGGAGGCGGGGTCGCCGCTGCGGGGCACGGAGACGTGCCGGGCGCCGGTACCGGCGAAGTCGTAGGCGCGAGCAGCCTCGTCGGGGGCGCAGACGGTGACGCGCACGCCCCGGGCGGCGAGACCGGCGGCCAGCGATCTGACGTGCGCGCTGCTGCCCGCGCTGCCGCCTCCGAGGACTTGAACGGTGTGCAGCGGCGTCTGTCCGTGCGGCGAGTGGCTGCTCACGTGGCTCACGCGGCCGGGGCTCCTGGGTCTGCGTCGGTGACTGCTCGGACTGGTAATCGGGCAGATGCTGCGCCAAGGATGCCAGTCGGCAGGGGCGTTCCGGCACTGCCGAAAGGTCACTTCCGCGAATGGCCGGGCGGGACGGGGGCGGAGATCACCCACGTGGGTGATTGCGGCGGACCCGTTTGCCCCGCCACGTACGGCGGGAGCAGGGACCAGGTGCGCTACGAACAACAGGCGCCCCGGCCCCGACGGACCCGCACAGAACCCCGCCCGAGCACAGCCGCCCACGAACCCTCAGGCATCCCCCCGGGCCGTCGCC
Source organism: Streptomyces sp. NPDC058284 (assembly GCF_042881135.1). Lineage (NCBI taxonomy): Bacteria > Bacillati > Actinomycetota > Actinomycetes > Kitasatosporales > Streptomycetaceae > Streptomyces > Streptomyces sp. NPDC058284. The sequence continues at coordinate 5,114 of NZ_JBHVYE010000056.1, forward strand.
AGCAACTCCTCCGCATGCGCCCGCGCGGTCTCCGAGTCCTCCTGCCCCGCCAGCATCCGCGACAGCTCCCGTACCCGGTCCTCGCCCTCCAGGACCTGGACGCCGGAGCGCGTCACCATCCCGTCGTTCGTCTTCTCGACCAGCAGCTGGCGGTCGGCGAAGGCCGCGACCTGCGGGAGGTGCGTGACGACCACGACCTGCGCCGACTTGGCGAGGCGTGCGAGGCGGCGGCCGATTTCCACCGCCGCCTTGCCGCCGACGCCCGCGTCGACCTCGTCGAAGAGGTACGTGGGCACCGGGTCCGTACCCGCGAAGACCACCTCGACGGCGAGCATCACGCGGGACAGCTCACCGCCCGACGCGCCCTTGGCGATGGGCCGGGCCGGCGCGCCCGGGTGCGGAGCGAGGAGCAGCTCGACCTCGTCGACGCCCGCGGGACCGTACGCGACGGTGCGGCCGCCCACCTCCACGCCGTCGCTGCCCGCGGGAACCTCCGTGCAGCTGATGGCGATCGACACGCGCGCGTGGGGCATCGCCAGCGAGGCCAGTTCCTCGGTGACGGCCGCGGCGAACCGCGACGCCGCCTCGTGCCGGGCGTCGGTCAGCGCTCCCGCGAGCCCGGCGAGCTCGGCACGCAGTGCGTCCCGCTCGGCGGTCAGCTCCTCCAGCCGGTCGTCGTCACCCTCCAGTTCGGTGAGCCGCGCGGCGCCCTCCTCGGCCCAGGCGAGTACGGCGTCGATGTCCGCGCCGTACTTGCGGGTGAGCTGCGTCAGCGCGGCCCTGCGCTCCTCGACCACGGCGAGCCGCAGCGGATCGGCGTCCAGGTCGTCGGCGTACCCGGCGAGCTCGCCCGCCACGTCGCCGAGGAGGATCCCGATCTCGCCGAGCCGGTCGGCGAGGCCGGAGAGGGCGGGGTCGTGGGACCGGACGGCTTCCAGGGCCCGGGAGGCGCCCGCCACCAGGGCGGTGGCGTCGATGCCCTCCGGGTCCTCGGGGTTGCCCGCGAGCGCGGCGTGCGCGGACGTGGCGGCGGAGGCGAGCGCCTCGGCGTGACCGAGCCGCTCGGCCTCGGCCGCGAGCTCCGTGTCCTCGCCGGGGCGCGGCTCGACGCCCGCGATCTCGTCGAGGCCGAACCGCAGCAGGTCCGCCTCCTGGGCACGCTCGCGCGCGCGGGTGGTGATCTCCTCGACCTCGGTGGTGACGGCCCGCAGCCTGCGGTACGCGGCGGTGTACTTGGCGAGCGGCACGGAGACCGCGTCGCCCGCGTACCGGTCGAGGGCGGCGCGCTGGCGGGCCGGCTTGAGCAGGCCCTGCTGGTCGGTCTGGCCGTGCACGGCGACCAGGTCGTCGGCGAGTTCGGAGAGCAGCCCCACCGGCACCGACCGCCCGCCGAGGTGCGCCCGCGAGCGCCCTTCCGCGGAGACGGTACGGCTGATGAGCAGCGCCCCGTCGTCCAGTTCGGCCCCGGCCTCCTCCGCCCGCAGGACCGCCGCGGCGCCGGGGGGCACGGCGACGCGCCCCTCCACCACCGCCGACTTGGCGCCGATCCGCACCAGGGCGGGGTCCGCGCGCCCGCCGAGCAGCAGGCCAAGGCTGGTGACCACCATCGTCTTGCCCGCACCGGTCTCACCCGTCACGGCGGTGAAGCCCGGCGAGAGCTCGACGACAGCGTCGTCGATGACTCCGAGCGACCGTATCCGCATCTCCTCCAACACGCACCTGACCATACGAGGTTTCCCCGGTGCCCCGCGACGTCGCCCCTGTATCGGTGCACGAAGGCGCAGGTTGGCGACGGACGCCGAGGATCGGTTGTCACTCTCCGAGGGGACGGCGGTCGTCCCGGGCACGGCCGGGGGAGACGAGGTGGGGTTGTCCCCAGCAAGATTCACCGGCTCGCCGCATGGCCGTCGTCCCGCCCCCGGCACGACCATGATCGACATGGCGACAGGACTGGCACAGGCGGCATTGCGCGCGCACCGCCCGGCGTTCGTGGGCACGGCGGTGGCCGCGCTCTTCGCGTCGACCGTGGTGAGCGCGTCGACGATGATGCTCGGCACGACGAGCACCCACCGCGACGACCTCCCCACCCCCACCGGCGGACTCTCCGCCGCCGCGCGCGAGCGGATCACGGAGAACGGCGTGGGCGACATGGCGGTCGTCCTCCTGATCGGTTCGATCTACATGTCGATATTCGTGGTCGTCTCGACGATGGGCACGGCCGTCGCGCAGCAGCACCGTGAACTCGCGATGGTCCGCTCCATCGGCGCCAGGCCCCGCCAGATCCGCCGAGCGGTGGCCGTCCAGGCCCTCGCCGCTTCGGTCCCCGCCGCGCTCGCCGGTTTCGTGCTCGGCGGCTTCGGTGCCCGCTGGTGGCACGCCGGCATGGTCGAGCACGGGCTGCTGCCCGCCGAGGCCACCTTCCGCTTCAGCTGGCTCGCGCTGCCCGTCTGCGTCGGCGTGGCCGTGGTGACGACGACACTGGCCGCGCTGCTCTCCGCCCTGCGGTTCTCCCTGCTGCGCCCGGCCCGCGCCCTGAGCGAGGCGGCGACGGGCCGGCGCGGCCTCGGCGTCCTGCGGGCACCGCTGGGTGTGCTCGCCGTGGCGGGAGCGTGCGCGGTCTCCGTCATCCTGTCCCGGCAGCCCGCGGACGAGGCGGGCGAGGGCGCGTTCCTCGTCCTCATCCTGTTCTGCGCGGGGACGGGGCTCCTCGGGCCCCGCCTCATCGGCCCCGCCGCCTGGCTGGTCTCCGCGGCGGTGGGCCGGTTCGGCCCGAGCGCGCGGCTTGCCATGCTCAACATCCGCTCCCAGCCGCGCCGCTTCTCCGCCGCGGTCGTCCCCCTCGCCCTCGTCGTGGGCTTCGGCCTCACCAAGATCGGCATGCACACGACGGCCCAGCACCGCACCGGCTCGGCGGGCAGCGCGGGCGAGGTCTGGCTCGACTACGTGGGCACGGGCCTGTACGCGGGCTTCGCCGCCATCGCCGCGGCGAACACCCTCGCCATGATCTCGTTCGAGCGCCGCCGCGACGTGGCGCTGCTGCGGGTGGTGGGCAGCGGGCGGGGCCAGGTGGGGGCCATGGCGGCCTGGGAGGCGGTGGTCGTCGCGGGGACCGCGCTGCTGCTCGGCGCCGCGATCGCGGTGGGCACCCTGGCGCCGATCCTCAAGACCGCCTTCGGCAGCGCACTGCCGTACCTGCCGTGGCCCGTACCGGCCGGCATCGTGGCGGGCACCCTGCTCCTCACCCTGCTGGCGACGGGCCTCCCGGTACGCGCGGCCGCACGAAGGCGGGCGATCTCCGTGGTCAGCTCGACGTAGAAGCCGGGGACGAGGTTCAGGGACAGGCCCTCAGGGGCGCGGGGAACTGCGCGCCCGGCCCTCGACGACCCGCCCCGCACAACCCGGCCCACACCCCCAGAACCGCCCCACCCATCGGAGCGCTACGGTGCCCCCCGCCACCCCGAGACCGGCAGCGCGAACTTGGCGACGAGCCGATCGGTGAACGACGCGTGGTGCAGCCGCGCCAGCCGCACCGGCACCTCGCCCCTGCGCACCTCGACCCGCGCGCCCGAAGGCAGTTCCACGGTCCGCCGCCCGTCGCACCACAGCACCCCGTGCGGCGTGTGCGGCTGGACCTCGACGGCGAGCACCGAGTCCGGCGACGTCACCAGCGGCTTGGCGAACAGGGCGTGGGCGCTGATCGGCACCATGAGCAGCGCCTCCACCTCCGGCCACACCACGGGCCCGCCCGCCGAGAACGCGTACGCCGTCGAACCGGTCGGTGTGGCGCAGACGATGCCGTCGCAGCCGAAGCCGGTGACGGGCCGCCCGTCGATCTCCAGGACGACCTCGAGCATCCGCTCGGGCGACACCTTCTGCACGGCCGCCTCGTTCATGGCCCAGTCCCGGTGCAGGACATCGCCGTTGCGCCGCACGACGACGTCGATCGTCATGCGCTCCTCGACCTCGTACGTCCTGGTGACCACCCGGTCGACGACCTTGTCGAGGTCGTCCCGCTCGGCCTCCGCGAGGAAGCCCACGCGCCCGAGGTTGACGCCGAGCATCGGCACCCCGGAGGCCCGCGCGAACTCGGCGCCGCGCAGCAGCGTCCCGTCGCCGCCGAGGACGACGATCAGCTCGCAGTCGTCGATGCAGTCGGCCGTCGCCTCCTTGACCGTCTGGACCTCGGGAGGCAGCGGAAGATCCACCGCCTCCGCGTCCAGGACCCGCACGCCGATGCCGTTGCGCAGCAGCCCCTGGACGACGAGTTCGGCGCTGCGGATGGCCGCGGGGCGCCCGGTGTGCGCGAGCAGGAAGACGGTACGCGTCCCGGGCTCGGTCCCCCCGGTCTCGGTCCCTCTGACCTGGGTCTCACTGATCCGCTTCAACGGGGCCCCTCCGCCACGGCACGGTCGACGTCCGCCGGGTCCAGCTCATCGGCCCCGGCGCGCAGCCACAGAAAGTACTCGACGTTCCCGGAGGGTCCCGGCAGCGGGCTCGCGGTCACCGCGCGCACCCCGAGGCCGAGCCCCCACGCCTGCCGTGCCACCCCGCGCACGGCGTCGGCGCGCAGTTCGGCGCTGCGCACCACACCGCCGCTGCCGAGCCGCTCCTTGCCGACCTCGAACTGCGGCTTGACCATGAGGACGAGGTCCGCGTCGGGCGCCGCGCACCGCACGAGGGCGGGCAGCACCAGGCCGAGCGGGATGAAGGACAGGTCTCCGACGACCACGTCGACGGGGATGCCGTCGATGTCCTTAAGCGTCAACTCGCGTACGTTCGTGCGGTCCTTCACGGTGACCCGGTCGTCGCTCTGCAGCGACCACGCGAGCTGGCCGTATCCGACGTCGACGGCGACGACGTGCGCGACACCGGCGCGCAGCAGCACATCGGTGAAGCCGCCGGTGGACGCGCCCGCGTCCAGCGCGCGCCGCCCCTCGACGACCAGGCCCCGCGGCCCGAAGGCGGCGAGGGCGCCCGCGAGCTTGTGCCCGCCGCGCGAGACGTAGCCGGGATCGCTGTCGTCCTGCGAGACGACGATCGCGGCGGCCGTCTCGACCTGGGTCGCCGCCTTGGTCGCGACGGTCCTGCCGACCGAGACCCGGCCTGCGGCGATCAGCTGGCTCGCGTGCTCACGCGAGCGCGCGAGCTCCCTGCGGACGAGCTCGGCGTCGAGGCGGCGTCGTGCCACTCCTGCCACGTTCGGTTCAGCTCCTGTCGTTCCTGTCGTACGAGTCGTTCCTGTCGTACGAGGATGACGGCGCGCCGGTGGGTGCCGGCGGGCCGGGGCGCGCGTCGAGCGCGGTCAGCGCGTCGCGCAGGCCCCGGTGTACATCCTCGTACACCTCGATGTGGCCGTCCGTGGCGAGGTGGTCGGCGTCGCCGAGCCGGGCGAGTGCGGCGTCCACCCCGGCGTTGCCGGTGGGGGTGCGCTCCACGCCGAGGGGCGCAGGCGCGGCGGGGTCGTACGACGGCTCGTCCGGGACCCGGGGCTCCGGCCGCGCCGCTTCCCCCGCCTCGGGTCCCTGGTGTGCGGGGCCCGCGTATGAGTCGCTCATGGCACGACGCTACCGCGAAGGCCTGGGGTACGGTCGATCACGATGGCGACCATGGCGGAGTGCCGCACGGCACTCGACAGACTCAGCGACAGTCTCGCGTCGGCCGACGGCGAGGTGCGCGGGGCCGCTGCCCTGAACCGCTCGCTGAGCTGCCGCATCACCGATCTCGACACCACCTTCACCGGCCGTCTCGAGAACGGCCGGATCACGGTGCTCGGCAGCCATCCGGGCCCGCCGCGCGAGAAGGCGGAGATCCGTCTCGCGATGACCGGCGACGACCTGGTGGCGCTGGTGGCGGGCGAGCTCGCCTTCGCCAAGGCGTGGGCCTCGGGCCGCGTCAAGCTGGAGGCGGGCTTCCGCGACCTGCTCAAGCTCAGATCGCTGCTCTAGCGAGGCTCCGGCGCCCCGCGCGGGCCGCCGGGATCACCAGGGGTGTCCCGCTCTCGGGATCCTCGACGATCCGGCAGTCGATGCCGAAGGTCTCCTTCACCAGCTCCGCCGTGACGATGTCGGACGGCGCGCCCTCGGCGAGCACCGCGCCCTCGCGCAGGGCGATGAGGTGCGTGGCGTAGCGGGCGGCGTGGTTCAGGTCGTGCAGGACGGCGACGAGCGTGCGGCCCTGCTCCTCGTGGAGTTCGGCGCAGAGGTCGAGGACGTCGAGCTGGTGCTGGATGTCGAGGAACGTCGTCGGTTCGTCGAGGAGGAGCAGCGGCGTCTGCTGGGCGAGCGCCATGGCGATCCAGACGCGCTGGCGCTGGCCTCCGGAGAGCTCGTCGACATAGCGCTCGGCGAGTTCGCGCACGCCGGTCGACGCCATGGACTCGTCGACGATCCGCTCGTCCTCCTCGGACCACTGCCGCAGGAGGCCCTGGTGGGGGTAGCGGCCGCGGGCGACCAGGTCGCCGACCGTGATGCCGTCGGGCGCGATCGACGACTGCGGCAGCAGGCCCAGCGTCCTGGCCACCTTCTTCGCCGGCATCGACTGGATGACGTTCCCGTCGAGCAGCACGCGTCCCGCGGACGGCTTGAGCATCCGGGACAGCGCCCGGAGCAGCGTGGACTTGCCGCACGCGTTCGGACCGACGATCACGGTGAAGGAGTTGTCGGGGATCTCGACGGAGAGCTTCTCCGCGATGACGCGCTGGTCATAGCCGAGGGTGACGTCGTCGGCGACGAGCCGGTTCACAGCAGCACGCTCCTGGTCCTGGAGGTCGTTCTTGGTCATATCCGTCCGGCCTTGCGCTGGGTGACGAGCAGCCACAGGAGATAGCCGCCGCCGAACACGCCGGTGACGACGCCGACGGGCAGCTGGTCCGCGCCGAAGGCCCGCTGCGAGGCCCAGTCCGCGACGATCAGGAGCGTGGCGCCCATGAACATCGCGGGCATCAGGTTCGGCCCCGGCGAGCGTGTGAGGCGGCGCGCCAGCTGCGGCGCGGTGAGCGCGACGAAGCTGACGGGGCCCGCGGCGGCGGTGGCGGCCGCGGTGAGCAGCACGGAGGCCGTCAGCAGGACGAAGCGGGTGCGTTCGACGGGTACGCCGAGCCCGGCCGCCGTGTCGTCGCCCATCTCCAGCATCCGCAACGGCCGTCCGTACACGAGCACGAGCGGTACGAGGACGGCGCAGAGCACGAGCAGCGGCCAGACCTGGTCCCAGTCGCGGCCGTTGAGGGAGCCGGTCATCCACACCACGGAGCGGGCGGCGTCGACGAAGTCGGCCTTGGTGAGCAGATAGCCGTTGATCGCCGTGATGAACGCGGAGACGCCGATGCCGACCAGGACGAGCCGGTAGCCGTGCACGCCGCGCTTCCAGGCGAGCAGGTAGATGGCGAGGCCGGTGACGAGTCCGCCGACGAGCGCGCCGCCCGCGACCTGGACCGCGCTGCCCTGGAACACGACGATCATGGTGAGCGCCCCCGCGGTCGCCCCCTGGCCGAGGCCGAGCACGTCCGGGCTGCCCAGCGGGTTGCGGGCGATGGACTGGAAGAGCGCGCCCCCGAGACCGAGGGCCGCGCCCACCAGGAGCCCGACCAGGACCCGCGGCAGCCGCAGGTCGTTGATGATGAACTCCTGCCCGGCGTTGCCTTCGCCGAGCAGGGTGCGGATGACGTCGGCGGCCGGGATGTCGAAGTCGCCGGTGCCGATCAGGACGACGCTCGCGACGAGCGCGGCGACGGCGAGCAGGGCGACGACCACCGTCGTACGGAGGTCGAGCCGGACGGAGAGGCCGCCCCGGGTGCGCAGCGCCCTCACAGCTGGGCCACCTTCCGCCTGCGTACGAGATGGACGAAGACGGGGGCGCCGATGACCGCGGTCACGATGCCCACCTGGAGCTCCGCGGGCCGGGCCACGACGCGCCCGACGACGTCCGCGCCGAGCAGCAGCACCGGCGAGAGGACGGCCGCGTACGGCAGGATCCAGCGCATGTCGGGGCCGGTGAAGGACCGCACGATGTGCGGCACCATGAGGCCGACGAACACGATGGGTCCGCAGGCGGCGGTCGCCGCCCCGCACAGCAGGGTCGCCGCGGCCATGGAGAGCGCGCGGGTGCGGTTGAGGTGGGCGCCGAGCGCGCGGGCGGTGTCGTCGCCCATGGCCATGGCGTTGAGCGGCCTGGCCAGGGAGAGGGCGAGCACGGTGCCGATCGCGAGGAAGGGCAGCACCTGCTTGATGGTGTCCATGTTGGCGGAGGCCAGCGAACCGACCGTCCAGAAGCGCATCTTGTTGAGCGCGGCACCGTCCATGATCATGACGGCCTGCAGATAGCCGTAGAGCGCCGCGCTGATCGCGGTGCCGGCGAGCGCCAGGCGTACCGGTGTCGCGCCGCGCGCGCCGCCGATGACGTAGAGCAGGACGCCGACGAGCATGGCGCCGGTGAAGGCGAACCACACGTAGCCGCTCAGTGAGGTGACGCCGAAGAAGCTGATCGCGCTGACGACCGCGGCGGACGCGCCGAGGTTGATGCCGAGGAGCCCGGGGTCGGCCAGTGGGTTGCGGGTGAGCGCCTGGAGCACGGCGCCGGAGAGGCCGAGGGCGACCCCGGCGAGCAGTCCGAGCAGGCTGCGGGCGAGGCGCTCGCCGACGACGACGTCCCCGTACGTTCCGGTGTCCTGGAACAGCCCGTGCCAGACCTCGCCCATGGACATCGATTTGGCGCCGACCGCGATGCTCGCGAAGAACACGAGCAGCAGGACGGCCACCGAGACGAGCAACCCGGCGCTGCGTATCGCGCGGCGTTTCGGGGGCGCGGGGGCGGCCTCCGCGCGCGGTTCTGGGGGACTGTCGACCAACACCTGGTTAGGTTAGCCTACCCTCGCACTGGACTTGGACGAGAGAAGCACCGCCCATGCCCGACAGCGGCGAGGAGGCCCGAGGCCCTGCGCCATATCCCTGGTGACACGGGCTCCCGACGCCGCGCCCACCGCAACCCTCCCCCCTAGCCGCGCCCGCCAAGAACCCCTTCCTTGACGGGCGCTCCCTTCCCCGGTATCGACTTCACGGTGGCCCCGAACACGTCCGCTACCACAACCCACGCCCCGCCGAGACCCGCCTCAAACCCCCAGCCGCCCCAGCACCTTCTCCGAGTCCAGCTCGCACACGCCGTCCCCCGCCTCCGTCCAGGCCGCCGCGCACAGCGCCCGGAGCCCGTCCAGGGGATCGCCGTCGCCGTCCAGCGCCAGCGCCCCGTCCCGCACCGACGCGGTCCACCCGCCGCAGCCGAAGCCGCCCTCCTCCTCGGCCACTTCGGGCTGCCCCGTGAGCATCCCCCGCAGGTCCGCGGCCACATACGTAGGCCGGTGCTCGGGCCGGGCGGCGAGCAGCTGCGCGCCGTCCGTGACGCCGGTCAGCACGAGCAGCGAGTCCACCTCGCCGTTGAACGCCCCCTCGATGTCCGTGTCCAGGCGATCTCCCACCACCAGCGGCTTCTTCGCGCCCGTCCGCAGGATCGTCTCCCGGTGCATGGGCGGCAGCGGCTTGCCCGCCACCCGCGGCTCCGCGCCCGTCGCGATCCGGACGACCTCCACGGCCGCGCCGTTGCCCGGCGCGATGCCGCGCGCGCTCGGGATCGTCAGGTCCGTGTTCGACGCGAACCACGGCACTCCGCGCGCGATCGCGTAACACGCCTCCGCGAACCGCCCCCACGCCAGGTCCGGGCCCCCGTACCCCTGCGCGACCGCCACCGGGTCGTCGTCGGCCGAGTCGACCGGTTCGAGGCCCCGCTCGCGCAGCGCGACCCGCAGCCCCTCACCGCCGATCACCAGCACCCGGGCGCCCCGCGGCACCTGCTCACTCACCAGGCGGGCCACCGCCTGCGCCGACGTGATGACGTCCGAGCCGTCCGTCGCGATGCCCAGCTCCGTCAGATGCTCCGCCACCGCGTCCGGCGTGCGCAGCGCGTTGTTCGTGACGTACGCGAGGTGCATGCCGCCGTCGCGTGCCGTGCCCAGCGAATCGACCGCGTGCGCGATGGCCTGACCGCCCGTGTACACCACCCCGTCCAGGTCGAGCAGAGCCGTGTCATAGACCTCGCTCAGCGCCCGCCCGCTGCCCGCGGGCCGCGTCCTGACGTTCCGGCCGGCGCTTCGGTCCGCGGTCTGGCTCATTGCACATCGCTCCTCGCTCGATCTCTCCCCCGATCATCGCTCATGCCACTGACACACATACGATGCCCTAATGAACACAGCGGGTCACACCGATGCCAGCGGCCTCGACCTGGTCCCGTTCCGGGGCGTGCGCTATGTCCCCGAACGGGTCGGCAGTCTCGCCGCCGTGACCTCTCCCCCGTACGACGTGGTCGTACGTCCGGACGGCCTGCTGCACCTGGAATCCGCCGACCCGCACAACATCGTCCGGCTGATCCTGCCGCAGGCCACCACTCCGGCCGCCCGCAACAAGCAGGCCGCCGAGACCCTCCACACCTGGCTCGCCGAAGGCATCCTCGCCCCCGACACCGAGCCCAGCCTGTACGTCTACGAGCAGCGGGACGACGACATCCTGCAGCGCGGCGTGATCGGAGCGCTGCGCCTCTCCGACGCCGCGGACGGCGTCGTCCTCCCCCACGAGGGCGTCATGCCCCACGTCGTCGAGGACCGCGCGGCCCTCATGCGGGCCACCTCCGCCAACCTCGAACCGCTCCTCCTGACGTACCGCAGCAACGGCGACGGAGGCCCCAGGGGCGCGACGGCCGCCGTCGAACGCACCGCCCGGCGCGAGCCCCTCTTCTCCACGACCACGGAGGACGGCTTCCACCACCGCCTGTGGTCCGTGACGGATCCCGCGGAGATCGCCGAGATCCAGTCGGACCTCTCCCGCCACCAGGCGCTGATCGCCGACGGCCACCACCGCTGGGCGACCAACCTGCGGCTGCGCGGCGAGCACCCCTCACCGAGCGCCTGGGACTTCGGCCTCGTCCTCCTGGTGGACACCGCCCGCTACCCCCTGCGCGTACGCGCCATCCACCGCTACCTCCACCGGCTGCCGGTGTCCGACGCGCTGCGCGCCCTCGGCGACTCCTTCCGCATACGAACCGTCGACGGCCCCCTCGACCGCGCCCTCCAAGCCCTGGCCGAGGCCGCCGCCGAGGGCAACGCCTTCGTCCTCGCGGGTGACGGCGCCTTCCACCTCGTCGACCGCCCCTCCCCCGACCTCCTCGCCCGTACGATCCCGGGCGACCTCCCCGAGGCCTGGCGCACCCTCGACGCGACGGTCCTGCACGCCACCCTCCTCGACCACATGTGGCGGACCCCCGACACCCCGGAACACATCGCGTACATCCACGACACCGCGGCGACGGTCGAGAAGGCGGAACGCGACGGCGGTACGGCGGTCCTGATGCACCCGGTCCGCGAGGAGGTCGTCCGGGACCTCGCCCGGCAGGGCGTCACGATGCCCCGCAAGTCGACCTCTTTCGGCCCGAAGCCGGCCAGCGGCCTGGTCCTGCGGGACCTCACGTGTTGAGAGCCTGTGTCAAGAGCCTGTGTCATTCGCGGGTGTTGAGCCGGGCGGCCTGACGCGTCAGGTGGTCGCGCTCGGCGAGGTTGGTCGCCCGCCGGGCCGCCTCCACGTACAGCCGTGCCGCCGTCACCGGGTCGCCGTCGCGCTCGTGGAGGTACGCCGCCACCGCGGAGTAGCGGGGCAGTGAGCCGTCCAGCTCGGCGAGCGCGGCCAGACCGGCCCGCGGCCCGTCGGCCTCGCCGACGGCGACCGCGCGGTTGAGCCGGACGACCGGACTGTCGGTGAGCCGCGCGAGCTCGTCGTACCACTCGACGATCTGCACCCAGTCCGTCTCCTCGGCGGCGGGCGCGTCGGCGTGCAGCGCCGCGACGGCGGCCTGGGCCTGGAACTCACCCAGCCGGTCCCGCGCGAGGGCCGCCTGCAGGACCGCGACCCCCTCGGCGATCATCCCGGTGTCCCACCGGCCGCGGTCCTGCTCGGCCAGCGGCACCAGGCTGCCGTCCTGCGCGGTCCGCGCGGCGCGCCGGGCGTGGTGGAGCAGCATCAGGGCGAGCAGCCCCGCCACCTCGGGACGGTCGATCACGGCCGTCAGCTGCCGGGTCAGCCGGATGGCCTCGGCGGCGAGGTCGACATCGCCGGAGTACCCCTCGTTGAAGACGAGATAGAGGACACGCAGCACGGTCGCGACGTCACCGGGCTTGTCGAACCGTACGGCGGAGACGGTGCGCTTGGCCCGGCTGATGCGCTGCGCCATGGTCGCCTCGGGCACCAGGTAGGCCTGGGCGATCTGTTTGGTGGTCAGACCTCCCACGGCCCGCAACGTGAGCGCGACCGCTGACGACGGCGTCAGCGAGGGGTGGGCGCACAGGAAGTAGAGCTGGAGCGTGTCGTCGACGGCGGGCGCGGGCCCGGGCGCCGGCTCCTCGTCCACCAGGTCCTCGCGCCGGCGGCGGGCGGTGTCGGCCCGGGTCGCGTCGAGGAACTTGCGCCAGGCCACGGTGATCAGCCAGCCCTTGGGGTCGCGCGGCTGCTCGGCCGGCCAGCCGCGGACCGCCTCGACCAGCGCCTCCTGCACGGCGTCCTCCGCCGCCGCGAAGTCTGCTCCGCGGCGGACGAGGATGCCGAGCACGCTCGGTGTGAGGCTCCGGAGCAGAGCCTCGTTCATCGGTGTGCTCACTCCGTGATGGTGGGCGGCTCGGTCAGGAACGGCCGCAGCTCCAGCCACTCGTGGATCGGCTCACCACCCGCGCCGGGAGCGGCGGACAGCTCCCCGGCCAGCTCCACGGCGCGCTCGTAGGTGTCGACGTCGATGACCATCCACCCGGCGATGAGGTCCTTGGTCTCGGCGAACGGTCCGTCGGTGACCGGGGCGCGCCCCTCGCCGTCGTACCGGACCCACATCCCCTCGGGAGCCAGCGCCTGGGCGTCGACGAACTCGCCGGTCTTCTCGAGGCGGGCCCCGAAGTCCTGCATGTACTTCACATGCGCCGTGATCTCCTCCGGCGTCCACTGGTCCATCGGCACGCAGTTGGCCGGAGCCGGGGCGCCACGGTAGTGCTTGAGCAGCAGGTACTTGGCCATCGTGATTCTCCTCTTCGCGGTACGACCCATTCTGGTCGCGTTCACCACGGGGACGGAGCCGATCACGGATTCTCGACATCGCCCACGAACTTTTTCCGACCGAACGACGTCACGAGCCACCGGACGAAGACGCAAAAAGGGCGGGCCCCCATGGGGGCCCGCCCTTTCACTTCTCAAGCAGGAGGTCGGTTCGCAGGCAGGGGGTCAGTCCTCGTCGGCATCCCGGCGGACCGGCTCCGCGGAGTCCTCCGCGCTCTCGCCACGCGCGGCGTCCTCGTCCCGCTCCTCTTCCCGCTCCTCTTCCCGCTCCTCGTCCTCCGCCAGGGCGTCGACGAACTCGACGCCGTCCAGCTCGGCGAGCCGGTCGGAGGCGTCGGTGCTGCCGTCCTTGTCGGACTCGACGACCTTCGCGAACCACTCGCGCGCCTCGTCCTCGCGACCGGCCGACAGCAGCGCGTCGGCGTACGCGTACCGCAGCCGCGCCGTCCAGGGCTGCACGGAGTTCGACGCCAGCTCGGGGCTCTGCAGGGTGACGATGGCGGCGTCGATCTGGTCCATGTCGCGGCGCGCCCCGGCGGCGACGAGCCGCATCTCAACCTGCCCCGCCTTGTCGAGCTTGTGCACCTCGGGAGCGCCTGCCATCTCCAGGGCCTTCTCGGGCCGGCCGAGGCCGCGCTCGCAGTCCGCCATGACGGGCCACAGCTCGACGCTGCCTGTCATGCGCCGCGCGGCGCGGAACTCGGCGAGCGCCTCGCTGTACTTCTGGTTCGCGTACGCGGCGAAGCCCGCGGCCTCACGCACGGCGGCGACCCTGGAGGCCAGCCGCAGGGCGATCCGCGCGTAGGCGTAGGCCTGCTCCGGGTCCTCGTCGAGGAGGTTGGCAACCATCACCAGGTTCCTGGCGACGTCCTCAGCGAGCCCCTTGGGGAGACTCTGCAGCTCCTGCTGTACGTCCTTGTCGATCTCGTACCCCGTGACGTCGTCCGGGATCGGCAGCCGCTTGATGGGCTCGCGGTCGCGGTCGCGGTCGTCGCGCCCGCCCCGGAAGCCGCCGCGGTCGCCGTCGCGACGGTCGTCACGCCGGTCGTCGCGCCCACGGAACCCGCCGGGACGGCCGCCCCGGTCGTCACGGCGCGGCCCACGATCACGGTCGTCGCCCCGACCCCGGTCGTCGCGGCCACGGAACCCGCCGCCACTGCCGCCACGATTGTCGTCGCGACGGAAACCACCGCGGTCACCGCCGCGGTCGTTGTCACGACGGTCATCACGCCGGTCGTCGCGACGGTCGTCACGGCGGAAGCCGCCGCGGTCGCCGCCGCGGTCGTTGCCAGGCCGGTCGTCACGTCGGTCATCGCGACGGAAGCCGGGGCGGTCGCCGTCACGGCGGTCGTCACGGCGGAAAGCGGGGCGGTCCCCGCCACCGGAGCGATCGTCGCGCCGGAAGCCACCACGGTCACGGTCGTCACGACGGTCGTCACGACGCGGCCCGCTGGGCCGGTCATCGCGCCGGAATCCACCACGATCGCCATCGCGCCGGTCGTCACGACGGTCATCACGGCCGCGGAAGCCACCGCCGCCCCCACCGCCACGGTTGTCGTCACGACGGAAACCACCGCGGTCACCGCCGCGGTCACCGCCGCGGTCGTTGTCGCGACGGTCGTCACGGCGGAAGCCGGGGCGGTCCCCGCCACCGGAGCGGTCATCACGCCGGAATCCACCACGGTCGCCGTCACGACGGTCATCACGGCGGTCGTCACGACCCCGGAAGCCGCCGCCACCACCACGGTTGTCGTCGCGACGGAAACCGCCACGGTCACCGCGGTCGTTGTCACGCCGGTCATCCCGGCGGTCATCACGGCGGAAAGTGGGCCGGTCACCGTCACGGCGGAAGCCGGGGCGGTCACCGTCCCGGCGGTCGTCACGGCGGAAAGCGGGGCGATCCCCGCCGCCGGAGCGATCGTCGCGCCGGAAGCCACCACGGTCACGGTCGTCACGCCGGTCGTCACGACGCGGCCCGCTGGGCCGATCATCGCGCCGGAACGGCGGACGTCCACCGCGGTCCCGATCGCCGTCACGACGGTCGTCCCGGCGGTCGTCACGACCCCGGAAACCACCGCCACCGCCACCGCCACGGTTGTCGTCGCGACGGAAACCGCCACGGTCACCACGGTCGTTGCGGTCGTCGCGGCGGGGAGCCCCGCGGTATCCGCCCCGGTCACCACCGTCCCGGCTGCGCTGGTCGCGCTCCGGACGCTCGTCGGGAGAGTTGGGGGACATGGGTGACTCCTAGTCTTCGGTACCGCAGTCATTCTCGCGCAGCCGGCAGGCCGGCGCGCTTCGGCAAAAACAAAAAGGACCCTTGGTCCCAGCGTGGACGCTGGGACCAAGGGTCCTCCAAAAATTGTTCGGCGGCGTCCTACTCTCCCACAGGGTCCCCCCTGCAGTACCATCGGCGCTTTGAGGCTTAGCTTCCGGGTTCGGAATGTAACCGGGCGTTTCCCTCACGCTATGACCACCGAAACCCTATGAAATATCCTACGGAAACGCAGGATCTCAAACAGGGCAGCGAACAAGCACACTTTTCAATTTGGATAGTGACGCTGTTCAGCCGACACAACTGTTCGTTGTTTCAGAACCAACACAGTGGACGCGAGCAACTGAGGACAAGCCCTCGGCCTATTAGTACCAGTCACCTCCACCCGTTACCGGGCTTCCAGATCT
>NZ_JBHVYE010000057.1:0-11144 GCF_042881135.1 Streptomyces sp. NPDC058284
CGCGGAGCCTTCCGTGCCCGCGACAAGCGGCGAACGACGTCCCGTTCGTTCTTGTCACGCCCCGGTCGTGCCCGTAACACCATCACCCAGCACCCGCCCCCGAGCACCATCACCTACCCTGCCAACAAGACATATACCCAACCAAAGAGGAACCCAGCACTAGGGGAGGACTGTCCGATATCGCGGGCAACCAGATTGATCTTCGAGGGTTTGGTGCTGGCTGGGGGCGCGGAGCCGTCGCGTCATCGGCGCTTCGTCGAAGGGGAGGACGAGCATGGGCGTCATCGATCGCGAGTGGATCCCCGCCCTGCAGCGTGACGGGCGGTACACGCGGCTGCTTCAGCTCCTCGAACACAAGGCATGGCAACGGCGGTTCGCGACACGCATGCATCAGCTGATCGCTCGGCCTGCGCGGGCGCCCACGCCGCCGCTTGGCGTCGGGGCCATCCCCCGCGGGCGCGGGGAGCACTTCACGCCGTGGAACACGACCCTCGTCCGGTCGGGACCACCCCAGCGGGCGCGGGGAGCACGCGTCGTCCCCGATCAGTACCCGGAGCGTGAAGGGACCGTCCCCGCGGCGCGGGGAGCACACCGGCGATACGGTGCGCTCTCTGGCCGAGCAAGGACCATCCCCGCGGGTGCGGGGACCACTCGTGATGTTGCGCGGGTTCTTCGTCAGCTGCGGGGCCATCCCCGCCGGCGCGGGGAGCACACCTCAAGCACTGAGTCACAGATGTCCGGGTGGGGGCCATCCCCGCGGGCGCGGGGAGCACAGCTCGCCTCCGTGGAGGAGGGTCAGGGCGAGGGGGCCATCCCCGCGGGCGCGGGGAGCACTGACGGAACATGTGGGTCTTCCTTCCCTCGATGGGGCCATCCCCGCGGACGCGGGGAGCACTTCCAGAACGTGCGGGTGGTGGACCCGCAGACGGGGCCATCCCCGCGGGCGCGCGGGGAGCACGGCGGCCCCGTGCAGGGCGGGTTCACCACCGAGGGGCCATCCCCGCGGGCGCGGGGAGCACTGCGGATTCCCTGGATCTTTCAACCAGGCGAGGGGGCCATCCCCGCGGGCGCGGGGAGCACAGAAGATCCGCCTCGCCCACCGGGTGCTCGTCGGGGCCATCCCCGCGGGCGCGGGGAGCACGATCTTGAAAAGCGCTTACCCTGAGTCGCGATGGGGCCATCCCCGCGGGCGCGGGGAGCACCTGATGGCACGTGAGAAGACCGTGGCGGCCACGGGGCCATCCCCGCGGGCGCGGGGAGCACTGCTCGACCTGCTGTTTTGTCAGCCGACAGAGCCGTTTCAGAACAGTTTCTCCGAACCTGACATAAGGAACAAAAGGCATTGATAGGTCAACCTTTGCCGAATCGTCGGCGCTGCGCGGCTTTGCTCCAGCCGGGCTTCGGTGTGGCTTCGGTCGGTGGCGGCTGTGTGTTCGGGCGGCGGATGAGGGTCAGGCCCTCGTGGTCGACCGGCTGCCAAGCGTGGTCATGGGTGCGGAAAGTGAAACCCTGTTCGTTGTTGGTGGTGTGGGCGAGCAGAGCGCGGCCCTGGCCCGCGTATTGCTGCACCTCGTTCCACAGGGCATCGCGGACGCGGGTGGAGGGGTTGCCGATGAAGACGCCTGCGGAGATTTCGAGGAGCCAGCGGGTGAGGAATCCGCGGAGTCCGGGTGGGCAGGTGGTGAGGACGATGACAGTCACCAGATGACCGCCTCGTCCGCATCCGTGGCCACGTCCTCGGAGCTGTAGTTCACTCCGGCTGCTACGTGGTGGTCCTGGTCGCTCTGGAGCGTGACGCGGTCCTGTTCGCCGGCCCGGTCGTCCTCCTCAGCCTGGGCGCCGGGCAGCAGCAGGTACTTGATGTCCTTGACGCAGCGATCGAGGAGTCCGGTCTCGTTGATGCGGTCGCGCAGGCCGCGGCGGGTTCGGGGCCCCACGTCTTCGGGGCCCTCGGCTGCGATGTCGAAGGCGAGCGGGATCCCGATCTCTGTTTTGTAGAGGTCTGCGATGTCCAGGACGAAGGAGAGTTCGTGCCCGGCGTGGACGAATCCGAGGCCGGGGCTGCATCCGAGAGAGGTGACGACGGCGTGGGCTATGCCGTACATGCACTGGGCTGCAGCGGTAATGCCTTGGTTGACGGGGTCACCGCTGCTGAAGTCGCCTGGGGTGTACTTTCTGCCGTGCCATCGAACGCCGGTGCGGGCTGCCTGGGCTCGGTAGCAGTCTTTGACGCGGTCGCCTTCACGCCCCAGGAGCTGGTGGCGGGTCAGACCGTCCGGGTCCTCGTCAGGGAATCGCAGCCGGTACATGGCGCGTGCGACAGCGAGGCGGCTGCGCACATTGGCCCATTGGGTGGCCTGGGCCTCGAGAAGTGCGGCTGAGCGGCTCAGGGCCCTGCCGCCGGCGTAGAAGCGCACGCCGTGCTCGCCCACCCAGGCGACCGCCGCTCCGGTCTCGCCGAGAACACTCATCGCCTGGTGGGTGATGCGGGTGCCGGGGCCGAGCAGGAGGGTGGCGATGGTGGCGGAGGGAATGTGGGTGGTGCCGTCGGCATCCTGGACGGTGATGGCGTTGGCATCGCGGTGGACGGTGCAGCGTTCCAGGTAGATGAAGGAGACCCGCTCACCGGTGCGGGCGAGGTGGCGTGGGGTGAGGGTGGCACGCCTGCCGGCTGTCGGCACTTCCTCACTCTCCAGATACAGAAGGCGCCGGGACAGGGGCGAGGGTCATGAGCCCGCAGCCGTACGCCTTGGCCTTGCCCAGCCCCCGGGTCAGGGTGCGGCGTAGGGCGTCGGCGTCGGTGACTACGAGGCGTCCGTCGAAGGTGACCGTCACGACGTGCACCCGGTGATTCGGTGACCTGTCGTCACGGGACTTGGCGAAGGACAGGGCGCGCTCGTCACGGACGGCGAGCTCGTACCGGTCTCCGTGGTGGGGGCGGTTGTGGTGAGTGGTGCCGCCGGGCAGTAAGCGTCGCTCGTGTGGCTTCTCCAGGACGCGGAAGCCCGCTCGCTCCTGGCGTTGAGGGTCGAGGAGCCAGCCTCGCTGGTGGACGGGGGTGAGGTGCGCGGTGCGTTTGGTCGGTTCGCCGGCTTTGCGCCGGATCTGGTGCACCGGGTTGGCGGTGAGCCGGAACTCCCAGACGCTACCTGCGGCGAGGCGGTCGAGGAAGGGCGCGTAGGGGCGGCTCTGCCAGCCGGGGGTCTCCGGATCAAGGGCGGCAGCCGGCCAGCCGGCCTGCTCCACAAGGTGGGTCAGGTCAGGGCGCGCGGGGCTCACGAGGTAGAGGAAGACCTCGGCCTTGGCGTTGTGGTCCAGGCGCCACAGCACTCTGCTCCCTTCCGTGTCGCCCGTGCTGGTGGGCAGCAGGCCGGGGAAGGAGGCCATGACCGCCGCGTGCAGCGACTGCGGCGAGGAGAGCAGACGGCGGGCTCCGGGCCGTGCGGTGTTCACACGGAAGCGGGTCAGATACATCAGGGGGTTTCCTCCTCCACGGCGTCGAAAGGATCGTGGTGCGGAACCGGGTGGGCGGCGGCCGGCGCGCGGACAGCCAGCACTGCACGCGGGTTGGGTACCTCCACGGTTGTGCTGACCACGGGGCGCAGGGCGTGGCGCCGGTGCGCGGCGGTGAAACTGAGGGGCTGATCACGCAGGACGTCCCCACGCTGTTCACCGGGGTCGGGCTCCCGCAGGACGTTCAGGACCACCGTGTGCTCCTTGCCGTGCAGGCGCTGGTACCAGTCGGCGGCCTGCCAGGGCTCCTCGTGCAGGGCCTGCGGGAGGGAACTGCCGCGGGTGCCGAGCTCCACCGGCAGGGCCGGCGGGCAGGAACGTCTGCCGAGGAAGAGAGGGTGAACGGGCGTGCTCAGGGCAGTGTGGAGTTCTTCCAGGAGGGCGCGGTCTCCTTCGAGGACCGCGACGAAGACGGCGTCGGCGAGGTAGAAGCGCTCGGACAGCGGCATGGATTTGCCGGTGACAGCGTGCTGGGCGGTCTGGAAGTCCCGTACACGGGTGCCCGGCTGGTCGGCCCGGATACCGAAGCGCAAGGATGCCAGGCGGGAAAGGCCGGCGTCGTCGCTGCGGTCGAGGCCCTGGGCGGCGGCGAGCATGCCGATGACGCCGCTCTTGGTGGGGACAGACTCGGTGGTACGGCGCACGAAGCGGGCCGATGCCCCCCAGGCTTGCAGGGGGCCGGCCAGCCGGAGGACCAGGACGCTCATACGGGCTTGTCCAGGTGCTCGGCGACAGCCTGGCCGACCGCCTCGACCAGTTCATTGAGCCGGTGCATCTGCGTGCCGAGACCGCCGAGCTGTTCGGTGGCGGGGCCGACCCGCAGAACCCAGGAGAGGGTGGACTCCTCGTCGCCATAGGTGCGTTCCACCTCTGGGACATACTGCGTGAGCCGGGTCACTGCCTGGCGCAGATACCCGCTCTCCCCGGTGACGGGTTCCTCGAACGCGGCTACGTAGCTGATCGGCCGGGTGGTGCGCAGTTTGACGATCACGGCGTCGGGGAGGGTGTGGTTCCCGAACGTATTGATCTTTCCGGTCGGCAGTGACTCGAGGAAACTCTGTACGAACGCCTCGACCGCGCGCCGCACAGGTGCGGTGCGCGGTTCCTCCTCACGAAGGCCCTCCCCGAGGTTCTTGGCGAGCTGATGGACGCTGAGCGCTGCATAGCGGTAGAGGGTGGAGGAATTGAAGTCGACGGTGCCGATCATGCCGGCACCCGATTCCGCATCGGTGTTCTCGTCGTCCACAGCCGTGTAGTAGTCGGACTCGTTGTCGACGCGGTGCACGCTGATGGCGTGGGCGACCTGGACAGCAGCATCAACATTGAAGTCGGCGGAGTCGGCGACCATGCGGCCGAACAGCGCGATGTCGACGGAGTGCCGGGTATCGGCGATCTCCCGGGCTCGCGCCTTGATGTCCTTGTCCTTGAGATAGGTCTTGATGTCGGCCGCGCCCTGGACGGCCAGCGCGGCGAGACCGTCGAGCTGGCGTGCGCTGAGGAACATCAGGTACTTCGACTCCGGCGCCGCCTCTGGCCCGCTGTCCTTGGCGGCTTCGGCTTTCCTCTTGGGGGCCTCGATCTTGGAACCGGTAGCGCCGTGGATCACGTCGGCGGCGATCTGGAGGGCCTCAGCGCCTTGGAGTGCGGGGTCCAGGCCGGTGATGCGGGCGGCGAGGACCTCGGCGACCTTCTTCGTCCGTACCCCCAGTTCGCTCGGGTTAAGAAGGTGCTCCCGGCCGAAGTAGGTACGGGTGGCGCGCTTCCACGCCTGGCTGGACACGCGAGCACGGGGTGCCCCGCCATAGACGGCTGACTTCGGTGCGCCCGTGTCGTCCCGGTTGAGATTGCTGGGCGGCACCGTCTGCAGCGCGTGCACGTCGAGAAAGATGCGGTTCACGAGGCGTCCTTGTCCGTGGGGTCAGTGATGTGATCAGAAGCAGCCGGGGCGTCCGCCTCGTTCTTCTGTGGGGCCCGGTAGGAGTGGAACGAGCGCCCCCAGGCCCGGCGTACGGCCTCGCGGCCGGTGGGCTCCTGCCAGCCATAGAGCTGCCCTGCCAAGAGGGCGTAGTCCAGGGGGATGTCCGCACCCCGCAGCATCACGACGATCTCGCGCAGACGCTGCGCCACAACGGGCAGGCCCGGTGCGGTGCCGACGCGGACAAAACGCTTGCGGACGGGCTCGGCGATCTCACCCGCCGGCATCAACTGGCGCACAGCGCCACCAAGTCCCCTGGGCGCCGTGCGCGACCCGGCCCGGTGCATGGCCGTGCTGCGGGACTGCTGGTGCAGCGCCCACAAGGTGAGCGCCACGTGCACCGCGTCCTCGGCGCGGGTCAGCTCGGCCTCGTCCAGCGGCCGCCCGCCCGCGGCGGGCCCATCGTGCAGGGCCCCGGTATCGGCCAGCCCCCACAGATCTGGCACCTGGGAGAAGTCCTTGCCCGCGCCTCGACGCAACCGGGCCAGGGCCCCCACCGCGTAGGACTGGTCGCCCAGATATCCCCTCTGCAGCGGGACGATGAGGTCACTGGTGAGCACGCTGACACGCTGCGCAGTGGTGGCGGTTTCGGCGAGGGTGGTCATGCGGGCACCTCCGAAGAGCAGTTGGGCCCCCGGGCGGAGCCGTCGCCCGGCGCCCGGTCAAAGGAGTAGGGGTCGCTGAGCGCCTTGCTGAGGTGGATGAGGAACCACTTTTCGGCAAGCGCCGAGTTGAGCCACTCGGAGCCCTTCTTCGCCGCCACCACCCGGCCCTCCCACGCGGCGTTGCCCGCCTCGCTCATGAGCCGTTCGCCCAGCTGCCGCAGGTGCCGGTAGGTGTCCTGCTGCCAGCGGGTGCGATGGGCGTCGGGGTCTTCGGCGGTGGCCAGGTCACGCAGCCAGACGCGGTAGGGGCCCTCCAGGGCGGCGAAGCCGAGGCTGCGGGCGGCCGAGCGGGGCCCTTCGCTCTCACGGCCCGCCGCACGAGCGAGATCCGTGGCGAGATCACCGAGAGCGGTGACCGCCCGCTCCGCCTCACCGACCGCGTCGATGGCCTGTCGTGCATAGGCACGGTCCTGTTGATGCAGCAACACCACGGCCATGGCCAGCCGGTCGTCGACGATTTCGTCGATCACCGACTGCTGGGTTCCATAGACCGCCCCCACAACGCGCGCCCGGATCAAAAAGCCGCGGGGCAGCTCTCCCTCCGTCACCAGCCGTGCGATCCATTCCAGGATTCCCGGCCGCAGCACTTTGGCGGCCTCACTGCCCTGTGCCGCCTCGGCCCGTCCCACCACCAGGGCTTCGATACCCCGCCAGGTGGACCGGTCCGGATCGTGCTCCCTGGGCAGGTACACGACCGGTTCACCGCGCTTTTTCTCCTGGGCCGGGCTCCTGCGCCATGCGGTCATCGGCTCGGCCCCCTGCATGTTGTGCGGGGCGAGCGGATCGCCGTAACCGAGGACGACGCCGTATGCGCCGTCCGAGTCGAACCGCAGGCGCAGCCGGCGGGTCTGCCAGGTGTACAGGTCGCGCACGCCAGCAGGACGTGTTCGGCCCGAGGGACCGGGCCCGCACGGCTTGTGACGCCAGGCCGGAGCGTCCTCGCGGGAAAACCGCACGCCGCTGGTGTCGGCGGCGACCAGATTCAACAGCAGGGTCTGGCGCAGTGTCTCGCCCTCGGCCAGGACCCCGCCGAGCGCCCCCGCCCAGCCGACCCCGAGCGGGTACACCTTGCCGCCCTTGACCCGGCCATCGCCGTCAATCCCGGTCTTGATACCGGAGGTGTCATAGGCGTGCGCGTGCACGACCCAGCGGGCCGCCTCGGCGAAGCTGAGCCGCTCGACGGCCGGCATGCGGGAGCTGAAGAACGGCTCCCCGTTGGGAACATCCGCGACGATCCGGTTGAGTGAGAAGACCTCGTCGCGGACGGTGCGCAACTGTGCGACCTGGAAGAACGGTGTGCGCGGGTGCAGCAGGTCGAACCGCTCGCGGTGTCCGTCGAGATAGGCCGCGACCGGCGCGAAACAGTCCTCGTCGGCCCACAACTGCACCCAGTGCTCCGTGTCGCGTGGGCCCTGAAGCGCGTCGTGGGCCACCGCGAGCAGGAGACGCACCAAGGCGAATTCCTGTGTGGGTAAATCCCCTACAACGCCGCGGAGTTCACCCGCTCGGGCGAACACGTCACGAAGTGACAGTTCGTCCTGGGCGCCGTCCTCGTCCAGCACCGGGATCCAGGGACGGCTGGTCAGGTCGAACGTCAACACCTTTGCTAACGCGCCCAGTTCCTCGGATTCAGTCACTGCTGCTCACCTCAAGGCCGTCACTCTGGCTGTAGCGGAGTGAGAAGCCTGCCAGAGAGGTCTGACAATCGGCGTCGAGCGCCAAAATCAGCTGACCGGCCAGCCAATGACTGTCCTTCCCCTGCCAGGCCGGTACGTACAGCTCCTCCAGTTCGGCGATCGCGCGGTCCATGACCTCGCCATGCGAGAACTGAAGGGGCAACCGCAGCCCGCAACTGGCCGCGGCCCGCGCTGCAGCCGCCGTCGGAGGCCGGTCGGTGGGCAGTTCCAGCCCTCCCTGGCCCTTTGCGAGCCAGGGCAGTGTGGCCAGCGACCCGTCGGCACGCCGCTGCACGACCACCACCTCCAGGCTCTCCTTGCTGTCACGGACCTGCGCCCGGCCGGCTCGGGTATCGTCCGCATCTCCCACGCCCGCCGCGACCCACCCGATGAGTGGCCGGCCCGGGCGTCCCACCGCATCCAGCCGGAACACCTCCGCCCGCCCGGCCTGCTCCGCACGGTGCTTCTCGTGACGCTCCCACGCCGCGGTCATCGCATCGGACCAGGCTGCGGGGCCCACAGGACCTTCGGCATACGCGCCCTGGACCAGCGGGCTGATGTCCCCGGGCAGCCGCACAGGCCGCCGCGGGCCCTCCAGGTGGGGCAGCAGGACGGCAGCGGAGCGCAGCAGCGCATACGCCCCGTACACGGCGACCGACCCCCCTACCGGTACAGGCACCTCCCCGTTCCAGTCGACACCGGTGACCAGGCAGCGAGCCTCACGCAGCCGCGCAGGACGCTCCGCCTGCCCCGGGCCGCGCCGGTGACGGTGCAGGCGACCTATCCTCTGGAGCATCAGGTCGACGGGGCACAAGTCGGTGACGAGCAAGTCGAAGTCGACGTCGAGCGACTGCTCGGCGACCTGGCTGGCGACCACGATGTGCGGTCCCGCCGGACGCTGCCCGCCCGCCTTCTCCGGCGGCCCGAACCGGGCGAGGAGACCGGCGTCCTTCGCCGCCCGGTCCACATCGACGAAACTCGAATGAGCGACAGTCACGGCCTGTTCACCAAAATACGCATGCAGCGCCCGGGCGGTCTCCAGCACCCGCCTGACCGTGTTGCGTATGACCAGGACACAGCCGCCGCCCTCCAGTTCGGCCACCAGCCGGCCGGCCAGAACACCCTGGTCGTCCTCGAGCCGTTCCAGATGGACATCGCAACTCCGGGACGAGGCAGCACTCCCCTCGACGATCGGAACCTGAGCGGGCACCACGGCAGTCAGCAGCGGATAGGAGGTGGCCCGGGCCACCTCCTCAAAACCACCTGCCTCACCACCGGAGGCACCACAGGCTCCGGCATAGGCTTCTGCGAGCTGACGGCGACGATCCGAGGGCAGCGTCGCGGACAGCACCACCACCGGCACCCGGTAAGCCCCCAGCCACGACAGCACCCGGTCCAGATAGACACTCATATACGTGTCATAGGCGTGCGCCTCGTCGATCACCACGACCTTCCCCGCGACCGCAAGGTGACGCAACGCCAGATGCCGGCTCTTGAGCCCGGCGAACAGCAACTGATCCACCGTCCCTGCAACGAACGACGACAGCATGGCCTTCTTCCGCCCCCGTAGCCACGCATGAGCGATCAACTCGGCCGGAGCCAACCGCTTCACATCCGAGGGCCGCCACCGCCCCACCTCGCCGTCCACATCAACGGCAGCGATCTGCTGCCGACCGCTGCGCATCAACTCGGCATAGTCGTCGTTGAGAGCGGCCTTGGAATGCGCGAGCAGCACGGACCGCCTGGCGCCTTCCTGCGAGGGCAGCCGGCCGATCCACTTCAGCAGCCGGGGGAACATCGCGTTCCCCGTAGCCATCGTGGGCAGAGCAAAGAACACCCCGCCTGCACCTGAACGGGCCGCGAAGATCTCAGCGACCGCGAGCGCGGCCTCCGTCTTCCCCTCTCCCATCGGAGCCTCAACGATCATCAGACCAGGCGAGGGCATCTCACGAGCCAACCGGACCGCGGCCTCCTGCACCGGCCTGACACTCGCCCCCGGCGGCAGATCGAAACGCGACGCGACCACCGCCCGCGCCTTTCCGGAAGGCTCCTCGGCCCGCCACGGAGCAGGCAACCGCAGCCCACGCCAGGCCGCGGCGACCCGTTCCTCACCGGTACGGGTCTCCTGCGGGAAATACGGGAACAGATCCGGGTTGCTGGCGATCCAGTCAGCGACGATCACCACTGCAGTGAGCAGCACCTGCACAGGTTGCGACAACCGCACCGTCCGCCAGACGCGTAGCCGCTCCCTCACGCCGTACTCCTCGACACACGCGTCGAGCAACTCCTCCTGCACTCGCCGCCACAGCTCTCCACTCGCCCCCGGCGTCCGCAGCAGATACGGCCGGTCATAAAGATCATTGAGCTGTCCGTGCTCCGGCGGCACCCCATGGTGGCCACCCGTAACGACAGCGAACTGCCCGCTCTGCCGGGCCGACCAGCCGTGCCGCTCCTCCAGCCATTCGCTCAGCAGCACCTGCCCCGCCAGCGCGTGCGCAGCCATCGCCCGAGCGACCCCGAACTGCCTGCGGGTCTTCATCTCCAGGCCCTGCCCCCGCATCACGTCAGCGAGTTGATCGACCTGACACGCGAAGGCCGGCGTGGCCTTCCCTATGTCATGCACAGCCGCCAGCCACACCATCAGCGACCGGCCCTCCTCCGCCGCACCTGGCAAAGCCTCAGCCACCAACGTCCGAACGTTCGCGGGCAGCCACTCATCCCACAGCAACCCGGCCACCGCCGCGCTATCTTCCATGTGCCGCCACAGAGGTAGCCACCCCTCGGTGTCCCGGTCGTGCTTGGCCCACACAGAACGCACCGGCCCCACAAGCCGGCCCCCTAGCCCCGTATAGGACGACTCCCTCTCAACGGTCATGGCAGAGACATACAGCCAAACCTGAAGCCAAGGCAGCGAAATGGAGAAAGCGCACTTCTGTACGAACAGATCAAGGAAAATGCGGGCCCCGGCTCACAGCACTACGCACCATCCGGTATCGCGAACACTCGATGAACGGGTATCCACCACCCAAGCAACCTTATGACCCTTATGTCCGAATCAGTGAAACTGCTCGAAACCAGCTCCCGGCAGTCACAAATCCGCAGGCCACGGAGTGTGCTCCCCGCGCCCGCGGGGATGGTCCCGTCGCTGCCCGATCTGGTCCCGCGCCAGACGGGTGCTCCCCGCGCCCGCGGGGATGGTCCCGCTCTATCTGTGGGCCGAAATCAGTGAAACTGCTCGAAACCAGCTCCCGGCAGTCACAAATCCGCAGGCCACGGAGTGTGCTCCCCGCGCCCGCGGGGATGGTCCCGTCGCTG
>NZ_JBHVYE010000057.1:11244-19314 GCF_042881135.1 Streptomyces sp. NPDC058284
CCCGATCTGGTCCCGCGCCAGACGGGTGCTCCCCGCGCCCGCGGGGATGGTCCCGCTCTATCTGTGGGCCGAAACCGTCGCACACGGTGCTCCCCGCGCCCGCGGGGATGGTCCCAGCAGGCCCGGCACTTCCAGGCTCAGGTGCAGGTGCTCCCCGCGCCCGCGGGGATGGTCCCGCGGTCTTGAGCATCACGTATGCGTGGGCGGCGTGCTCCCCGCGCCCGCGGGGATGGTCCCCACCCCGCTCACGGGGTCCCGTACGGCAGACGGTGCTCCCCGCGCCCGCGGGGATGGTCCCGACATGAGCTGGTGCCCGTTCGCCAAGAAGATGTGCTCCCCGCGCCCGCGGGGATGGTCCTGATGCGCGAGCAAAAGGCCGACAACAAGCTCCGTGCTCCCCGCGCCCGCGGGGATGGTCCCGGAACAGCCAGCATCGGCGGGAACGATCATGGGTGCTCCCCGCGCCCGCGGGGATGGTCCCTCCGGCCATGAGAGGGCCAGGGCCGTTGCGCCGTGCTCCCCGCGCCCGCGGGGATGGTCCCAACGCGGCGGCCGCGGTGTCGGCCGCACGGCAGTGCTCCCCGCGCCCGCGGGGATGGTCCCGACGTCCCGGACGGCATTTAGTGCCGTCTGGCGTGCTCCCCGCGCCCGCGGGGATGGTCCCGACACCCAGACCAGCCCACGGTTCCCGCTGCTGTGCTCCCCGCGCCCGCGGGGATGGTCCCGGCGGCGAACACCTGCGCGTGACCCAGGATCAGTGCTCCCCGCGCCCGCGGGGATGGTCCCAAGGACACGCCCAGGGCGGACAGGAAGAGGTTGTGCTCCCCGCGCCCGCGGGGATGGTCCCGACCGGGAGCGCCTCGGGCGGCGGTGAGGACGGTGCTCCCCGCGCCCGCGGGGATGGTCCCGATTTCGCCAAACGGATCAGAGCGGCCCTGGGGTGCTCCCCGCGCCCGCGGGGATGGTCCCAAACCCGGTGCGGCCGGCCCCATCGGCGCCATGTGCTCCCCGCGCCCGCGGGGATGGTCCCGAGAACCAGCAGCGCATTTCGTGGGCCCAGCCGTGCTCCCCGCGCCCGCGGGGATGGGGCCGCCTCGACGACGCGGAGCACGCCTATCAGCTAGCTAGTGTGAACCTATCCGGGGTGGTCGGTCTCAAGCGCGGCATCCACCGCTCCGTCCAGGCCCTCGAACGCGACATCCGGGCCTGGCTCACCGACTGGAACGAGCACCCCAGACCGTTCGTCTGGACGAAGACAGCCGACGAGATCCTCGACAAAGTTACCGCCTACTGCCGACGAATCCTGACTCAGGTCACTAGCCTGGGCTCGCTCCACTGCAGCGCCCGCCTCCGAGCTTCGGTCAGGACTTGGCGCGTTTTGGCCGCTTTGACAAGGGCAAAGGCCCGATCGATGGGACACGAACGGCACGTCCGGATCCCCGTTAAACGTGTCTCGACCTTCATGTGCTCATCTGTGAGTGGTTGTGTTGAGGAGCGCCAGGCCCAGGGAGGTGGGGGTGTGGAGGACGTTCCTGCGGTGCCGGGTGGTGAGGATCAGCTCCGCGTTGCGGAGCGTGGTGGCGTGTTCGCTGGCGCTCGGGGCGGTAATGCCGGTGCGGGCGGCGAGTTCTTTCGTGGAGCACCCGGGGTGTCCGGCGATGTAGTGGAGCACGGAGGCACGGGTGCGGCCGAGAAGGGCGATGACGGCAGGTGGAGGTTCGGTGGTTAGGGCCGCAGGAGCTGCCAACGTGTGCAGACCCTTGAGCGTGTGCGCGTCAGCGGTGGGGTAGCTGAGGATGGGTTGCGGGTGTGAATCGTGGATGGTGATCACCGGGTCCTGGCCTCCCATCACGCTAGGCATCAGCAAGAGCCCCTGGCCCTCCAGGTGAAGGTCCCAGTCGCAGGGCAGAGCTACCTCGAGGGTGGGCGCGTTCCACCGCATGCGTACGGGATTGAGGCGTGCGAGTAGGGCCTCCGTGCCTAGTTCGTCCAGTGTCCGCGTGCGCACCGCCCGGTCGGCGGCGAGGTCACCCTGAATGCTTGGCCACCAGGGCGCCAGCACGTGGGTATAGACGTCGGTGAGGTTGTCGAAGAGAGCACGGACAAGGTGGGGGTCGTCGACGAGCCGTTGGGACCAGGCGGGCATGGTCTGCTGCTCGGCGAGGGCCGAGAGTTCATCCTTGATGAGGCGATGGGGAATGGAACGGGCCCGATCCAGCACTGCATACGGATCCCCCGCGTCGATCAAAGTCAGGAAGTCGGGGGTCCAGCCTGTCACGGGCATCAGGTCGAAGACCGTGCGCGCCTGCCGTGGCAGGCACAGGGACACCTCTCGCCGCCAGGCTTCGTAGCGCACCTGCCGGGTTCCGCGCTGCAGACGCCACAGTGCGTGGCTCAGCTCCAGCAAGGGGCGAGGTTCGTGACTGAGCCGGGTGCGGGCCAGGTCCTCGGCCGTGAAGTGAATGCGTAACGGCATGACGAAGATCCTGCCAACCCGCAACCGTTCGGTCTACGCCGAATCCCGACGACTGTGTGCCGGTGCGGTTGGGATGGTGGACCGCGTCACCCCAGCGCCTCACCTCGCAAGAGGAACGGCAGCAACTCTCATCTGCACTACAGGAGGAAACACATGACTCGCTTGCGTACATGGGCAGCGACGGCCGTACTGGCCGGCGCGATCGCCGTGCCGGTGGCAGGAGCCGCGACGGCATCGGCCGGAACCAACGGACAGCAGGTACAGGTCTCCACCTACTATTCGGACCGGGCCAAGGTCTGCGGCACCGACCAGAACGGCTCCCATGTCTGCACTGGCTGGTTCCAGACGCCTGGCTCCGGTTACTACGGCGTCCCTGGGTACTGGTTCAAGGGCAAGGCCACCATCCACGGCATCAATGACAACACAGGCACCAAGCGCCAAGTCGACGTCACCGTGCCCAAGTCCCAGTCGGGCAACTGGTGGAGCTACGACGGGCGCGCCCACAAGACGCTGTAGCCGTCCACAGGTATGCCCTTGACTGCGCGTGCCCGGCAGCCCATCCGTGAAATCTGATGCCGCTGCCGGGCACACCCGCCGCACCCCACCTCAGCGTCAGGTGACAGCGAACACCACGTTGTCGACTGCACAGTTTGTTCGTCACGGACGACACGGATCAGCCATGCGCGCAGAGCCAATTGCTGGCGTGCAGTGCTTCCGCCTGCGTCGGGGCGTCGGCTGGCGAGCCCGGGCAGACGACCACCCGTTGTCACGGCCCGACGATATTGCGTATCCCTGGTTACTCCTAGTGGCTTGGCCACGGTGGTGGAGATGAAGAGCGGGATCCTCTCGAGCCTCTTTGTATACGGAGTGATCGATACGCCCGAGCAACTCGAGAAGGGAGACATGCTGCTGACGCACAACACCGGCAGCAGACACCGTGCATGGGCCCTCGTGCCCAGGGAGTACACCCATCTCGCTGTCGACAAGTCGAAGGTCGGCTCGTTCCCCCGCTGGAGACTCGGGTTTCGCGCGTCCGACTCGCTGTCGACGTTGATGAAGAATGCCGAAGGCCGCCACCCAGACGTCCTGCAGTACACGGGCGGGCGCGGCACCGCGAAGCTGGACGTGGACGACGGGTACGTCTACATCAAGCACCGGTCACCTGGCGGCGAGGGCGAAGAGGAACTCCACCGCAGCAGCGGCCCCTTCCGCGGCCCCTTCCAGCTGCCAGGCCCTGGCCTGATCGTGGTGGACTGCCTCGTGCGCTGGTCGGTCACGTTGCGGTGATGAGCAGCGCGGTTCCCTAGGTCTCCAGGCGTGAAAACCGAAAGGATCCCTGAGCTGGAACTCAGGACGCGCCCTGCCCGCGCACCCCGATGTCAGTCGTTGCGGACACGGGCTCACGCGGCCGACCTCCCGGAAGGCGGCGGTCACGGGCACCCACATTTACTCAAGTGATCACATCACCCAAGTGATGGGCGTGGTCGTCGTCCGCGTAGAACCCTCAGCCCTGGACACACCGGGTCCCACCATGGATGACCGCGCTCTCGGAATCCTTGGCTGCTTCACTCAGCCATACACGGGAGAGAAGCCGAGCCTTCTGCTGCGCGGGTTCTGCTTGCTGGACGAGGACCGACTACGTCTTTACCTCCACGCCGCAAAGGCCTCCGAGGCCGTCACCGTCGACGTGCGCCCTTCAAACGCCACCACCGCCTTGCTTGCATCCCTGCCGTCGCTGCTCGACGAGGAGCAGTACTGGACAAATGATGACTCCGATCCACACTGCACCCACGTCGTGAACCTCACCGGCTGGTAGCCCAGACGGTGCTGGTGCGGGCTGCGGCTTGGCCTACTCCGCGGGGTCCTCGTCAGCGTGCCGCGGCTGGCTGGCCGGTGGCTTTGGCCTGTGCGGTGACGGCGGCCTGGACGGCACCTCCGCTCGAGCTGCTGCGCCAACACATGGCGATGGTCTCGGAGTTCTGGGTGCCTGTCCCGGACCGCGGCGCCGACGAATACGCAGAGATCGTGGTGTGCCGCGAGCGCACGGACGCCGACCGATGGGCAGTGACCGACGGAGCGCTCACGGACCTGCGGGACCAGTCGCGAAGGCGGTGGCCGCGGCGGGTGATCGCGCGACCGGCAGCAGAAGGCGTGTCGCGGACGTGGTGTGCAGCATGGCGTCGACGGCTGACGGCACGCGGGCAGCCTCGGCCTCGCGCACTTCGACGGTGACGTCGGGGAGTTTCTGCGCGGGCCCGGTATGCCGGATGTGGAGTAGCTGCTGGACGATCCGGCGTGGGCGCAGTGCCAGGGTGGGCGGGTTCACCGCTATGAGGGGTGTGGCCCGCCCACCTGACGCCATCTATGCCGCGGTGGTGTCCGCCGGGGTCTTCACGTACTCAACCTCCTGCCGGCCGCACTCTTCGGCGAGCTTCTCCAGGGCGGTGACTTCGGCTTTGTTCGCGGTCAGGCTCCAGCGGAGTTTGGTGGCGGTCCAGTCTGCTGCGTAGGTGCAGCGCGCGTCCGCGAGCGGCGGCAGCCACTGAGCGGGGTCCTTATCGGCTTTGGCCCTGTTGCTCTTGGCGGTGACCGCGACCAGCGAGCGGTCGGCGGTGAGGTCGTTGGCGTAGTCCTGGCGGTGCTTGGGCGTCCATGTCGAGGCGCCGGAGTCCCAGGCCTCGGCGAGCGGCACCACATGGTCGATGTCCAGCGCGCGTGGCTCGGTGAGGGTCTTCCCGTCGTAGTACGAGTACCACCTCCCCCCGGTGACCTTGCAGGCGCCCTCGACCGTCGGCTTCGTGCGGGACTCGGCGATGAGGACCTCGGCGCGGGTGCTGCAGCTGTCGTGGTCGGCGTCCACCCAGTGCTTGAAGCTCGTGCGGATATAGCCCTCGCGGGATTCCGTGGCGCGCGGCAGCTTGTCGATGGCCTTGGCCAGGGACAAGCGGTGCGGCTCGGGTGCAGCCGGCGCGGAGGGGGCGGGTGCCGCGGCGAGGGCGGGAAGGGCGAGAAGCGCAGCGATGAGGCCGCGCAGCATGGTTTTGGTCATGGACCGGTGATAGCCCTGCTGGCCTGGCGGGGGTGGGCGAAGCAGTCTGTGATCACCCGCATGGAGGGATCAGTCATACCGAGGAAACGTCTCGGCGGGCGGCCGGCCGAGGTGGTCGCCCAGTACGGACGGGAAAGCCGTCACTATTGACGGGTCCACAACAGCCTTCAGTCTCTGATCATGATGGGTTCCACCGCGGTAACGACGATTGCCGCGCTGAGCCAGCAGGAGTGGACCTGGCAGAGCGTGTCCGTCGTCGTCCTGGGGTTCAACGTAAACCTCGCGTCCGCCTTCACCGGCTACTACAAGTACCGCGAACGCAGCTACTTCCCGCGGCAGAGAGCGGACGCCATCGAGGAGGAGCTCAACGCCGTGCCCGGTGCCAGGTGGTCTCCTACTCACCCTCCACGCTCACCGCCGATGAGGTGTGCGCCGTGCTCATGGCCCGCCGCGACAGCACCAGCGCGGTGTAGTGGCACTGGACCGGTCGTCCGCCTGGTTGCCGACGAACGGTGTCTGCAGGGCGGTTGCGTAGTCAAGCCGATCACCGGCCACCGGTTTTCACAGGGCGGCCCAGGGCCGGGGACTGCCGCCGCTCAATGGCGCCCATACGTTGCTGGCGGGCCCGTGCTCCTCGAGGTCTTCCAGGATGGCCGCGCCGAGCGGGACTGTGCGGCTCAGTGCAGCGACGAGCTGGTGCTGGGCAACCATCTCTTGCAGATCACTGATCCGGCTGGCCAGTCGGGTGCGGGAGGCGTTGGTCAGTACGAACAGCACCCGTGGGAAGACCGGATACCAGCGTAGCCAGCCCGGTCCGGCTGCGGCGGGTGCTCTGCGGTGGCCCGCGGGCTGCGCGTCGTAGTGATAGAGCCGTGCGTAATCGATCAGTTTCGTGGCCAGGCGCTCGCTGCTCATGGTGGTGCGGTCGACTTCCACGAAGGCGCGCAGCTTTCGCCGTTGGGTGTCTTCGAGGAGGGTGTAGTGCATGACGGCGTCGGCTACCAGGCGGTCGCCCTCGCCGATGGAGTGCGAGACCTCAGGAGTCCAGTCCCAGGGACCATGCTCATGGCTGCGTCGGCGGGCCTCTGCGCTGAAGACCAGATGGGTCCGTACGACGGTGAGCGTGTGCGGTGTTTTCATCGATGCTGCTGCTGTCGAAGTGATGGTGTAGGGCTGGCGCCCCCGGAGGACGGGCAGGCCCCGGACCAGGTGGCCACCCTGATCGGTGAGATGCCAGGCACGGGGATGCGACCGGGATGCGCTGGGCAGCACCGTAAAGTCGACGAATCCCTCGACACGCAATCTGGCCACGACGCGGGAGATCAACTGCCGGGTGCCGTCGGGCCGGAGCATCTGGTGCAGCTGGCTCGTGGTGGCAATGCGGTGCTGGGCGAGCGCCGCCAGCACCTGGTGGCGTAGCGGTTCACCGGTCATAGGGATCCCTTCCTCACAGCAGCGCCCGGCCGTGAGGAGACCTTGTCAAAGCTCGCTCGTCCGGCCGAGAGCGTCTGTTCAGGCTTGTGCACCAGGGCCGTGGGGATCTGAGCCCCGCCGCCGTCATGCTCGCCTGTGGGAGAGGAAACCCGAGAACCCCGACCAGGTCCTCGACCACCAGGGCCCGGCCACGGTCACGAACAAGACACGCTGTCACCACTGCAGGCACGTACCCCCGACCACCAAGTTGCAGGATGGCGACGGCAGGCGCGGGCTTAGCCTGGCTGCAGCTGCGGAACTGCGAGGCTGGGGCGCAGGCAGGAAGGCGCAGGTCGGGACGGAGCGCGCCGGGGCCCAGGGCATATCAGGAGACGTTCTGGCCGAACTCGCGAGGGATGAAGGCGATGTCCCGTCTCATGGATTTGAGGCATCGCAATGCTGCGACCTGCGATACCCCCAGATGAAGTGAGTCGGCGAATGGGTAAGCGTCTCACTCCATCTGAGGCGGCCGGTGTCCTGCCGCAGTGGAGGTTGACCGACTTCGCTGAACATGGCTCGATCTGATTGCGCGCGGGCCACGATGGCGAGATGGGCCCGATTCTCACCAGTCTTCCGGCAGAGTTCTGGACCTTCCCGTATGACCGTTCGCGTTTCCCAGGCGCTGCCGCTGTGGCCGCTCAGCCGAGCCTTACGGCCGGCGCCAACTGCCAACTGTTCGCATACGAGGTGCTCAGACACTTTGGCCTGGCCCCTCCGGCCCTGCGCTCCGCAGGACTCTGGAGTGACACAAAGGCCACGGTCCACGGGCCGGTCGCGCAGCATCTCGACCTGCTCCTTTCCAACGCCACTGCCAGCGCATACGGCGCTCATGTCGCCGTATGCGCTGGGGACGACGCGATCCTGCACCTGTGCGCGGAAGTCGGGCACCCGACGGTGTGGGGTCCGGCGGACTTCACCGCACGAGAGGGCTACAGCGTCCGACGCGGTGCCAAGCGGGTTGTCCAGTGCCAGTCGATCTAAGAGATCATCT
Organism: Streptomyces sp. NPDC058284; assembly: GCF_042881135.1. NCBI lineage: Bacteria > Bacillati > Actinomycetota > Actinomycetes > Kitasatosporales > Streptomycetaceae > Streptomyces > Streptomyces sp. NPDC058284. The sequence goes on from NZ_JBHVYE010000057.1 coordinate 19,234, forward strand.
CATTTGGATACACCGGTATTCTGTGGGTCATGGTGGGGATCGTTGAGCGGCTGGTGCCAGACGAGTTGTGGGAGTTGTTCC
>NZ_JBHVYE010000058.1:0-19101 GCF_042881135.1 Streptomyces sp. NPDC058284
TCGCGGAGCCGTGCTGTGCCGTGCTCATGGGCCGGAACCGGTCACGGGTTGGATCCGACGATCTTCGGGATGGTGTTCGTGCCCGTGACCTTGACCGCGTAGTTGCCCTTGAACGTGGGCTTGGTGGAGGTGGTGACCACGGTGCCGCAGCCGGAGGCCGAGGTGACGGCCAGGTCGCCGCTGACGCTGGTGACTGAGAGGATGCCGGTGGAGTTGGTGTAGGTGCCGGTGGCCTTGCCCTGCACGGTGAACACGCAGGCGCCGGCGGTCACCTTCGCCTTGACGTTGCCGATGTGGCCCTTGGTCACGCCCGTCGATGCGGTGTAGTCCTGGGCGACGACGGTCCAGGGAGTGGTCGCGGTGGTCGTGACGTTGCCCAGGACGCTGGTGCACGGCGAGGTGCTGGTGCCGAAGTTGATGGCGCTGATGGTGCCCACCGTCGCCGGGTTCCCGGTGGCGCTGGCCATCGTGCCGGACGCGCTCGACGTCGTACACGTCATCGGGATGTTGGCGGTCAGGACGATGTTTCCGCTGTTGGCCGCCGAGAAGTTGGCGGGTGACGGAGTGACGGTCCAGACCGTGGAGGGCACGGCGGAGGCGGGGGCGACGGCCATGACGAAGGCGGCGCCGCCCGCGCCCGCCACGACGGATATCTTGGCCAGGGACTTCTTCATGATGCGCATGATGTGGGGACTCCCTTGTGGATTGACCGGCAGCGGCTCGGAAATCCTCGACCGCGATCCTCGACGTTACTTGCGGGAAACTTAGCCGAACAATGGCGTTGACCATGATTTTTTCGGTAAGTGGGAATCCTGTTCCCCAGGTGAGCAGTCCGCGGCCCCGCTTAGTCATCCACTGCTAAAAAGGGGATCCACTTCGGAGGGGAGCGGATAGCGCTGCCCTGGGCCAGTCGGACCTTGTTGCTCACCGAGTGACAAGAAGAAGACGAGTACTTGTCACCGCGATGACAACGACACGGGGGATGGACTCAAACCTTCGGGAAATTCGGATCCGCCTCTTGCCCCCTCAGGTTACTCGGTCGTAGCGTGCCGATCGCGGAGCTGATCTCCTGGTGGGGCCCTTGGTCGAAGAGCCGCGTGGCCCCGCCCCGTACTCCGCTCACACCGTCCACGACGTGCTCGATGTGTGCTCCGCGGTGCACGCTGCCTTCACCCGCTTTGGAGGTGATATGGGAATAGAAGTGGTGGTCGAGGGGCTGACCAAATCCTTCGGCACGCAGAAGATCTGGCAGGACGTGAGCCTCACTCTGCCTGCCGGTGAGGTGAGCGTCATGCTCGGTCCTTCCGGTACCGGAAAGACCGTGTTTCTCAAGTCGCTCATCGGGCTGCTCAAGCCGGATCGCGGCCATGTCCTCATCGACGGCGTCGACATGGTGAACAGCCATGAACGGGATATCTACGAGACGCGCAAGAAATTCGGGCTCATGTTCCAGGACGGCGCCCTTTTCGGTTCCATGTCCCTCTTCGACAACATCGCCTTTCCGTTGCGTGAGCACACCCGCAAGAAGGAGTCGGAGATCCGCCGCATCGTCATGGAGCGGATCGATGTCGTCGGGCTCCTCGGCGCCGAGGGCAAACTGCCGGGGGAGATCAGCGGCGGCATGCGCAAGCGGGCCGGGCTCGCCCGCGCGCTCGTGCTCGACCCGCAGATCATCCTCTGCGACGAACCCGACTCCGGGCTCGACCCCGTCCGTACCGCCTACCTCTCCCAGCTGCTGATCGACCTGAACGCGCAGATCGACGCCACGATGCTGATCGTCACCCACAACCTCGACATCGCCGCCACGGTCCCCGACAACATGGGCATGCTCTTCCGGCGCGAACTGGTCACCTTCGGCCCGCGCGAAGTGCTCCTCACCAGCGAGGAACCGGTCGTCGCGCAGTTCCTGTCAGGCCGCCGCGAGGGGCCGATCGGGATGTCGGAGGAGAAGGACGCCGCCACCCTCGCCGCCGAGGCCGCCGGGCCGCGGGGCGTGGGCGCCGAAGGACCGCGGGAGATCATCCCCCAACTGGAGCCGTCCCCAGGGCTCCCGCCGCGCCGCGCCGTCACCCGCCGCCGGGAGCGCGTCCTCGGCATGCTCGACCGGCTGCCACCCGCCGCCCGCACCGCCATCGAGCGCACCTACGCCGCCGCCCCCGCCGACGGCGCATCCGGCACTTCCGGTACCTCCGGCACGCTCGGCGCTCCCGGCACCACCACGACCCCGCTCCCGATGCCCGCCACCGGGAGCGGCGCATGATCACCGGCGCCCTGCGGCAGACCGGCCGGCTCTTCGCGCTCGCCGCGGAGGTGGCCCGTGCCGTCTTCCGGCGGCCTTTCCAGTTCCGGGAGTTCGTGGAGCAGTTCTGGTTCATCGCCAGTGTCACGCTGCTGCCCGCGGCCCTGGTCTCGATCCCGTTCGGCGCCGTCATCGCCCTCCAGGTCGGCTCGCTCACCCAGCAGCTCGGCGCCCAGTCCTTCACCGGCGGCGCCAGCGTGCTGGCCGTGGTGCAGCAGGCCAGCCCGCTGATCGTCGCCCTGCTGATCGCGGGCGCGGCCGGCTCCGCCATCTGCGCCGACCTCGGCTCCCGCACCATCCGCGAGGAACTGGACGCCATGGAGGTCATGGGCGTCTCACCGGTGCAACGCCTGGTGGTGCCCCGGGTCCTCGCCACCATGGGGGTCGCGGTCCTGCTCAACGGCCTGGTCTCGGTGGTCGGCATCCTCGGGGGCTACGCCTTCAACGTCTACCTCCAGGACGGCACCCCCGGCGCCTACCTCTCCAGCTTCTCCGCCCTCGCCCAGCTCTCCGACCTCTACATCAGCGAACTCAAGGCCCTGGTCTTCGGCTTCATCGCGGGCGTCGTCGCCGCCTACCGAGGTCTGAATCCGCGCGGAGGACCCAAGGGCGTCGGCGACGCCGTCAACCAGTCCGTCGTCATCACCTTCCTGCTGCTCTTCTTCGTCAACATGGTGATGACGAGCGTCTATCTCCAGATCGTTCCGCCGAAGGGAGGCTGAGGACCGTGGCCTCCCCGCTCGTCTGGCTCGACCGCTCCGGCGACCAACTCCTGTTCTACGTACGCTCCCTGCTCTGGATCCCGCGCACCCTGCGCCGCTACCTCAAAGAGGTGCAACGCCTCCTCGCCGAGGTCGCCTTCGGCACCGGCGGCCTCGGTGTCATCGGCGGCACCATCGGCGTGATGATCGCCATGACCCTGTTCACGGGGACCGTCGTGGGACTCCAGGGGTACGCGGCCCTCGACCAGATCGGCACCGCGGCCTTCACCGGGTTCGTCTCCGCGTACTTCAACACCCGTGAGATCGCCCCGCTCGTCGCCGGACTCGCCCTCTCCGCGACCGTCGGCGCGGGCTTCACGGCCCAGCTCGGCGCCATGCGCATCAACGAGGAGGTCGACGCCCTCGAAGGCATGGGCATCCGCTCCCTGCCGTACCTGGTCACCACCCGCATCATCGCCGGTGTCGTCGCCATCATCCCCCTCTACGCGATCGGGCTGCTCTCCTCCTTCCTGGCCTCCCGCTACGTCACGGTCCTCTTCAACGGCCAGTCCCGGGGAACGTACGACCACTACTTCAATCTCTTCCTCTCACCCACGGACGTGCTGCTCTCCGTCCTGAAGGTGCTGATCTTCAGCGTGATGGTGATCGTCGCCCACTGCTACTACGGCTACCGCGCCTCCGGCGGCCCGGCCGGAGTCGGCGTCGCCGTCGGCCGGTCGGTGCGCAACGCCATCGTGCTGATCAGCGTCACCGACTTCTTCCTGTCACTGGCGCTGTGGGGCGCCACCACGACCGTGAAGGTGGCGGGCTGACATGGGCGGTGCGCGAGGCGCGACGGCGCGCCGACGGTTCGCCGGAGTGGTCTTCCTGGTGGTCCCCGCCCTCCTCGTGTGGCTCGCGGTCGCCGTCTACGACAAGCAGTTCACCGACTCCGACCCGGTGGTCGTGGAGACCGGGAGCGTGGGCAACGAGATGCACCGGGGCGCCGAGGTGAAGCTGCGCGGCGTCGTCGTCGGCGAGGTCCGCGAGATCGACGCCACCGACGACGGCGCCCGGCTCACCCTCGCCATGCGCCCCGGAACCCTTCCCCGCATACCGGCCGACGTGCGCGCCCAGATGCTGCCGACCACCCTGTTCGGCGAACGCTTCGTCGCCCTCGTGCCGCCGGCGGGGTCCTCCGCGCGGCCGCTGGCCGCCGGCGCCGTGATCCCGCAGGACCGCTCCGCGAACGCCGTCGAACTCCAGCAGGTCCTGGACAACGTGCTGCCCACGCTCACCGCCGTCCAGCCGCAGAAGCTCTCCGCCACGCTCTCCGCCGTCTCCAGGGCCCTGGAGGGGCGCGGCGACCGGCTGGGCGAAACGCTCACCCTCCTCGACTCCCACCTGCGGAAGTTCAACCCCCAACTGCCCACGCTCAACCGCGACCTGAAAGAGCTCGTGAAGGTCAGCCATGTATACGCCGATGCCGCCCCCGACATCCTCACGGCTCTCACCGACTTCACCACGACCACCGGCACCCTGGCCGAGAAGGAGAGCGAGCTGGCAGGCACCCTCGGCGCCACCACCAGGACGGCCGATGACATGACCGCCTTCCTGCGGCAGAACCAGGACAACATCATCCGGCTCGCCGCCTCGTCGAGGCCCACCCTGCGACTGCTCGCCGAGTACTCCCCGGCCTTCCCCTGCACCCTGCGCACCCTGGCCGACTTCGTCCCGGCCATGGACAAGGCCCTGGGCAAGGGCACGGGCCGGCCGGGCCTGCGCGTCGACGTCAGCACCACCCCCTCCCGCGGCGCCTACCGCCCCGGCCGCGACACCCCCTCGTACGGCGCGGGCGGCGGCCCCCGCTGCTACCCCGTGCCCTACCTCGGCGTCACCGCGAAACCGGCCGTGCGGGCCTCCGCCGCGGCCGACCAGGACCTCGGCCCCGCCAACTCCCCGCAGGAGAACGACCTCGTCAACGAACTCCTCGCACCCGCCACCGGCAAGGCCCCCGCCGCCCTGCCCGAGTGGAGCAGCCTCCTCGCGGGCCCGGCACTGCGCGGCACGGAGGTGACCCTGCGATGACAGCCCGGCGCACCGCCCACACCCGGCGCCGCCCGCTGACAGGCCCGGTCCTCAAGTCCCTCGCCTTCGTGGTCGTCACCGCACTGGCCACGGCAGTCCTCGGGCTGAGCGTCTCCGGCACCGGCGTCGGCGACGACAGCCTCTCCTACAAGGCGCTGTTCACCGACGCCACCGGAGTCATCGACGGCGACAGCGTCCGGATCTCCGGCGTCGAGGTCGGCGAGGTCACCGACGTCCGCGTCGTCGACCGGCGCACCGCCCAGGTGACGTTCACCGTCCGCGACGACCGCACCCTGCCCACGTCGACCACCGCCGCCGTGAAGTACCTCAACATGGTCGGACAGCGCTACATCGCCCTGGACCGGGGCAGCGGCGCCCTCACCGGCACCCTCGACGCGGGCGACACGATCCCGCTCGACCGGACCACACCCGCGCTCGACCTGACCCTGCTCTTCAACGGCTTCAAGCCGCTCTTCGAGGGCCTCTCCCCGAAGGACGTCAACGAACTCGCGGGCTCCATCGTGCAGATCCTCCAGGGCGAGGGCGGCACCGTCGACAGCCTCATCCGGCACATCGGCTCCGTCAGTACGACGGTCGCGGCCAAGGACAAGGTGATCGGCCAGGTGGTGAAGAACCTCAACACGGTCCTGACCACCGTCAACGAACGCGAGGCCGGCTTCGACGACCTGGTGGACACCCTCCAGAAACTCGTCACCGGCTTCAACGCGGACCGCAAACCCCTGGGCAAGGCCGCCGAGGCCATGGGCGACCTGACCACCGTGACCGCCGACCTCCTCGAAGACGGACGCGCGCCCCTGAAAAAGGACATCCGCGAACTGGGCCGCCTCTCGGGCAACCTCGGCGACGCCACCCCGCAGATCGAGTCATTCCTGGACCGGACCCCCGCCAAGCTGACCGCCCTGGGCCGCCTCTCGTCCTACGGCTCCTGGTTCAACCTCTACCTCTGCGAGGCCCGCGTGGACGGAGTGACCACCTCCACCGGTGCGAAGCCACCGACCGGCATCGCGGTCACCGAAGCGAGGTGCCGCGCATGACCCTGCTGCTGCGGCCCGAGCGCCGCGAGAACCCCGCCCCGGCTCCCGCGCCGCGCCGCTCCCGCCCGCCGCGCCTGAAGCCGGTCAAGGAGCGCAACCCGATCACGGTGGCACTCGTCGGCCTGCTCCTCCTTGCGCTGCTCTCCGTCTTCGCCTACAACGCCGACCGGCTGTCCCTCACCGGCGGCGGCACCACCTACAGCGCCGATTTCACGGAGGCGGCGGGCCTTGACGAGGGCGACGAGGTGCGTGTCGCAGGCGTCAAGGTCGGCGAGGTCACCGGCGTGGCCCTGGACGGCGACCGGGTGAAGGTCACCTTCGACGTGGAGAAGGCCTGGATCGGCGACCGGACCACCGCGGCCATCGCCATCAAGACCCTGCTCGGCGACAAGTACCTGGCCCTCGACCCGCTCGGCACCGCGGAGCAGGACGCGGGCAAGCGCATCCCGCGGACCCGGACCACCTCCCCGTACGACGTCACGCAGGCGTTCCAGGACCTCGGCTCCACCGTCGACGCCATCGACACCGAGCAGCTCGCCAAGAGCTTCGAGACGATCTCGAAGACCTTCGAGAACTCTCCGAGGCACGTCCGCAAGGCGGCCACCGGACTCTCCGACCTGTCCCGTTCCGTTTCCAAGCGCGACCGCGAACTCTCCGAACTCCTCAAGGGCAGTGCCAAGTTCACCAAGACGCTGAAGGACAAGAAGTCCAGCTTCGAGACCCTCATCGAGGACGCCGGGCCGCTGCTCGGCGAACTGGAGGACCGGCGCAAAGCCATCACCGCCCTGCTCAAGGGCAGCCGCGACCTCGGCACCGAACTGACCGGCCTGGTGGACGACAACGAGAAGCAGCTCGGCCCCACACTGAAGGCGCTCGGCCGCGTCACCACCGTCCTGGCGAAGAACAGCGGACAGCTGGACCGGACGCTCGCCCTGGTCGGCCCCTACTACCGGCTCGTAGGCAACACCCTCGGCAACGGCCACTGGTTCGACAGCTACCTGTGCGGGGTGGTGCCCCGCGACTACCTGCCCGCCGGGTCGCGGCCCAAGACATCGTGCATGCCGCCGAAGCAGTCGGCGGCGACCCGGGGGAGTGGTGAGTGATGAGCAGGCGCAGGAAACTCCTCGCGGCCGCGATCGCTCTCGTGGTGGTCGCCGCCGGACTCGTCACGGTCCGCGTCCTGGACTCCACCGGCACCCGCGTCACCGCCTACTTCGACCGCGCCGTCGGCATCTACGCCGGTTCCGACCTGCGCATCCTCGGCGTCCGGGTCGGCGAGGTGAAGTCGGTCCGTCCCCAAGGCACGCGCGTACGGGTCGAGTTGGCGCTTGACGACGGTGTACGCGTGCCGAAGTCGGCGCGCGCCCTGGTGATCGCGCCCAGCGTCGTCGCCGACCGCTACGTCCAGCTCACCCCGGCCTACCGCTCCGGACCCGCCCTCGACGACGGCGCCGTACTCCCCGCCTCCCGCAACCGCACCCCCGTGGAGATCGACCAGCTCTACGCCTCGCTCACCGACCTCAGCAAGGCGCTCGGACCGGGCGGCGCGAACTCCGCGGGCGCCCTGTCCGAACTGCTGAAGACCGGCGCCGCCAACCTCGACGGCAACGGCAAGGACATCGGCAGGAGCATCGAGGAGTTCGGCAAGGCCACCAAGACCCTCGACGGTTCCAGCGACGACCTGTTCGCCACCCTCCGCAGCCTGCAGACCTTCACCACCATGCTGAAGGACAAGGACACCGACGTACGCACGGCGCAGGAGCGGCTCGACACCGTCGTCGGCTACTTCGCCGACAACAAGGACAACCTCGCGGGCGCCCTGAAGGAACTCGGCACCGCGCTCGGCCGGGTGAAGACCTTCATCAAGGACAACCGGGGCGAGCTCAACAAGAACGTCGAACGGCTCGTCCCGATCACCAAGACCCTGGTCCGCCAGCGCGCCTCACTGGCCGAGGCCCTGGACGTGGCGCCGCTCGCCGCGGACAACCTCGTCGGCGCCTACGACAGCGGCACCGGAAGGATCGACGGCCGCGCCAACCTCAACGAGATCAGCATGGGCGGCCCCCTGCTGCCCCTGCCGGCGACCGGCGGCACCACGCCCGCGCCCGCGCCGTCACCCTCGTCCCGGGCCTCGGGGGAGGGCGAGCGATGAAGCGTGTCGTACGACGCCGGAAGACGGTGTCGCAGCCGCTGGACATCGCGGGCGCGGACCAGGTGGAGACCGCCGAGGCGGAGCGCGTCGAGGCGGACCCCGCGGACGTCCCGCGCGGCACGGCACGACGGCGGATACTCACCACCGGAGCCGCCACCGGCGCCGGGCTCGGCGGACTCCTCGCCCTCGGGCTCGGCTTCGCGCTGGCCCTCGGCGCGTTCTCCGTCACCGCCCCCCGCTTCGACGGCATCGAGGACCTGCCCCTGCCGGGCGGCGCCGACCTCGGCTCCCACCCCTACACCGTCACCGCCGAACTCGCCGACGCCCTCAGCCTGGTGCCGCACGCCGCGGTCAAGGTCAACGACGTCGCCGTCGGCCGGGTCAGCTCCATCCGCCTGGACGGCGACGCGTGGTCGGCCCGCGTCACCATGGAGATCAACGGCGACGTCCGGCTGCCCCGCGACGCCGGGGCCCGCCTGGAGCAGTCCAGCCTGCTCGGCGAGAAGTACGTCAGTCTCGTCGCGCCGGCCAGGTCGCGCGCCGGGGGCAGGCTCGGCGACGGCGGTGTCATCCCGCTCGCCCGTACCAGCCACAACACCGAGGTCGAGGAGGTGTTCGGCGCGCTGTCCCTGCTGCTCAACGGCGGCGGCGTCAACCAGCTCAAGACCATCACGCGGGAACTCGACAAGGCCCTCGGCGGACGCGAGCCCCAGGTCCGCTCCACGCTGAGACGGGTCGAGGAACTCGTGGCGAACCTCGACGACCACCGCGGCGACATCACGGATGCCCTCGACGGCGTCAACCGCCTCTCCACGACCCTCGCAGGACGCAAGGACGACGTACGCACCGTCCTGACCAACCTCTCGCCCGGCCTGAAGACCCTGCACGAACAGCGCGGCTCCCTGCTGACCATGCTGCGCTCCCTGGACAGGCTGTCGGGGGTCGCCGTCTCCACCGTCAAATCGAGCAAGGACGACATGGTCGCCGACCTCAAGGCCATCGCCCCCACCCTCAAAACCCTCGCCGACGCGGGGGGCGACCTGCCCGACTCCCTCCAGGTCCTGCTCACCTATCCGTTCACCGACGAGGTGCTCAACGGGGTCAAGGGCGACTACCTCAACGTCTACCTGCACATGACGGCCGCCCCCGGCACCCAGGTGATCCCGCCCCTCGTGCCGCGGAGCACACCCTCACCCACCGCCACACCCACTCCCACGCCGCAGAGCGGCCGCGGCGCCGCACCGGAGAAGCCACCCGGCGCCGGGGCCGCGACCTCCCCCTCGGCGCCGCTGCCCCTGCCCTCCGTACCGACACCGTCCTCCGCACCCACACCCACCGGGAACCCCCGGGACGGAGGCGCACAGGGATGATCACCCTCGCCGTACGCCTGAAGAACCTCGCCTTCCTCGTCATCGCCGTCCTCGTCCTCGGCTTCCTCGGCATCCGTTACGCGGACCTCGGCCGGTACGTCGGCGTCGCCGACTACTACACCGTGAAGGTCGAACTCGCCCGCGCCGGAGGGTTGTTCACCCACTCCGACGTCACCTACCGGGGCGTGTCGGTGGGCCGGGTCGGGCCCATCGAGCTCACCGCGGACGGAGTGGTCGCCCAGCTGCGCATCAAGAAGTCCGCCCCCCGCATCCCCTCCGACACCCGGGCCGTGGTCGCCGGGCTCTCCGCCGTCGGCGAGCAGTACATCGACCTGCGGCCCGAGAGCGACACCGGCCCCCACCTCGCCGACGGCGCCCGGATCGAACAGCCCGAGACCGAGGTGCCCGCGCCCGTCACCGACGTGCTCACCAGCGTGAACGACCTCGTCCGTTCCGTGCCGCTGAAGGACTTGCGGACCGTCGTCGACGAGTTCGGCAAGACCTTCGAGGGGCACGGCGACGACCTCCAGGTGCTGCTGGACAACGGCAGCGCCTTCGTCGAGGCCGCCGACCGCAATCTGCCCTCGACGACCCGCCTCCTCACCGACGGCGAGACCGTGCTGCGCACCCAGGCCGACGAGGCGGAGGCCATCCGCGGCTTCGCCGACGGCGCCACGGAACTCGCCCGCACCCTCAAAGGTTCCGACGCCGACCTGCGCCGCCTCCTCACCGTCACACCGGACGCCGCCACGCAGGTCAGCGGAGTGCTTCGGGACCTCGACCCCAGCCTGGGCGTGGTCCTCGCCAATCTGCTCACCACCTCCGAGGTCGCCGTCACCCGGCAGCGCGGCATCGAGGAACTCCTCGTGAAGTACCCGGCGGCCGTCTCGGCCGGCGCCACCGCCGTCGACGGAGGAACGATGAAGCTCGGCCTGGCCGTCACCTTCTTCAAGCCCCTGCCCTGCACCGACGGTTACGGCGGCACCCGGTACCGCACCGGCCTTGACCTCGGGACCGCCCCCTCTCTCAACACCGCCGCCTCCTGCACGGCACCGGCCGCGAGCGGGGTCGACGTACGAGGATCCGCGCACGCCCCCCGGGGCGGCGCGGTACGCGATCCGGTGAAGCCGGGCTCCCTGCCTTCGGGCAGCACGGGCGGTACGCACCGCAGGGGCGGTACCGCGTCGGCGCCCGGCGCGCTGGCCCTGCCGGGCACGGGCGGGAGCGGGGCGGCCGGGTTGCCGGGGCTGCTCGGCGCGGGCCCGGAGGCGGGCCGATGAGGCGGGCGCGGATCCTCACCGGGGCCGGGCTGGCGCTGGCGCTCGCGTTCTGCGGCACCGGGGCGTGGACGTACGCACAGGCACGGGGCGACGACTCCCTCTCGTACGGCCGTGAACGCGACGAGGCGCTGACCGACGGGCGCGATCGGCTCGCCGTCCTCAACACCCTCGACGCCTCGTCCCGGCAGCGGGCGCGGGGCGGCATCCAGGAGTGGCGGGCCGCCTCGACCGGCCCGCTGCGCGAGGAACTGGGCGACACCGCGCCCAGGAAGGGCGCTTCGGCACGGGGCACGGTCACCGAGGCCGCGCTCACCGCCCTCGACACCCACGCGGGCACAGCCAAGATCATCGCCACCGTACGGGTGGAGGTCACGCCCGCCGGAACGAAGAAGCCGACCACGGACCGCAAGCGCCTGGAGGCGGTCCTGGCCCGCACGGGCGAGGGCGAGTGGAAGGTCAAGGCACTGAGCGCGGTACCGCTCGCGCGGGCGGCGGAGGAGGACGAGAGCCGATGACACGGCTGCTGCATATCGGAGGACGCTTCAGGGACTCCACCGGCCCGGCTGACAGGAGCGGGAACGGGGACGGCGCGAGGGCGGCAACCGGCACCGAGCCGGGTGTGGAGGACCAGCAGCCCGTCACCGAAGCGGAGCCCGTCACCGAAGCGAAGTCCGAGCCCGAAGCGGAGCCCGATCCCGAGCCCGGACCTGAGCCCGAGCCCGGACCTGAGCCCGAGCCCGGACCTGAGCCCGAGCCCGAACTCCGCCAAGTGGCCCCGAACGAGGAGCCATTGGAGGCCCGAGACGCTCGGCGGACGCGTGGACTCGTCAGGCGACTCGTCCCTCCGGTGTGCGCCGCCCTGCTCGTCCTCGTCGGCTCCGGCTTCTTCTACGGCGCCCATCAGGAGAGGTCAGCCGAGTCCGCGGACAATCACGCACTGACCGACGCGGAGGCGACCACCCGTGTCGCCGGTGACGTCGGCAACGCCCTCGCCCACGTCTTCTCGTACACGCCGGACGGCCTGGAGACCACCGAGCGTGCGGCGCGGTCCGTCCTCGCGGGGCGCGCGGAACGCCAGTACACGGAGCTGATGGGCCGGATCCGCAAGGACCTCGCCGCGCAGCGCGTGACCCTGAGCACCCAGGCCGTACGCACCGGAGTGATCGAACTCGACGCCCACAGCGCACGGTTGCTGGTTTTCCTCGACCAGATCTCGCACCGCGGAAAGGCCGGCACCACCTCCGCGGCGGCCCAGCTCACGGTGACCGCGCGACGGGAGGACGACCGGTGGCAAATCGTCGACATCAGGACGCGCTGATGGGGCGTGGGGAGAGAGGAACACGGATGGGACGCGGGACGGCGAGCGGACCTGCGCGGCTCCGTGCGTTGCCGGTCACGGCCCTCGCCCTCGCCTTCGCCCTGATCGCGGGCGGCTTCGCCGCGTGGGCGGGTCGGGGCTGGTACGACGCGGCCCACGACGACACCGCGGGCTACGCCGAGCAGCGCGACGCGGCCCTCGCGGCCGGGGAGCAGGCCGTCCAGAACCTCAACACCCTGGACCACCGCGGCCTGGACCGCGGCCTGGACCTCTGGGAGTCCTCCACCACCGGTGAGCTGCACAAGCAACTGGCGTCCGGACGGGACAAGTTCGCCACGCAGGTGAAGGCCGCCAAGACCGTGACCACGGCCAAGGTGCTCTCGGGCGCGCTCACCGAACTCGACGACCGGGCGGGCCGGGCGCGGGTCCTTGTCGCCCTGCGGGTGACGGTGAAGGCACCCGGCAACCCGAGCACGGACAAGGACAGCCGCATGCTCGGCGAACTGACCCGCACCGACGGCGACTGGAAGCTCAGCGCCCTGGGCCAGGCCCCGGTCGGTGGCACGTCGGCCGGCTGACCGGCCACGAGAGAGGACGAGACCCGATGCCGACGACCCGCCACCACCTGAACAACCTGCGCCGCCGCCAGGCCCGCGAGGCACTCCGCCCCCCGGCCGGAACCGACGCCCCCGGGGCTCGCGGGACCTCGCGTACCTCGGTTGCCACCGACCCCGTCAAGGACCACGGGGAACCGCGTGACCAGCCACAGCCCACCCGCACCCAGCAGCCGACACGCAGCACGACGACGACCCTCCGAAAGACCGCACCCGCGCCCAAACCCTCCAGCGACACGGACCGACCGCACAAGACAACCCGGACAGCCGCCAAGGCGGCCCCGCGCCCACCCGCCCCCCGCCGCACACTCGTGGCCCTCTGCCTGCTGACCCTCGTCCTCGCCGGATTCACCGGCTGGGCGCATGCCCGCGCCGAGGCCCTCCGCGATACCCCGGCCGCACGCAACACCGCCCTCTCCGACACCGCCCGCACCAGCGAGATCAAGGGCCAGTCGACCAAGGCCGTCGCCGCGCTCTTCTCGTACGACCACGCCGACCCCCGTGCCCTCGACAAGGCGGCGAAGGAATGGCTGACGGGGCGCGCCGTCGCCCAGCACAGGGACCTGCTCGGCGACCTCCGCACGCGCGCCGACAAGCAGAAGGCGGTGATCACCACCACGGTCACCGACAGCGCGGTCGAACGCATCGACGGCGACCGGGCCCGCGTACTGGTCTACGCCGACCAGAGCAGTGTCAGTACGGCCGGGGACAAGAAGGCCGGGGACGACGGCACCTACGCGGGGGCGATGTTCGCCGTCGACGTCGAGCGGCACGACGGCCGTTGGCGCGTCTCGCGCATCGACACCTTCAGCCGCTGATGCCCGGGCACGGGTGCGACAGGGCCCCCGGCGGGCTCGAAGCCGCCGGGGGCCCTGTCGACGCGACGATGTCAGAAGCCGTACGTGTACGGGGACATCGTGCCCTCAAGCATCATCCGCTAGGCGAGACCGATGCATCCGGCGATTCCGCCGAAGATCAGCGGAAAGCCCCAGGCGACGACCGTCGTCACTGATTCGGCGCCGCGTTCCCGGACCGCGGTCCGGCCGGCCAGGTGGGCGAGCACCGCGGTGGAGAAGCCGAACAGGACGGCGTACAGGAAGAGGTCTCCCAGCACCACGCCCTCCGACGAACGGCGCGCGATGACCGTGGCGATGGTGAACGCCGCGGCGAACACCAGGGCGCCCTGGCCCACTTGGGTCACGGAGATCGACCGGTCGGCCCCCTTTCCGGCCGTGCGTCGCCAGTCCCGGATGATCAGACCGAGGGCGGCAAGGGTGGCAGCGGCGGCCACCACAAAGCCTGCCTCCAGCAACAACCTCATGGTGCGCCTCTCTTACTTGCAGTACTTGATGATGGTGTCGGCGCCCGTGACCTCGCCGACGGCGGCGATGATCGCCTTGTAGCGGTCCTGGGCGTTCTTGGCCGCCTTCAGCCGGGCGATGACCTTGGCCACGCCGCCGGCCTTGGCGATCTTGCTGGCGATGAGCAGGTTGCCGGCGATGGTCCCGGTGATGGCGGCCGTGCACTTGGTCCAGCCCCACCAGCCGCTCGGGTCGGCCACGACCGGGAAGGCGGTGTTCTCGTCCGCCTTCACGGTTTGGACCAGGGTGTCGCCGTCGAGCCGGTACGCCGTGTCGACCTTGTCGCCATGGGCGTCCTTGGCCCAGGGCGCCGCGATGCCGCCCTCGGCCGCCCCGTCGGCGCCGACGAAGCTGACGCTGCCGTCGTCCTGCAGCTTCGGCTCGGTGCCCTCGGGAAGGTGCAGCGGGAAGCGGTACTCGGTGGGGGCGTCGGCGTCCTTGAGCGTGACGGTCGCGCGAAAGCCCTTCTCGGTGGCCTGGACGGCGGTGTTCGCGGACGCGTCACCGGCGCCGTACACCACCGTGCCGCCAGGCGTCGCGACGCCCTGTGCCGCTCCGGCGCTCGGCAGGCCCAGCCTCAGCGTCGCCCCGTCGGACGAGATGAGCGACACCCCGCGGTGCGCCTGCTTCGGGATGGCCACCACGCCGCCGGACACCGTGGCCAGCGCGGCGTTCTCCGCATCCGACGGAGCGTTCTTGACCACGTCGGCGGTGCCGGTGGCCTTCTCGACCACGGCGGCGGCCTCGATCGCCGTGTCGAACGACTTCCCCTCGTGTGCCTGGACGGCCGACGCGGAGGGCCCCGTGATGCCGACGGCGAGGGCCGCGCAGGCGGTGACGGCAGCGATGCGTATGGACTTGTGATTCACGTACAATTCCCCACTTGCGGAACGATGCGGGCGCGCTGCGCAGTTGATGGCCTAGGAACCATGCGCGGTGTGCCCGCATCCCGGCTGGTCTGTCCGGGATGTAAAGACTTTCTATGGACTAGGCCAATTTTTGCAAGATCACTAGCTCGTTTGTGATCTACGTAACCTTGCGAAGCCAGGCAGAGGGCCTCAGGGTCATGGGTTTTCAAGGCGTAGGGCCCTTCCTGGCTGTGGCCAACGTGGCTCCCCACTCTCCGTGCCCGCGGATACACATTCACGCTGCCCCGCCCCGCCCCGCCCTGCCGCGCACCGGCACGGGCACCCGAATCGCGGTCGCCGTACGAACGTTTCCGGCCAGCCTCGAGACGCTGCTTCCCCGCACTCCCTCACACTGTTAGTCTCGCCCCTAACACTGTTAGAGACGAACTGTCGGAGACGATGCGAACAGGACGGTGCGCGATGGCGGAGGGTTCCCCCGCCCGGACTGGCCCGAGCCCCTACCGGACGCTCCCGGCGCTGTGTGTGCCGCTGGCCCTGACGATGCTGCAGAGCACGGTGCTCAGCACCGCCCTGCCGGACATCCAGGACGACCTCAACGGCGGCATCCAGGACATCCAATGGGTCATCAGCGGGTACTCGCTGGCGTTCGCCGCGCTGATGCTCACCGGCGGCGCCGTCGGTGACCGCTTCGGGCGCAAGCGGACCTTCCTGACCGGGCTGGGCATCTTCCTCGCGGGCTCGGTGTTCTCCGCGCTCGCCGGGTCGGTGTGGGTCCTGGTGTCGGCCCAGGCGGTGCTCGGGGTGGGGGCCGCGCTGCTCATGCCCAACACGCTCTCGATCATCCGGCACGTCTTCACCGACAGCGCGGAGCGCGGCACGGCCATCGGCATCTGGGCCGCCGTCGCGGGCGCCGCCGTGGCCTTCGGGCCCGTCGTCGGCGGGCCGCTGGTGGAGAACTTCGGCTGGTCGGGCATCTTCTGGATGTACGTGCCCATCGCGGTCCTCGGCTTCGTCCTCGCGGTGCCCGCGGTCCCCGAGTCCGCCAACCCCGAACGGCGCCTCGACCTGGCCGGGCTGCTCCTCTCCATCGCCGCCATGTCGGCGATCGTGTACGCCACGATCGAGGGCGGTTCGCGCGGCTGGGGCGACGGCCTCGTGGTCGGCGCCTACGCCGCGGGCGGTGCGCTGCTCGTGGCGTTCCTCGTGACGGAGCGCCTGGTGCGGGAGCCGATGCTCGACCTGTCGTTCTTCCGCGACCGGGTCTTCACCGGTTCCGTACTGGCCGGATTCGTCCTGTACTTCGGGCTGTTCGCGATCACGTACTTCCTGATGCTCTGGCTGCAGACCGTCCTCGGCTGGTCCGCGGTCGGCGCCGGGCTCGCGATCCTGCCGGGCATGCTCCTCGCGATGGTCTCCGCGCCGCTCGCGGGCTGGATGACGACGCGGGTGGGCGGCGCGGTCCCGCTCGGGCTCGGCATCCTCTTCGCGTCCGCGACGATGTTCGGCGCCTCCCTGTACGGGGCCGGGGCCCGCTACTCGGAGTACTGGTGGGTGATCCTGCTCGTCGGCCTCGGTATCGGCCTCACCCTCACACCGATCTCGACCCTCGTGATGATGCGGGTGCCCGCGGCCCGCTCCGGCATGGCGTCCGGCGCGAGCAACGCCACGCGCCAGCTCGGCAGCGTCTTCGGCGTGGCCGTGCTCGGCACGCTGCTCACCACCCGCATGACGGACAGCGTCCGCGACCGGCTGATCGACGCGCACGTGCCGGGACCGGCCCGCGCCGAGGTGCTGCGCGCCGTCGAGGCGGGCGGCGCGCACAGTACCGGTTCTGGCGGCAGCGAGCGGATCACCCGGATCGTCAACGCGGGCTTCGTGGACGGTCTTCACCTGGCCGAACGGGTCGGCGGTGCCCTGCTGTTGGCGACCGCGATCGCCGCGTACTTCCTGGTGCGCGGGCGGGACCGGGAGGACATCGACGCCGCCGCCGACACCCCGGCCACCACTGACACCGCCGCGGCCGGCGACGGTGCCGCCGGTGCTCCCGACGGCGACGGGCCCGGTGCCACCTCGGCGCCCGGCGTCCCCGCCGACAACCGCACCACCTGAGACAGCCGGGCGGGTCCCACCGTCATCCCCCGCTGGTCGGACCCGCTCGGCGCTGTTCACTCCGCCCGGACATCCCTCTCCGTACGGCCCTGTACGTTTGCCCGTACGGGCAATCACCCCACCGTTACGGGCAGTTCGCGGACACCGCGCATCATCAGGTTGTCGCGCCAGCGCAGTTCGCCGGGCCCGACCGCGAGCCGGATGCCGGGGTAGCGGTCGAACAGGCGCGCCACCCCCACCCGCCCCTCCATCCGGCCGACGGCCGCGCCCATGCAGTGGTGGATGCCGTGGCTGAACGCCAGGTGCTGCTGCGCCGTCGCGCGGCCACTGTCGAAGCGGTCCGGGTCGGGGAATCTGCTCGGGTCGCGGCCGGTCGCGCCGAGCAGGACGAGCACCGGCTCGCCGGCCCGCAGCCGCCTCCCGCCGAGTTCGGTGTCGCGGACCGGGAAGCGCCAGGTGGGGATCTTGACCGGGCCCTCGACGCGCAGCACCTCCTCGATCAGCGGGTCGATCAGCTCCGGGTCCTTGTCGAGCGCGGCGCGCTCGCCGGGGTGGCTCAGCAGCCGTAGCGTCGCGTTGGTGATGAGGTAGGCGCTGGACTCGTGGCCCGCGAAGAACAACTGGTAGACGAGGGAGATCAGTTCGTAGTCGTCCAGCTGTTCCTCGCCGTGGGCGTCGACCAGCGCACTGACCAGGTCGTCGGCGGGTTCCTTGCGCCGGGCGGCGAGCAGTGGGACGAAGTACCCGGCCATCGCGTCGGCCGCCTCGTCGAAGGAGGCGTCGTCCTGGAGCTCGGCGCGGACCAGGAGCCGGCCCCATTCCTCGAACCGCGGCCGGTCCGCGGGCGGGATGCCGATGAGCTCGCAGATCACGTCGACGGCGAGCGGCAGGGCGTAGTCGGCGAGCACGTCGAACCCGGTCCGGTCCGCGAGCCCGTCGAGCAGCGTGTCAGCGAAAACGCCGACGGGTTCGCGCAGTTGGAGCATCCGCCGCGCCGTGAGGGCGCGCGACATGAGACGCCGCATCCGTGTGTGGTCGGGCGGGTCGACGCTGAGCAGATGGCGGCCGAGCAGCGCGGTCTTCTCCTCGGCGCGGCCGGCCGCGATGGCCTCGCGCACCGACGCGTCGGTCCGCGCGGGATCCACGCTGAACAGCGGATCGGCCAGGACGGCCTTCGCCTGCTCGTACCCGGTGACCAGCCAGGGGTTCAGACCGGGTCGCAGGTGTACGCGGCTGAGTGTTTCCGTCGCGTGGAGGCGGGCGTAGCCGGGTCCCGGGTCGGCCATGAATGCGGGGTCGAGGAGATCTACCAGAGGTACCTCATCGCTGGTCATGAGCTTGTTGGTAACAGCAGGCGGGGCGGGCCCGCAATAATGTCAGAGAATTCGGTCATTAAAGATTTCACCAAACGGAATATGTGCTCACCAGTTGTGGGCTCGGGCATTCCTCGGGGAACTCTTGCTTGCCTGGACAAACACTGTTAGGTTGCGTGGCTGCGAGGCTGGAAGATAGTTCTTGCCGGGCTCGCCCTGGGGCTTTCCGGGGAAAGTGCCCGAAGGGCCCCGTGTGCAACATGGACGGATTCACTCTTCGTATCCGAACGAGAGGACAGTCATGAAGTTGCAGTCCGAGAAGGTCACCGAACACCGCAACAGCACGCCGCAGGCCGCTCTCGAGCCCTTCGGCGCAGGTCGCGACGAGGCCGTTCTGGTGCCTGGCGCGTGTTCCTGCTGCTGTGGAGCGGTCGTCCGCAAGTAACGGATGACGCCGGCGTGGGGGGGGGGGGGGGCGGGGGGCGCCCCCCGCCCGCCCCCCCCCCGCCGCCCCAGCCGCCACCACCCCCCACCCGCACCCCCAACAAAAAAAGAACAGAAACAAGAGAAAG
>NZ_JBHVYE010000059.1:0-19006 GCF_042881135.1 Streptomyces sp. NPDC058284
GCTCTGCCTCCGGCAGCCGAATACTCCGCTGCCTCCGGCAGCTTCGTTTCGCGCGTCTCCGCGCGAATTGCCCGCCTCCGGCGGGGAGTTGAGTATAGGACTCCGTCCTATACTCGCCTTTTCGACCTCCGGTCGAATGCGTGCCACTGGCATGCTGAATTTCCTGTGTTTATTGACGGGTTGACGTTGAGCGTACGGTTCGGGTATTCCATACCTCTTGAGCCTACCCCTTTCCTGAATTTCCAATTCTTGGAAAGGGGTAGGGGGCTGACGGTTTTTCCGGGAAGGAAAGCAACTCCCGGAAAACCTAAGGGAGTTGCTCCTCCGGAGCGCCCCTAGCGGGGCCGTGCCTCCGGCTCGGCCCCGAGCTGTCCGGCAGAGGCCGTGAGCGGGCCCCTGAGGCTCCTCCGGAGCCCTGGGGTACCGGGGCCCGTTCCTCCCGGAACGGGCTACTACGCCAGAGCGGAGGGGCTCCGACGCTCACCTGCCAAACCCCGCCCCTGGGTCCCCGAGGTCACCGTGTCGTCCGCACCCGCCCACCATCACTCAACGAGCGCGGGAGAGAGGGCAGCAGAGGGGATGTCAGCAACCCGGCCACGTCCGAATGCCCCGCCGACCTGCAACGCCTTCCAGGGTCCGTACAGGCCCCCGCAACACCTGTAGCAACAGGTATCGCAACACCGTGGCGCAACATCCAGTGCAGCTCGTAGTGCGACATGGGTTCCCTTCAGTCGACAGAGACACTAATATTTGAAGTTCCGAGAGAGGCGACCCCCGGAAACCGCAAGGGACCAACGAAGGGGAAGACGTGGAGATCCAGATCTCTGACGGAATTGTCAGGCGGGTGCACGGAGGTAAGGACGCACCCATGAACAGCCTTGCAATCCAGGCCCGTACTGTCGCGAACTTCCTGCCTCTGCTGTGCCAGCGCGCGGGAGCGAAGATCGTGCACAACTCCGACGCGAATTACACCGGAATTCGCTTCGACACCAAGGTTGGCCCGGTTGTGCTGGAGATACCGGCAGGTGACGGCTCTTACCGGCTCGTGCACGAATTCATCGAGCCGGACGAGAACGGGCGCACCGAAGTTGAGATGCGGCGATTCCCGCAGATCTACAAGCCCCAAGGAATCGCGCACATCACGGCTGAGTTCCTCCGGTCGCGCGGTTTCCTGAAGTAGTCCGCGCGGGGGCGCCCCGGATGGGGCGCCCCGTTCCACCCGGCATCACAGAGAAGGAAAAGGGGAGTAATGGAGAACACGCGGATTGCAGAGCAGGCCGAGGAAGCCGGAGCGCCGCTCACGGACGCCGAGCAAGAGCAGGCCCGTTACGCTCTGCGGCAACTCGCCCGCAGCGGGAGCGACCCGGACGCCCTGAAGGTGCCGCAAGAGCAGTTGGACATGGTTCAGCCGTTCTTCGCGCTGGGGTGGGCCCTGGGGGTGCGTACCGGTCACACCGGTCCCGCTCTGACCGATGTGCCGGTAGACCGCGCTACGGTCGCGCACGCATTCCTCATGCTGCTATGTGGGCGGGTGCTGCCGCAGCAAATCGGGCCCGTGGTGTGGCAGAAGGTCAGGTATCACGGCAGTCTGACGCAGTGTCACGGGGCCTACTGGGTACATGCGGTTCACGCGCACGCCGACCCGTGTGGTGAGGCCCCTGATTTGCGCTATGACCTGTGTGACTTGCGTGGGGTCGAGGTGGTCACGAACGTGCGGCGCAGGAGTCTTACGCCGCTGCCTGAGTTCCGCGCTCTGGTCTAAGTGTGCAGGTCAGGGGGCGGGTTCACCCATCGGCAAGAAACACTATTATTGAAGTTGTTCGGGGGCGGCGGCTCGCCCCCGAACCCGCAGAGACCAACGTCGAAGGGGACGGCAAGTGGCAGACCAGGAAGCCCGGCAGATGCTGCCGGAGGTACAGAAGTACATCGAGACCATCGAAGCGGCCACCACGGCCCGCACGGCAGCCGTCGAGGCTGCACGCGCGAAGTACCTGGAACCGGAGAGCCGCAACGAGGTCACTCAGACCCAGCGCAGCGCCTATGGCAAGGAGGTCGATGAGGCCTATGCGGTGAGCGCGCAGGCCCGGGAAGCCGCATGGGAGGCCCTCAAGGCGTCCGGTGATCCGCTGGTGCAGTGGATAGCCGAGAACTGCGCGGATTATCGGGACGAGGCCCAGCACATCCTGGCTCTCCTTCCCGCCACCGCCGACGAAATGGATGATCTCGCGAACACACGGGACTGGTGCGGCGTCTGGGGAGAATTCCGGCTGCGTGCGATTGATGCCGGAGTCATGCCCGGCGTCTGCCCCCCGAGCCCTGCCAGGAAAGCGCTCTTCGAACAGATCGACCAGGAAAGTTGCTGCGGCATGAAACCGAGCGCGCAGCGACGCATCGGCAAGGCCCTGGACGCCCTGATCCAGGAAGTCCAGGCAGCTGAGGCCAGCACGTGACCAAGACGGGTCACAAGCCGCCTGAGTCCGAGTAGCAGCAACGCCGAGCCGCCGCGCCCTGTTTCCCCACCCCGGCAGGGCGCGGCACCCGGCAGGTCTGCTGTCGGACGGGGTGCTGTCCTGGCTGGCAGCCGCATTTCGCCCTCGGCAGGCGCCGGGGTCGAGAGGCGCGAACAGTGGAGCCGCGGGCCGCAGTGAGGGCGGCCGGGAGTGCAACAGCAGAAGTGCCCGGCCGTTCGGGGCCGCCGCTCACCGCCCCCCGGCCTGTGCCGGCGGTCGAGGCCACCGCCCTCGGAGAGCAGCGGCGCTGGCGTTCAGGGGCGCCGCTACCCACCCGCACGCGCCTGCCCACCCTGTCTTCGTCAGTGCCTGCTGAGACCGGAAACCGCCAGTTCAGGGGTGGGTTCACCCCTCCCGAAAACACACTAATATTGAGGTTTCTGGAGGGCGGTGGCCCCGCCCCGACCCGCAGAAACCATCGTCGAAGGGGAACCGTGAGCATCACCGACGTCAACACCGCATTCGCCGCCGAGAAGACCGCACAGGTCGAAGCCGTCCGCGAACAAGAGCGCGCCTTGCGGGCTCGTGTGGACCGGGGTGAAGTCCGCATGGTCGGGACCGACCGGTACGAAGTCCTCACCGGCTGGGACCGGGGCGAGACGTTCACCGTCTCGCGCAACACCGAAGGGCAGATTCAGCAGATCATCGCCAACCACGGGCTCGACACGCAGGCGGACGGCACCATCGCCCTGTACACGTCCTCCCCGGCCTGGCACGGCCTCGGACAGGTCATCCCCGCAGGCACCACAGACATTGACGAGGTGCTGCATCTGTCCGGGCTCGACTTCGAGGTCACCACGGTGCCCGCCCTGTACGAGTGGGAGGGTGAGAGGCGCGAGCACACCGACCAACAGCACACCGTCCGCGCCGACACCGGCACCGCTCTCGGCGCAGTCGGCTCCCGGTACACGCCGATCCAGAACCGGGCAGGGTTCGTATTCCTTCAGGAACTAGTGAGCCGCTATGACGTGGTGTGGGAGTCCGCCGGACTCCTGCGCGGCGGGAAGCGCGTGTTCGTCTCCATCCGTCTCCCGGAGGCGATCACCGTGGACGCCGAGGGCATCAACGACATCGTGGTCCCGTACATCGCCGTCATGAACGACCACTCCGGCAACGGCCAGTTCCAATGCGTCGTCACCCCGTGGCGCCCCGTCTGCGCCAACACCGAACGGTTCGCCGTCCGCGACGCCGTCACCCGCTGGGCCGTCCGGCACACCGCAGGAGCCACCAGCCAGATCAAGGAAGCCCGCCGCACCCTGGGGCTCTCCTCCCAGTACTTCGAACGGTTCGCCGACGAGGAAACCGCGCTGGCCCGCACGGACATCGCCATCGCCGACTTCCACCAGGCGATTGCCGACCTGTGGCCTCTCGACGAGGACGCCTCCAGCCGGAAGCGGACCAATCACGCCACCCGGCTGGAGGCCCTCGACGACGTGTTCCGCACCGAGAGCGACCGCACCGGACGGACCGCCTACGCGGCCGAGCGCGCCATCACCGGCTACCTCGACCACGTCGCCCCCAGGCGCCCGCCGCAGTCCATGACCGAGGAAATCGCACGCGCCACGGCCGTACTCGAAGGCGCCGACGACGAGATCAAGAGCAAGGCCCACCGGCGCATGCTCCAACTCCGCACCCGATGACCCCCGAAACCGGCAACCTCAGCTGACAGACCCCCGTGCGGGCCGGGAACCTTCCCCGAGCCCGACCCGTACGGGCCCCTCCCCCACCCACGCACAGCGCGGAGCGCGCCCACCCCTGCCACATAACGGCAGCACGACGCATCTGCGGAGCAGACCGTGCGCCACAGCGGCCCCCCATCGTGCCCAGAGGCCCAGTGCGGTCGACCTCCGGCGCCCACCGCCCCGCCCCTCCCCGCAAGGAGCCTCTGCCTCATGCCCGCAAGCCCAGACTCACCCACCCCGGAGACGACGCCATCACGGCCGCCATGAGCCGCACCCTGACCGCCCTTACCGCCGTGTTCCAGGCACTCGGCGACGGCGAACACACGCTCAACCTCGTAGCCGAGCGGAGCGACAACGCGTTCGTCACGGGCCGAACCGATCTCTCCACCACCACCGAGCCGATCCGCCTTGCCGTACTGGATGTGGACGAGTTCTGCGTCCTGCATGCGTTACTGGTGTTCGCCCTGGAGGGCAGCACCATACGCAGCGCCGTCCTGGTCGCCACCACGGCCGCCGAACCCAACCCCCGCGCGTGCGGCTGGACGGTACGGCGCGGGTGGCTGCACCCCATGGACACCGCCGACCTCCAACACGCTGTCACCCCGTGCCCCGGCGTCGCCGCCGTACAGCGCGAGGTCTATGGCGCCCCGATCCCGCCCCTTCCCGACACCGGTAAGAAGGGCCCCGTTCCCGTACGCGCCCGCCATCGCCCCTGCGCCCCGGGCCACGACGGCATCCCCGCCCTGCAGCCCTCGCGGGAAGGGCGGACGGCCAACGCGGCCAGCGCCCCCATCGCTGGGGCCAGTTCAGTGCCGTACGCGCCTGTCTCGGCCCCGTGAGCGCCTCCCAGACCACCGCCCCCGATGACGCCCTTCCCCGCTCGCCCGCAGCCGCACCGGCTACCGGGGCAGCCTGCCCCTCTACCCCGACTACTGCACCGGCTATCTCCGGTGACGGGGTATCCGCCGGAACTCGCCGCCGGGACACCTTCCCCGGTCGGACAAGCCGGCCCAGACACTCACCGCCGTCATGCGAGCCTGCGCCGACCTTGTCGCGCGCCGCGACGACCTGCCCGACATCCCCAACGCCTCCCGGCAGCCCACACCCCTGCCCTGCTGCGCTTCCTCACCTGGTCATCCGCGCACGCCCAGGCTGGAGCCGCCTGCTATGAGCGGAAAGCCCGCCCCGCCGTGAGCGCCTGGTGGACCGCCGCGCGATGGTTCCCCCCTTCCCCACACCCGGTCCTGCTGCTGATGCTGTCCGACCTCTCGTATTCGCTGGCCCGCACCGTCGACGTCAAGCAGCGGCGGGGCCCCTATTCCCTCGCCGAGGCCGCCCATGAGCACGAGCGCACCCAACGTGCCCAGGACGAGGCCGCTTCCCTGCGCGCCCAGCAAGGCACCCACACGCGCGGCCGCCACCGAGCCCTGGACAGCGCCAACTGGCACCGAGCCGCGGCAGACAAGCCGAGGAATCCGCAGGTCAGGGGGCAGGTTCACAACCACCCAAAAGACACTAGTATTTGTAGTAAGAGAGATGGGAGAGGGGCTCTTCGTCCGCATCAACACCGTGGGCGGCAGCCACGACCACCACACCCTGGGCGCACGGCATTCCATGACCGCGCGCAGCTGCCCCGCCTGATGCCGCCCCGCACACCCGGCCGCCCTGGCCGCCCCTGACCGGCCGCCAGACCGACGCACGAACGCACAAGGGAGCGCACCTTGGCAACCTTCGACCACATCACTCACGAGCGCTGTGACCAGTTGGGCCGCGCCCTCACGGCGGCCGGTCTGTCCTGGACAGACAACGGCCGTCAAGACAACCCGGCGCTCCTGGCCTACACCGCTACTGACGCTCACGGACGCGAGTGGTGCATCAGCCCGGCCACCAGCAACCAGATCATCCCGTCCCGCCCCGCGAGTATCTGGCAGGCCCGGTACGCCGAGCTGATGCACCGGACGCCGCCCATGTCCGCACGGGCAGTCATCGACCACATCCGTAACTTCCCGGCCCCTCGGACCTCCGAGCACCGCCAGGACGAGGCCCTCACCGACCGAGCGTGCGCGCGGCGAGACCCTGCACGCAGCGACCGCCAGACCATGCGGCGCGCCCTGCGGCGCGAGATCGCCGGAACCATAGGCCTGCTTGCCGACGAACACGATTTCCGTGCCATGCGGCGTTATGGGAGTTTCGCCTTCGACGACTATGCGACCTACTGGAAGGCGGTCGAGGAACTTCTCACGGCGCGCGCCTCCCGGGGCATCTACACCGTGGTGGCTCTCTTCGACCCGCAGGAGTACGCCGACTTCTGCACCGACGCCGGACTGGACCCCGACACCCCCTCCAGCCGGACTCGCTTCACCGCCGACGTCGCCGTCACGGGCCCGGCCCTCCCGCATGAGGGCCAGCCGCTGTCCGAGCTCGTCCCGGCCCTGATCGACGAGGCGGTCCGCCAAGCCACCTGGGAGTACGCCTCCACCGCCTTGGCCCGCTTCGGCGACTGCGCCTCCTGCGGCGAGGACATCGGCCGGGCCGCCTTGGTCCGCGCCTCGGACCTCCTCTCCCGCATCCTCGACACGGCCCGGCCTGGCCGCCAGCACCTCGCCTGCAGCATCAGGGTGGCAGCGGCACCCGCCCCCCTCGCTTCCGCCCTCCACGCGGACACCGGCACCGACGGGACCACATCACTCGAGGAGACCGAAGTCCTCGAATTCACCACGGTTCTCGCCCTCGGCCTCGCGGCGCAGAGCCCGGGCGGACTCGTCATGCGCACCACCACCCCAAACACCGCCGACCAGGTCTACGGCTGGCAGCTTCACGGGGGAAGCCTCGAATCCCTTACGGCAGGTGAGGTCTTCGACGCGTACTGCACCGACGTCGATTCCGGCGCTCCCGTCCCTCCGGAACCGGCCGTCGACTACTGCGCAGCGCCCGATCTCGGGCGGGAATACCCAGAGCCGGGACACCCTCACTAAAGGGCCTCCGGAGCACGTTCCACTGGTCACTGCGCCGTGCCGCCGCAGAGCGCACTGGCGGCCGCCTTCCTGCCCGGCCGCTGTGCAGAGCACCCAGGCATTCACTTCCAGGAAGCCGCGTTTTCGCAGGTCAGAGGGTATATGGCCGCCCGGCCAAAAAACACTAATATTGAAATTGAAGTGAGAGGGCAACCCTCTCAGCCCTCTCGCCGCTCAGGCAAGGAGAAGGAGAGTTCCATGGCCACCGCCGTCTCGACCCCGGCCGACATCCCGGACACACACGAGGAGGACGTGTCGCAGACCGTCTGCCTCGACCCGGCGCTGATCCTGCGTGACGAGCAGAACGCCCGCGAGCACGACACCGAGCCGGACCAGGAGCTCATCGCCTCCGTCAAGGAGATCGGCGTCCAGGACCCCATCAGTGTCCGGCCCCTGCCCGACGGCACCTACGGTGCCTTCAAGGGCTGGCGGCGCACACAGGCGCAGCAGATCGCCAACACCACCGCCGAAGAGGACGGCCGCCCCTTCCGCAGAATCAAGGCGTACGTGCGCGACGACCTGGTCGGCCAGGACGGCTGGACGCGGTTCCTGTCCCTAGTCGAGAACAAGCACCGCGAAGGGATGAGCGAGCGCGACATCCTGCGGTCCCAGGAACTGTCCCTGATCGACATGAGCGACGTCGAGCGGCACAAGGCCGCAAAGGCCCTTGGCGTGGGCCGCGATGCCGCCACACACGCCAAGGCGGCGCAGAGGCTCGACGACGCCGCGCTGCGCCGGGTGGCGGCCGCAGGCATGGACCTGGAGCAGACCTCCCAGCTCGCCGAGGTCGAGTCCGTCACCGGTGCGGAGCGCCGTCTGCTTGCCGCTCTCCAGCGTGACCAGGAGGAGGGCCAGGGCGGGCGCGGACACTGGGACCAGGAACTGGCCCTGCTGCGCGCCGAGCAGGACCACCTCGCCGAGCGCAAGCAGGTCCTGCAGGAGCTGGAAGAGGAGAAGATCCCGGTACTGCGGGCGGCTTCATGGGGAGAAAAGGACACCTCCACGCCGCTGTCCCAGCTCACCACCGGTCTGGGGAACCCTCTCACCGAGGAGAACCACCGCCGGTGCCCCGGTCACAGCGCCCGGCTGGACGAGGAGAACAGGCCGGTCTGGTACTGCGCCTGCCCCGCCGAGCACGGGCACAAGGTGCGGCCGCGGCCCAAGCAGCCCCGCACGCAGGAGGACGAGCAGAGGGCGGAGGAGCGCCGCAAGGTCATCACCTGCAACCGGGCGTGGAAGGCCGCCGTGGGACCACGCCGTGAGTTCGTCACCCGGCTCGTGCGCATGAGGGCCCTGCCGGATGCGGCCCGTGTCTTCGCGCAGAACGTTCTTCTCACCCTTCCCTGCTTCTACAGCTCCTGGACGGACAAGCACGAGTTCGAGACCGTCGCGCGCTTCCTGGGGGCCAAGCAGCCCCAGAACGCCGACCCGGCACAGACAGCGGCGCAGCTGCCCAAGACGCGTGTGGCGAACGCCCTGTTCGCGCATGTCGCCGCTGCGTGCGAGTACGACCTCCGCGAGCCCAAGACCTGGTCACACCTCACCGCGCGGCAGGCCCGCTACCTGCTGCTCCTGGAGTCGCTCGGCCAGAGCGACAACGGCAGCTACCGGCTGTCGGAGGTCGAGAGCCAGGCCGTGTCCAGCCACCGACCCGACGCCGCCGCCTGACCGCCTTACCCAGCCCGTCCGGGCACGCCCCGTGCCCAACGATCTCCCACCCCCATGCCTCAGAAAGGCTCACCAGCATGCCCATCTCCATGGCCCAAGTGCGGGATTTCATCAGCCAGTTACCCGACGCGGCAGCCGTCGCACAGGTCCAGGAAGCCACCGCGAAGCGGCTCGGCGAGATCGATAGGGCCGCGTATGCGGGCGTCGTGTCCGGGCGAGGGGCCCGCATCAACGACTCCCTGCGCCCAGCCTTCCTGCGCGGCCTCACCGGCACCGTGCAGGAACGCAACTCCCGTACCCACAGCCGCACAGGTTTCCTGCTGGATGAGGAGTCCACCCGCATCCTGCGCACCGACCCGCTCAACAACCGCTATCGCGTCCCCGACGACACCAAGCGCTTCCGGATCCCGGGCGGTGTGCCACTCGCGTGCCTGGACGTGAACGAGGACTGACCACTCTGCACGGCGCTGCCCGGGCAACGGGGCGGCGCCTGCCAGACCCCGCAGATCAACCAGCCGGATCCTTCACCGCACATGAAAGACGGTCATGACCGACCAGCAGCAGGCATCAGCCCCCGGTCCAGACAGCGAAGCCTGCTACCCCCCGCTGAAACTCACCGCGCTGCACCACCTGCCCCTCACGGGCTGTGCGGCGGTGCCGGGGGGCCGCGCAAGCTGTTCGCGCATGGCACCCCCGAGCACCGCCGTACCCGTGCCACTGTCCCGCCCGGCGGCGCCATCACCCACGGGGCAAAGCGGCCCGCAACGGCGGCCTCACCCCGTGACACCAGACTCCCGTCACCGCGGGCAGACTTCCTGGCCCCGCCCCGTGAAAGCGATGTATCACCGCCATGCCCTCCCCAGAACAAGGCCCCAGGGAAGAAGCTCAGGACCCGGTGCGGGCCATCAGCGCCAGCCTCGACAACGGCCGGCAGGACTGCGAACCTGCCCGGCCCCCCGCCTGCACTTGCCGTCGCCCTTGGCCAGCACTGAGGAGTACCAGTGCTCCGCTCATGCTCCTGGACGACCGCAGCTACACCGACTTCGCGCTCCGCCACATGCCCTACCGCCCGGGCCTGATCATCGTGCTGGTCGATCCGGACGATGTCACGCTCTCTTCCCAGGCCGCGGCCCTCGGCGCCGAGGCCGTCATCCGGGCTGGAGACAACCTCAGCTGGCTGCACCTGCCTCTGCACGACGCACCCGGCTGCCGCTACACCCGCTGGGACGCTCCTGGCCAACGGCCCCGCCGGCCCTGCCCCGCTCCCCCACCGGCAGTGGAGGCACAGGGGCCCAGACACCGTCGCTCCCCCATTCCCGCGCTCAGAAAGAAGTGACCGATGCACGCGATACCCCAACGCTGTGCCCACCGGCCGCTGGCGGGCGGGCTGGTGGTGCCGTACGTGACCCTGATCCACGACGGCCACGCAGTCTTCGGCGTCCTCAACGCCGACAAAACCTTCACCGCCTTCCGGCAACGCCTGTGCCAGATCTGCGAACACCCTCTGGACGAACGGTGCTTCCTGCTCACCCGCCCGGCCGACATCCTCAAGGCCTGCTCCCCGGAACCGGCGCTGCACCCCGAGTGCCTGCCGTACACCGCCGCGCACTGCCCGATGCTGAACGGCACCGCCACGCACTACCGCCGCAGTCCGGTGCTGGCCAGCCATCGGGCAGGACGGCCCTGTACCGATCCGTCCTGCCCCTGCCCGCCCCTCACCTCGGACAAGGGCCACACCGCCCGCAGCGGCAGCCGCGCCGACCGCTACGAGGCCTGGATGATCCACACGCGGAACTACCGGCTGGTCTCGCTGCCCGAGCAGCCGGATGCGCCCTCCGGTATCAGCCTCGACGTTCCCGTCCTGCGCCAGCGCGTCCTGCGCACCGCGCCCCTCACGCCCGATCAGCAACACCTGAGGGACCTGTGGAACGCCCTCATGAACGAGTCCTGACCGCCCCTGAACCGCACCCAAGGAGACTGCCATGCTGATCAAACCGGACCCGACCACACCCGAAGGAGAGGCCATTCTTGGCCTGGCCGACCTGCTGGACGGCCTCCAGGAGCGGACCGGCGAATGGCCCGGTGCGGATGCCTGCACCATCCTCGAAAGGTGGCTGCGCCGCTTCAGCTTCGAGAGCACAGGAGACTTCCCCCAGGAGGCAGCCGGCCGCGCATGGGTACTGCGCTAGTGGGCCCGGCACGACGATGAGGTGACGCTCTGGTCCGACAAGGCCTCTGCCCTGGCCGCGCTCGCGCATGATGTGCGCAATTCCTGGGACCATGTGGGCGGCATGGACGGTGTGCCGTACCGGCCTCCTGCCGACGACCAGGCGGCCGTCGACCTCTACTACGGCCCGGCGAAAAGCCGCAAGGACAAGGGCTACACGCTGTACGCCGCCGACATCTCCCGCCACGTGCGCACACCGCTCCGTCTCAGCCTCTCGGACGCCGAGGCCTGCGCGGAGAAGAACAGCTCGGCGGTCTTCCACCCGATGGAGGGACCCGAGGGTGAAGGCCTTCCCTGTATCGAGATCGCGGGCATCCTCGTGTTCGCCTACCTCGACGCCGACCGCAGGGCCCTACGAGTCTCCGTTCACCTGGACACCACCGACGAGCAGTTGGTGCGATCCGACGGCACCGTCCCGGTACAAGTGGAGATCGAGGACACCACGGTCTTCGACAGCCTCACCCCGGCGCCGGCCCCGGTCGAGCCGACCGGGTGAAAGGCCTGGATCCGGCGGCTCGCCCGCCGTCCCGCACTCTGCGACGGCAGAGAACACCGGCAAGGGGTTAACCCCCGCCCGCAAAACACTATTATTCTTAGTCAGAGGTGTTTGCATGGCTCCGTCCGTCACTCACGTGAGCGGCACCGTCGTCGGTGACGTGGAAGTCCGCTTCACTCAAAACGGCATCGCCGTCTGCCGGTTCCGTCTCACCGAGACCCCCACCCAGTGGGACACCGCCGCACAGAAGTGGCGAGACCTGGACCCGATTCCCTACATCTGCACCGCCTGGCGGGACCTGGCCAGCAACGCCGCTGAATCGCTCGTCGAGGGGGTCAACGTCCTGGCCAAGGGGCGCACCACCGCGATCAAGGACGGCTCCATCTACCTGAGCGTCGACGACCTCGGCATCAGCCTGCGCAGACGCATCGCCTACACCGAGACCAGCCTGCCCAGCCCGATCGCCGCCCGCCCGGTCACCGCGCTCCCGCCGCCTCAGCCCGTCACCGTGTCCTTGGAGCCCGGGCGACCGGGCAGCCCACCGGCCTGGTGGCAGGAGAGGCAGGCCTCCCACTGGCACTAGCCGGCCGCCCTCCACAGCAGCCGCCAACGGCACTCCCCCCTTCCCGTCGGCCGCTGGCCACTCTCCCCTTCGCCCGCCCCGGCGCGGCACCGGTTCACCTGCCGATGCCGCGCCCTGCCGAAAGGCCGGCCATCACGCCCGCACACACCCTGTCCGAACGAGCCGCGCAGGGTGTTGCGGCTGACCGGCGCCCCGAAGACATCCGTCATGCGAGCCCCGGCCCGCACCGCAAGCCGAGGCCGGCCGCGGTGAGCGTTGATCGCAGCCGTTCCGTTCGCCGGCCAAACCAGCGGGTGAGCCCCGGCACCTGCTCGACGAAAGTCTTGCGCGGGCAAGAGCTTTCCGCGCAGACGAACCGAGCGATTCCCAATGCCATTACGACGGACTTACCCACCGTCGCCAGATCATGCGGAAACCGCAGACAGGAACCATGTTGCCGCCCCGGCGGGCTCCCGCGGCCCGGGCAGGTCGCCTGCCGGGCAGTGCTCAGGTCCTTCACCAGAACGACCAAGCCGCTCTTCTCAGCCGACTCCACCGACACGACAGCCGCCGTTCTTCACGGACGTCGAGCACCACGCAATGGTGATGCTCCTTGCCGATGCCGACCCCGGCCCAGAACGTGAATGACCGCCTCCGCCCGCTGTTCGTTCTGTGATCCCGCGGACGGCCTTGCCGACGTTGTCCTACAAAGCGATCACGTCACGTATCCCCCTGAGCGGTTGTGACCGTCACGGGCTCC
Source organism: Streptomyces sp. NPDC058284 (assembly GCF_042881135.1). Classification (NCBI taxonomy): domain Bacteria; kingdom Bacillati; phylum Actinomycetota; class Actinomycetes; order Kitasatosporales; family Streptomycetaceae; genus Streptomyces; species Streptomyces sp. NPDC058284. The sequence continues at coordinate 12,920 of NZ_JBHVYE010000059.1, forward strand.
GGACGACCAAGTCTTTTCAGCCATCGAGCGGCGAGAAGCTAACAGCCATACCCGGAGTCCGCGGGCTCACCGATCCTACGCATGACCGGCGTAGGCCTGCGCTAAAACGGCAGGGCAAGCTGAGTTCGGCAGCGGCCTCATCCTCCTTCGGGCTCGCGAGGCCGAAGGGGACGTGTTTTCCGGGTCCGGCGGCGCCGAGGACGCCGGACCCCTTCCAGCGGTTCGCCGGAACGAGCTGTGAGCCTGATGCCTTCACACCCTCTGCGTCCTGAAAGCCCGTTGACTTCCTCTGATGACCGGTGATCACGTGGTGTCCGTATTTGCATACGTTCGGTGATGCACCGCCGGCTCGAACTCAGTGGGAGACATGACACATTCGAATCACGGAATGAGGAGGCTCAGATGGCCCACCGCCGTCATCGCGGCCGCCCTGGTCGCCGTAGCCCTGCCGGCCTCGTCCCAAGCCATTGCAGACGGCGAAGAGTTGACGGTCAGCACATCCATCGGCCCGGTGGGGACACCCACGCCCTCGCTCAAGGACCTCAGAGACGGAGGCAGGGCCCAGCCCGCCAGCGCGCTGCGTTCGGGAGATAACCTGACGCACCCTCAGGCAGCCCTGGAGACCGTCGGTCCCGCCGGCCGGTACGCTCCGCGGGCCGACTCCCCGTCAGCGACTGCGCCGCCGCGCATGTCCAGCAGCCTGGCCCGGCAGGCAGCGGCACCCCCCTACCCGGATCCGCCCCGGACCATGACCGCCAAGGAATGCATCAAGGGCCTGGGCGCGGACAAGAAGTTCTACATCAAGTCCCGGTTCGCCGTCTGCTCGGGCTCCACGCTCACCTCGACCTGGTCCATCAACAACCGGCCATCAGGAGAGAGCCAGATCGTCTTCCTTGCGGTGGGCACCATCGCCAAGGGGAGCCGGACCGTGAACATCCGCCACCACTACCAGTTCCAGGCCGTCGGGCGGACCGGGGCGCCCGCGATGATCCTCACGCCGAAGGTGACCCTGCCCCAGACATGGCCGGCCAGTGCCCGGATCAGCCAGGGCGGAGACCTGCCCACCGGGAAGAGCTGGCAGACGCTTGCCGCGCAGTCCGACCCTGGCTTCTCCCACAACCTGACCGGCAAGTCCGGTACCGGCTCCGGCCCTGATGATGCGTTGTTCACCATCTTCCAGCCCGAGCTTTCGGTGAAGTACCCCGCCGGCTGGCAGGTGGCCGGGGCGCGGCACGCCGTTCCGTTCTTCCTGGCTCCGCGCTGGGACAAGGCGAGCTACCTCGCCGATAGCGATGGCGGCGCCACATTCAGCTACGCGGTGCCGATGCCCTTCAGCACCAAGGCCGGCGCGCCCGAGCGGGCCGCGGCCCAGCACATCAAGGACGCCTACACCACACCGAAAAAGACCGAACCAGACAATACAAAGAAGGACATTCCCGGCCGCACCGCCAACGAGCCCCTCACCCGCCTGTATCACGACGCGAAGCGCCGCAAAGCCAACCGCAATGAGGCGAAGAAGGTGTGCAAGGCAGTGTGGGGGGCTGGCTACTCCGAGGGCGGCAAGAAGGAGTGCGATGAGTTCCCTTTCTCCAGCACCTATGAGGGCGCCGCGCAGGCGCTGAAGAAGTACGACCCGCAGGGTAAAGCTCCTAAAAAGAACTTTTCGGCCCGGCCCATTCTCAAAGAGGACAACGGGGCCGGCGGCCGGATCATGAGCGGCTTCTATGCCAAGAACCGCATCATCGACGGCGACGATGACGGCTTTCTGATCAAGGTGTCCTGACCTCTCAGCCCCTTGTGGGCGCCAGCCGTAGCTGGCGCCCACAAGAACGTCACACCGGCCAGAACTGCAGCAGGAAGCACTCCACGCCCTCTGGGGCATCCTCCTCGGCCAGCTCGGCTACCGCTTCCTGCCCTACGACATGAACGCGCAGGCGCCACCGCTGACCGGCCATGCCCAGACTGATCTCATGCTTGCTGGGCCCGCCGTACGAGTAGATCTGAAGCTGGCCCGTGGCCGAGTCCAGTTCGCCTTCCCCCACCGCCTCCCACACGACGGTGCGGTCAGGCTCAGGCGGCGCGTCCCAGACCTCCACGGTGAAGGCGGCTTCATGCGTGTGCCCCGCGGACCGGATATCCACCCGCCCATGATGGGACGTCACCAGTTGCTGCTCCGGACCGTCTGGTTCTTCGTCAACCATCTCCGCGCGAGCTTCTTGCAGCCACAGCGCATAGAACTCGATGAAGACCGGGAACTGCTCCCGAGACATCAGCACCATTCAGACCCTCCTCCAAGCGCAACTCACTTCCCGACGACGCTACCCGCAGGGAACCGCGGGCAGAGCGGCAACAGCAGACGGGGATGACCGCCCTCGAGGAAAGCACTGCGAAGTCGCGCCCCGTGGCAGCGAGCATGGGATCCTGCAGCATCCAGGACATGACACGCTTGCGGGCCTGACACGGTAGGCGGGTATGTGCGTAACCGTTGACCGTCTCACAGTCGTCATCGACTCCCGCCTGCTCAGCGCCGAACTGCACGACATGGCCCTCTGCTCCGGGGCCAAAGCCCACCGGCCGACCTGCTCGAAATCGATGAACTCGGCTATCTCGAACTCGACCGCCGTGGCGCGGAAATGCTCTTCCAGGTTCTCACTGAGCGTGAGGAGAAGAGCAGTATCGCGATCGCCTCCAACGAAGCTTTCACCGGCTGGAGCAGGACCTTCACCAATCCACGGCTCTGCGCGGCGATCGTGGACCGGCTCACCTTCAACGCCACCCTCATGGAGACCGGCACCGAATCCTACCGCCTGGCTCGTTCCAAGGCCAGGGTGGAGCAAAAGGGCAGGCAATAGTGGAGCACTCGATCAGCTTCGCGAGCCGAGTCCATGGGATGATCTTCGCCGAGATGAGCAGGCAGAGGGGGCGGAGATGCGGTACATCGTGCACGAGAACCCGGTCGGTCGGGCCGAGAGCAACTACATCGCCCAAGCCGATCTGACCCCCTTCGACCTCGACGGACAGATCGAGCAGCTATGGCTCCAGCCCGAAGAGGGCGGCACATACGCGGTCGCCTGCATCCCCTTCATAACCTACGGCCTCGCTCTCGGAGACCGGGTCCGTCTCTCACCAGCAGCTCGCGTGGTCGAAGTTGCCCAGACGAGCGGACACCGCGTCCTGCGCACACTGCTCAGGCCGAGCGCGGACGCCGAACGACTTGGCCGCAGCATCAACCTCATCAAGAACTCGATCAAGCAATCCGGGCTGCTCAGCGAATGGCACGGGGAGCGCTTCGTCGCCATCGACGTCCCTCCCGGCACCGACATGAGCCCGTTGTTCGCCCTTGTGCAACGGGAAGTCGACGAGGCCGGCGCCTTCTGGGAATGGGCCGACGCCATACCGTTCTCAACCACGCGGAGCTGACCACGCTGCGGCTGGTCCCGGCGCAAGCCAATTCCCGGGGCCACTTCAGGACGTCGGGAAGCTACACAAACTTCACCAACTGGGGCCGCTCGAAGCCAACATGCCGGGGCCGCTGAACGACGTCACAGCCACCAGCGGCCGACAGCCCCCTCGCGTCGCCTCTTGAGGGCCCTTCACGCTCCTCCCCGCCACCTCGCGTGGCACCGATTCGTCTGCCAGTGCCGCACCGTGCCCGAAGTGACGCCATCCTCCACCCGGTCAAGGTCGACAATTGAGGACCAGATCACAGAAGACCCCGTCAGATTCGACGGGGCCTTCGCCGTGCGCATCACGGCTCACCCGTGTCGGCTCGCCGGGACCGAGGTGGCGTGCGACGGCGTCGTGTCGGCCGGGGTCCTGCTGTCGCCTGGCCCGCCGGCCAGGGCGAGCAGGACCAGGATCAGGAGGAGGGCCCCGCCCCCGCTGCCCGCTGCGACGGCGGCGGTGCCGGGGGGGATGGACCGGTGGTGACCGCGGACGTGGCTGCCGTCGGCGCGGGAATAGGGGGCGACGTAGGTGGTCGGTCCGGTGCGGACCGGCCGGGGCCGCGGCGCGGTAGCGCGTCGGGGCGTCGCAGCCGGCTGCGTAGCGCGCGGCCGGGTGCGGCGGTTGTGCCCTTTGACGAAGGTGCCGTCGCGGCGGCGGTGGGGACGGACGTAGGTCACGGGCGGTCCTCAGCAGTGAGGGGGCAAGAGGCCAGGCGGGGCCGGGGATTCCTCGGCACGACGTTCCACGGTAGCGACACTCACTGACAACGCCGGGCGCGCAACTGATTTCCTATGTAAGGCTGTTGGGGTTCGGGCGGCGATTTTTGGTCGGTGTTTTCAATGCCGGCCCGCTGTCGATGCCGAGTGCTCTCATAAAAGCGGCGGGGAGCTGCAGACGAGGGGGGCCCGTGGGCAGGGACAGGGGATACGACGGCACCAAGCACAAACAGAATGCTCACCAGGCACAGCGCGTGTGCAAACGGGCGGTGGTGACGTTTCGGGCGGTGGCCGCGCGGGATTGTCCAGGTGGCCGGAAGGGCTACCGGTCGCCACCGGCCTCACTGAGGGAACCCGAGCTGGCTCGAGGCAGCGGCCACGCCATATACGAGGACTGCCGCTGACCACCACACCGGCCTTCGCTCCCATCCGGGAGGCATACTCAATGACGATGACGACGACCCAGCGGATCCTCGACCTTGTTGCGGCGGCAGCGGCCAGCCTCGACGAGGACCTGGTGCTGCTCCTGCACGAGGCAAACGAGCTGTACCAGCAGGGACTGCAGGATCTGCACCGGAGTGTGGCAGCGCGCCTCGGCGGGCTGGCCACCGCGGAGCTGTTAGCCGCCGCGGCCACGGCCGGTATGCCCTGTGATGCATCGCAGGACCGCGACGAGGTGATCCTGCTTCTGGCCATGACCGAGTGGGCGATGACGCCGGCCGCCATGGCGTACGCGGAAATGGCGGAGGACGCCGCACGGCGCGGCGTGTGCTTGATCCCTGAGGACTGAGCCATGAGCACGGCCGTCCGGGAAAAACCCTGAACTGCGGACTGGACCCCCCACCGCAACTCCTGTCATTATTTGTGTTGCGGGCCGGGCAGGCCGGCCCACTCCTGACAGAACGGCGGTTCTGCCATGGCCCCGCGCCGTGAGCCTCGTCTGGCCGACGCTGCCGAGATCGCGGCTGAACAAGGCCTGACGCCCGCGCGCATCAGCGGCCTGTACGCCGAGCGCGCGGAAAACGCGGCCGGCGTGCCGTTTCCGGAGGTTGCGGACATGCGCGGCCGCGCCCGCCTGTGGGACCACGCGAAGGTCACCGAGTGGTTCGCCCACCGCAAGCCGTCAAGGCTCCAGGAACACTCACCGCCCGCCCGCGATCCGCAAGAACTGCTGAACGCGGCGGATGCCTCACGGTTCCTCGGCTACAAGAACCCCAACCAGGTCACCACCTTCGTCCGCGACCACCCGGGGTATTTCCCCGACCCGGACGTCGTCGAAGAGTTGGGCACAGCCGAGAACCCCTACCGCCGGCAGCTGTGGCGTGTGCAGACCCTGCTGCACTGGATGGCCACCCGGCCAGGCCACGGAAGACGAACGACAAACAAAGCGGCGCCACCCCTGCCCGACGTTCCCGTCGACGGCGATCCCGACGAGCTTCTGGGGGCAACGGCGGCGGCCTCCTTGCTGGGATACAAGACCGTCGGCTCCTTCTCCAGCAGTCTTTCCCAGGGCAACCTGCCACTGCTGAAAACCACGGACGCAGTCGCCGAGAACGCCGGGCGCCAGAACGGGCGCCGACGGTGGACGCGTCGGCGCATCCTGGAGCAGGCCGCCCAGCGCAAGTCCAGAAGGTGAAATCCCGCGGTGAGCCCGCCTAGCTCACCGCCTCCAAGACGCGGCAGCCGGTTACGGGCGTTGGTCCCTTGCCGGCATGGCGTGGTTCGCCACCACGCCCCGCAGCAGCAGATGCTGCTGCTGCGGACCGGCCATCACTGTCCGGTCAGTGAACCTGGGCGGTCTCAGTCTTTCTGAGGCATCTAGCCCGTGCCTTAGAGGACATCTCATTTGGCGAGCCTGCGGTAACAGATGAGGGTGCAGGCGATGCTGGTGAAGGCCAGGAAGTGGTCGGCCTTGCGCTCGTAG
>NZ_JBHVYE010000060.1:0-18328 GCF_042881135.1 Streptomyces sp. NPDC058284
TCGGCTGGCCGCAGACCGCCGTAGACCCAGGTCTTCTCCGGTCCGCGGCTGTAGTCGAGTTCCGCTTTGATCCGGTGCCCGTCCGGTGACCAGCCCGGCGCGGGCGGGAAGGTGCGCGGGATCACCGGCCCCAGCTCGTCGGCGCAGATCACCGTCGCACCGTCGGGCGGGTGGGTGTAAAGCCCGATGATCCTTGTCCTTTTGGGACGAAGTCCGGGTCCTTCGACCGCGTCCAGGACCGGGTGCGCCGCCAGCGCACGCCCTCGCCGAGCAGGATGCGGCGAACCTGCGAGCGGCCCACCTCGATCCCCTCGGCCCGCGCTGCCGCGGCCAGGGAATCCAGAGTCCACTCCGGTGGCCCGGACTCGTCGAAGGCCCACAGTTCCCCGACCGGCTCCCACCGCAGCCGCCCCGGCGGCACCGTCTTGACCAGGGCGATGACCCTGGAGCGTTCCTCCTCGGTGATGCGTCGTTTGCGGCCCTGCCCGCCCAGATCATCCAGGCCTTGCAGGCCCGAGCGGTTGAAGCGGTGCAGCCAGCGCCGGACCGTCTTTTGGCTGCAGCCCAACTCCACCGCGATCGCCGGCACCCTCAGCCCCGACCAGCTCAGCTCGATCATCCGGGCCCGCATCACTGCATCACGCGGAGCCTTCCGTGCCCGCGACAAGCGGCGAACGACGTCCCGTTCGTTCTTGTCACGCCCCGGTCGTGCCCGTAACACCATCACCCAGCACCCACCCCCGAGCACCATCACCTACCCCGCCAACAAGACATATACCCAACCAAAGAGGAACCCAGCACTAATAGGACTCCGTTAGGTCTTCCTGAATGCCCTGATCACGAGCATGTTGGTGGTATGGACGCGCATGAAATGAACCGTTTCCGGGCGATGTTGGCGCTGTTCGTGGCGGATGTGTTCGCCTCGGTGCCGCGTAAGGATCAGCGGGCCAAGGGTGACTGTTATCTGCGGGGTCTGATGCTGGATGGCCGCCGCAAGTCGATCCAGGCGATGGCCTCTCGGCTGCCGGACGGCAACGAGCAGAACCTGCAGCAGTTCGTGAATCAGTCGACGTGGGATCCGGTGCCGGTGCAGCGGCGGATCAATGAACGTCTGTTGCCGCTGGTCAGCCCGGCGGCCTGGGTGATCGACGATGTGTCGGTGCCCAAGGACGGCCGGATGTCGGTCGCCACGGCTCCGCAGTACTGCGGAGCCGTGGGCAAACGCGCCAACTGCCAGGTCGCCGTCAGTGTCCACGCGGCAAGCGACACCGCCTCCTGCCCGCTGCAATGGCAGCTGTTCCTTCCCGAGGAGTGGGCCTTGGACAGCGTCCGCCGGGCCAAGACCCTCGTCCCGCCCGAGGTCACACACCGGGAGAAGTGGCGTCTGGCGCTCGACATGCTCGACACCCTCGCCGGCTGGGGCATGACGCCTCCTGCGGTGGTGGCCGATGCCGCCTATGGCACCAACGCCCGCCTGCGCGCCGCGCTGGATGACCGCCAACTCGCCTACGTGCTGGCCATCCGGGCCGATGTGACGGCCCACCCGTTCGACGCCGAGCCTCACGCCCCGGCCCGCAAGGGGCCGGCCGGCTGCTGGCCCCAGCCCCGCTACCGCGACCCCGCACCCTCAGTGGCGGCTTTTGCCGCGGGGCTCGAGCCAGAAGCCTTCACCACGCTCGCCTGGCGACATGGCTCGCGAGGGGAGTTACGTTCCCGCTTCGCTGTTGTCCGTGTCCGGCCGGCCGGTAAAGCTGTCGAGCGTCCGATCAAATCCGCTGCCTCAGCAGAACAGGGCTGGTGGGACGGGATCCTGCCCGACTGCTGGCTGCTGATCGAATGGCCCCAAGAGGCCGAGTCACCCACCGAATACTGGCTGTCCAACCTGCCGACGGACACTCCGATGGCCGATCTGGTCCGTCTGGCCAAGATCCGCTGACGCATCGAGCACGACTACCGCGAACTCAAGCACGGCCTGGGCCTGGACCACTTCGAAGGCCGATCCTGGCCCGGCTGGCACCACCACGTCACCCTCGTGACCGCCGCCCATGCCTTCCTCACCGAACGACGCCTGTCCCCAAAAGCGCCCGGGCCGGACTCACCCTCTATCAAATCCCCGACACCCTCCAGAACACCCTGAGGTGTTGGACCGGCATCTGCACCACCTGTCATCAGCCTCTGCCCACCCGAACACCAAGAGTCAGACAGACTTAACGGAGTCCTACTATTGGCGTGAGAGCGTCACACGACCACATGAAGTGGACCAGAGCCCCGCAACCGCGAGCTCACTGCCGCCCTCGCCCTGGCCGCTGCCCAGATCCAGTACGTCACGCTCGAAAGCGCTCGCTTCCGAGAAGCACTCGAAGCCCAAGAAGGAGTCGCCCAGCTCAGCAGCCGGGCGCGTTCCCACTGGCGCCTCACCGCCCTCGGTGCACCGGCGGCAAGGGCCGCGGGGCTTCGGTCGGCTCGGTCGGCCTGAATCGATGCCTGCGGTGCGGGGACCGGCAGGTTGCTGGGCTACGAGCTCCTTGCCAAACATGCCGAAGCTCATCTGAATTGGGCGTTCATCACCTCACGACAAGGCCCCGACCCGCGAGAGCAAGGGGTGCGCAACTTACGCTCCCTCCATCTACTTGCGACTTACGTAACTAGATGCAACTATTGAAACTAGTCGGGACCACACCGAGGGAGGAATCAGCCTTGGAACGCGAACTTGATGCGGAGGGGCAGCTCAGGTTGATCGAAGGAGCGCCGCAGTTGAACAAAGGGGCTGGCATTCGCGAGTGCGTTCTGGGCGTGCTCTCTTCCGCTGCCGTGCTGGCTGTAATGGCAGCAACCAGCATGAACGACGTTCCTGTTGCGCTCGGTGTCACCGCAATCGCGGCAGCCACGGCCGTGATTATCGGGTGGTACTGGTTCCACCTGAGGGCCACGCGACGTAGGCCCCACACCGCGGCGGAGAGCGCAGTGCTGGTGTTTTCCACCATGATGGTCGGAGCCCCCGGCTCCAAGATTCTCTGGGACAACCCTGCGCCCTCCACTGATTCGTGGATCGCGGCGTCTCTTCCGGCGGCGAGCTTCCTCGTCTACTTGGTTCTGCGATGGAGGCCCTGAGGATGACGGCCGAGCAGCCACGCGCGCATCTCACAACGGTGATGCACTCGCCAATCCGCTTGGCGATCCTCGGCTCGCTGCGCCATGTTCAACAGGTGACTTTCGCCGATCTTCGCGAAGCGCTGGACCTGTCTGCTGCCGAATTGTCACGTCAGCTCAGCATCCTGGAGCAGGAGGGGATGGTGGAGATTGCGAAGCTTCGTGAGCGGCGTCGGCCTGTGACGCAGGTTCGTCTTTCAGACAGGGGGCGCGAGCGCTTCGAGGAATACCTCGCGCAGCTTCGCCTGGTGGTACGGGGCAACATCCCCTGAGACCGGGTGGGCAGGCGACACCCCGCCCACCCGGCTCATCGTGCAGCTGCGTCATCCCGCAGCGAGCGGGTCTAGCTCCACGGCATGGCACACCAAACGGCGTAGCCACCCAAAGCGGCTGCCAAACCGACCACTCCGCCCTTCACGCCGATTTTGATACCCCGCTTGACGGCTTCCTTGGTGATCAGCTGGGCCGCCTTCTTCCACTCCTTGCCCTCGAGGGCCTTCACGATGGCAGAGCTGGAGCCCAACAGGCCACCCAGCCCAACGCCGTTCAGCAAGCAGGACGCGTAGCTGCGCTGGCTGGGAGCAGTCCCTGATGTGTCCAGGTGGGCGATCTCTCGAGCCAGGGCGTTGGCGAATTCCGCTCCGTAATCGGAGCGCGTCTTCTCGTAGTCGAACTTACCCTCAGCATCGTTGATCTTACCGTCGTAGATCGCCTCAAGGTAGACGCTGAGTTCGTTGATCTGATCCTGGGTGACTTCACCCACAGCGGCGGAAGCCACAGGAAGATCACCACTTACGGTGGCAGCGTTGGCGACGCCGATGCCGGATATTCCGACAGCAGCAGCGCAAACAGTGGAAACTAAGGCGATACGAAGGCGCGTATGGTTCATGGATACTTCCCCTTGGTGATGCAGGAGTTGACCGTCAGCAAAGCGAACGGCCTGCTGTGCCACCAACGCCGCACTCTCCTGCTCTTCTGCTGGGTTCTGATGCTTGGCGTTAAGCCACCCGTCACACTGCAGTCCTGACGGGTAGCCAGAACCGCCTGCATTGGACGCGCTTGACGGCCGATTAGGAATATAAGGAAGATCGCCTTGAGGTGGGTCCGGCAAACGTCCCTGTTTCGCGGGACCTTCTGCCCTTACCTGAAGTAACCACATTTCAGGGCTTACGCGTTGCCATCGGCCGCACGATGGCCATCCAGGACAAGAGCCCTCTGTCCTTCGGCGCACCGGATGGTGTACTCGGTGGGCCTACGCAGGCTCACCGTCAGACACCGAGCGGGCGTGCCGGACGTCGCTGCCCCCGCGCTCCGCGCGAACGACGGGGGTTCAACGACCGGCTCGCAGAGCGCGTTGAGACGGTCAGCGGTCAGCGAAAGACCGTCCATAACCTGAGCACGCACACCACCGACCTGCCGCTGACGGCGACCAGCGCGTTCGTCATCTGGCAGGGCGTCGGCATCGTCTCCCTGGTCCTGTCCTGGTTCACAGGCGCGGTCGATGCCCGGCTGACCTGGACGGCACATGGCGCCTGCTCGGTGTTCATGGTGTGGGACGCCGCCCCCGCCGCCGGCCGCCCCGTCGCCGCCGCCCTTGCGTCCTGGCCTGGACGATCGGCAGCTTCTTCGCCCTGCGCGGCCTGTCCCTCCGCCCGCTGATCCACCTGCACAACCACAACCACAATCACCCGGCTCGCTGAGAGGACGTCGTCATGTTCCGGATCATCAGCACGGCCCGGCTCGCTGAGCTGGACAACCTCGCCTCCGCGTTCCCCATGGTCCGGAGTGGCTATGAACGTCAGTTGGGGCTCTGGTCCACTTCATGTGGTCGTGTGACGCTCGGTCACGCCAATAGAACCCGCTTACGGAGGAGTTCGAATCCTGCGCGGCCGAACATTTGGCGCTTCAGCATCTTGATCCTGTTGACATGGCCCTCCACGACGCCGGAGTTCCAGGAGAGGGTAAGACCGGCGGTGACGGCGTCAAGGTCGCGCATGAGGTGCTGAGCGAAGTGGCGGAGGCTGGGCAGTTCGGTGGTGGAGCTGGCCGCTTCGATCCATTGGGGGAGTCGCTCCCCTTGCAGCTGGGTGAGCATGTGGGCGAAGAAGCGCACGTGCCCGGTGAGTGCTGTCAGTTCAGGGCAGTTGGCCAAGACGGCTTTGAGCTGGAGCCGGTCGCCTTCGGATAGTGCATCGGGGTCGGTGAGGATCCAGCGCGTGACGGTGCGGGCCGATGGTGGCCGGGGACCGACCGGCTGGGGCTTCCCGCGAAGAGTCCTGCTGACGTATTCCGCCGAAGTCGCCGCAGACGTCTCCCTGGACGCAGCGGGCCGCTGGCGTCACCCGGTGCGGCTGCTGCGGGTCCGGGACGACCTCTTGCCGACGGAGGTGCCGTTGTACGGCGGTGGTCCTCCGGCGTAGACGGTCATGCTGTTCTCCGAGTCCCGGGCGCAGCGGGAGGCCCGGCCCCCCGTCCCGTCTGCACCGGCTGCGGGGCGAAGTTCACCGACGAACGCTGGGAGGCGACACAGCCGAAGGACTGGGGCGCCCCCCCCGCATCTGTGCGACGGCTGCAAGCAGATGGCCACCGCGGCTGCCGCCAGCCCGGCAGTCGGCCTGCGGGAGCACCAGGAGCCGGACCGCCCGGAGGCGGGGCCCCACGACTTCCGTCGGAACACCCGGCGCCCCGTCTGCACCCAGTGCGGTGCCGACTTCACCGACGAACGGTGGCAGGCGACCGAGCGCGTCGGCTGGGGCACGACCCAGGAACCCCGACCGACGCTGTGCGGGGCCTGCGACCAGCGGCACGAGAACGACTGGGAGCAAGCCTGGCCGGGCGTGAAGGTGAAGCGCCTTGAGCAGGACCAGGAGCACGACCGGGCCGTGCCCGAGCAGAAGGCCACCGGCTGGCTCTCGCGTCTGCGCCGCTGAGCTGGGCAAGTCGCCGGCGGGCGCGGGCAAGCCCAAGGTCACCCTGAGCAAGCCCGCGCCCGTCGGCGGCAAGGCGGCGCGGGTGTTGCCCCGGGTGTTGGCGGCTGGCCATCAGTGTTGCCTCCGACGGGAGTTCGATAATGCGTGCCGGAGTGACTGGGCTCGGGTGTTCCGGTGGCCGGGGTGAGCCTGCTGCTCCGCCAGCTGGTGCGCGGCGCGGTGACAGCGTGGGCCGGGGTCCGGATCCATTTCTCTCGGTGTGACGTGCGGGCTCAGGGAGCCAAGCCGTGGCGCTCAGTGAGCCGGAGTACCGCCACGACCCTGCCGAGGGTCGTCGCCCCATCGCCGGGGATCGGCTGGTACGCGGAGTTGTTGGGCTGCTCTGCGCTTCGGCTCCGCCGCCGCAGGCGCTCGTCGTCACCACCCGCATCTGCCAGACCCCTGGTACACTCCACCGCCCCGCCGCGACCGGAGGTCATCTAGTGTTACCTGCACGGGTGTTCGCCGTTGCCCCGCTGGCGCTGGTGGTTATCGCCCTGTCCGGCTGCTCTTCCCTGGGCTGCACTGACACGACGGCGGAGCGCGGTAAGGCTGGTGTCAGGGTGCAGGTCGTGGGCACGGATGGGCAGCCTCTCGGCGTCACCGCCGCGGTCGTTGACTGGCGCCCTGAACCCCATCCGCAGGTGCCCTCCGACGGTGACCAGGTCCACTTCCGCTTCCGCTTCGACGGCGCCGATGAATATTCCGATCCCGCAGTGGACGCCTGCGCGGTCGACAAGAAGCGTGTGGCGTTGGGGTGTCAGACGGTGTCCTCGTCCCAGGCGTTCGGTCCGGCGGACGATCCCCACACGGGCGACGACTGGCTCGACGTCGAGCACCCTGAGCAGGTTGACGCAGTGCTGTTGATTCCCAATGACCAGTCCTACGACGGGCGCACCTGCGAAGTGGACAGCAAGGACGGTGGCGGGATGCATCCCCCGGAAGCACCCAGCAGGGGGGACCAGCTGTAGGGAGGTCAAGGTGGTTGAGCGCGGGGCCCGCCGCCCCGTCTGCGCCGGCTGCGGGGCGAAGTTCACCGACGAACGATGGGAGGCGGCACAGGCGACGGACTGGACCGGCCCAACGGACTCCCATCCGCACCTGTGCGATGCCTGCAAGCACAAGGCCAGCGCCGTCGCTCAAGAAGCCGACCGTCAGGAGCACCCGGAGCCACTTCCCGGCTGGGCCAAGCAGAAGCCCTTCCTGCGCTACGCCCGTCGTCCGAGGTGTACCGAGTGTGGGGCGGCTTTCACCGACGAGCGGTGGCAGGAGGTGGAGCGCGTCGGGCTGGGGCAGCCTCCCCGATGGGAGACCCACCTGCAGTTGGCGGGCCACTACCTCGAGCACCCCACCGACCCGGTCGCCGTCCGGTGGCGCGCCCTGCGCGTCATCCACGACCCCGACGACGAGTACGAGGACTCGCTGGTGCGCCACGGCCCGGCCCTCCTCGAGGGACTGCGCTACGTCCTGTCCCCGCATGTCGCGCTGACGTTCTGAGTGGAGAAGCCCCCGGCGGCGCTCGCCGGGGGCTTCGTTCGCCGCCCGGGCCCTCGGGGGGAGGCGCCGGGAGACGGCTCAGGGAGAGACGACGACCGCCGTCTCGTCGGTGGGAACTGCGGCTTGTAGCCGGTCCAGGCCCTCGTACAGGGCGCGGACCAGCCGCGCCCGGTTCTGCACCCGGTGCAGGCTCGTGCACGGCTGGGACAGACGGCCGTCGGCCTCCCGCAGGATCAGCTCGGCAAACAGCCGGAGCCCGTCGTCCTGGGGGAGATGCTCGGCCAGCTCGCGTACGTCGTCGGCGACGGCGTGTGCCGCCCCCGCGAGCAGGAGACCGATCTGTTGGTATTCGTCGGGTTTCAGCACCTGCGGGTCGGACCACGACAGGACGGCCCTGAACAGCTGCTCGTGGGTGGTGCGATCCAGCGGCAGTTCCGCGGCGACTACGCCCGCGGGGTCGTACAGCGCACTGTGACGGTCGCTCACGAGGCAGGCGCCTTCTCGGGGGTGGTGGGAGCATTGGTGCCCCGCAGATGGGCGGCGAACCGCTCGGCGTCGATCAGGGCGGGCGGCTTGCTGCCGCGCGGGTGACTGATCCAGTCCGCGGAGACCGTGGCGTCCTCGTGCGTGCTCGGGATGAGCAGCTGGTGCCCCTTGGACAGCAGCCGCACCCCGCCGATGTCCTTGAAGGCGTCACCACAACCGGTCGGCACCGCGACGTACAGCCGGTCGCGCAGGTGGTCGGCGATGACCCAGTAGCCGCGGCGGGTGCTCGCACCCATCGCGGCGAGTGCCTGCAGCCCGGCCGCCATCGGCTCGACGGACACCACGTCCCAGCCGGTGCCGCAGGCCAGCCAGTGGGTGCGTGTTCCGCCGCGCTGCCACCGGATCTCCTTGCGGGCGGTGACCCGGGCCAGCTCGTGCCACGTCGGCGCCGGAGGCTTGGTCGGCTTGGTCGTGTTCTTCGCCGTCTGGCCGGCGGCGGGTGTGTTCGCCACGGCGCTCTCCCTGCTGATTGCCTGTCACGTTCCGTCCAGACAACTCCCATCCGTGCGGGTGGGATCAGGTCAAAAGGCGGGCAGTTACCGACTGAGAGGCGGACAGTTTTACCTACCGGACGGTGCGGCGGGACTACCGTCGCCCACGGACACACCCGCCCCGGGGGCCGCTCATGGACGCACAGCGCAACGTGATCTTTAAAGACCTGCTGCGTGAGCACGGGTACAGCCACCGAGGGCTGGCCAAGGAGGTCAACCGCATCAGCGGGCGCATCTTCGGACGGCCCGGCGCATGCACCGACCGGGACGTGCGGCGCTGGGTCGCGGGCGAGGTGCGCTGGCCGACCGCACGTTACCTTCTGCCTCTCGTGGAGATTTTCGACCGGCCTCCCGAGGCGATGGGCTTCGTTCCCCGCGGCGCTTCCAGCTGCCTGCCCACCCCTCCGCCCCGGGCCGCCGACCGGGAGGAGGAAGATGTGAAGCGCCGCACCTTCGTGGTCGGGTCCACCGCCGCGTCCGTCGCCCTGGCCCTCGGACTGGACGAGACGCCGGTCAGCGGGCGGCTCACCTTCACCGACATCCAGCGCATCGACAACGCCATCGGGCGCCTGGACGCGCACTTCTTCGCAATCGGCGGCGGCCCGCTCCTCGCGGTGGCCGCCACCTACATCAGCCGACTGCGCGACGCCGTCGACGGCTGCACCTACGGACCCGGCGTCGAAAATGCCCTCCACGCCTCCATCAGCGGCCTGTACTCCGCCGCCGGATGGGCCGCGCACGACGACGGCCAGGAAGAGCAGGCCCGCCTGTACCACGCCGCCGCCCTGCAGAGCGCGATCCTCGCCGACGACAAGCGCGGCCAGGCCCGCGCCTGGTCCAACCTCGCCATGCAGGCCCGCACCGAAGGCCGCCACCGCGAGGCCCTCCAGATCAACCGCGCCGCGCTCGACTCCCGCCAGGCCCGTCAGGACCCGCGCATCGCTGCCCTGCTCCACTCCCGCCTGGCCATCGGCCACGCCCGCGCCGGCGACTACCGCGCCGCCGCGCGCTCCGTCCTCGCCGCCGAGGCCGCCCACGACCGCTTCGACACCGCCGAGCCCCCACCACCCTGGCTGCGCTTCCTGGATGCCGCCGAGATCGCCGGGCTGTCCGCCATCGCCCACAAGGCCATGGGACGCCTGCCCGACGCCGAAGTCGCCACCGCCCAGGCCCTGCAGCTCATCTCCCCGAACATGCGCCGCAACCGCGCGTACTACGGCGTCCAGCTCGCCGAACTCAAAGTTGCCCAGGGCGACCTGCACAGCGCCCGCACTACCGCCGCGGCCGCGGACACCTCCGCCCTCAGCAGCCGGCACATCAGCGACCGGCTCGCCGCCGTCCATCACGCCCTCGCCACCGCCTAGGAGACCCGTGACCGACATCGTCATACGGCACTACGACCACCGTGACGCCGCCGAGCTGCGCCCGCTGCTCTTGCAGGTGTACGCAGAGGTCTACGCGAAGGCCGCCGAGAACGATCCGTTCGCCTCCGTCGACCGCTTCGCCGAAGGTCTGGACGGCTGGTCGCAGCGGCCCGGCTGGAGCTGCGTCATCGGCTACACCGGCGACGGCCAGGCAGTCGGCTACGCCTACGGAGCACCCCTGCCCAAGGACGCCCGGTGGTGGCGCGGACTGCTCACCGAGGTACCCGCCGACGTCGTCGCCGAGACCGGCACCCGTACCTACGCGCTGTCCGAGCTGATGGTCCGCGAATCCTGGCGCAAGACCGGCACCGCCCGCCGCCTGCACGACGCACTGCTCGACACGCGCACCGAGGAACGGGCCACGCTCCTGGTCGACCAGAGTCACCCCAAGGTCCACGCGCTGTACGAGAGCTGGGGATGGCAGACCCTCGGAGACCTCCGCCCTCGCATCGCGGACGCGCCACTGTTCCACGCCATGCTGCTCCCGCTGCCCGGCCAGGATGGCCTGCGATGACCGCATGCACGGGGCGGCACACACTCCCATCCGGGAGGCGTGGAAGGGTACAAGTACCGGTATGGCCCGGGAGCGGATCCGGTGGCCGGCCGTGGTGGACCGGGCCCGTCAGATCGTGCACAGCTACGAGAGTGCCGTGACGCTGCGCCAGGTCATGTACCGCTTGGCCGCCTAGGGCGTGTTGCCGCACACGCCGCCGATGTACCGCCGCCTGTCCGCGCAGCTGGCCAGAGCCCGCCGGGAGGGCCGGCTCCCCGACCTGAGCGACACCGTCCGGGAGATTCACGTCCCGCCCTGATCGGCTGAACGCCGATCAGCTGGCGCAACCGGTCCGTGGACTGGTCGTTGGGCCCGTCATGAGGATGCGCAGATTGGCCCATGGGATCACTGTCGGAGTGACCATGCTGGGAGCGAGTCAGCTAGCTGGCCCGGCCTGGGCCGGGGGGATCGGCGATGTCCTATCGCCTGCGTTCGGGAACGGGTGCATCAACCACCACAGCGCTCAGGCAGCCGGCGTCACCCGCAGCAGTGCCGGAACCGTCGACGGCCACTTCGCCGGCATTCCTGTCAGCAGCCCCTTTAACCAGTGCGGAGGAGCCGATCTACCGGACCTGGACGACCCGATGATGGGGACGAAGACGTTTCTGGGCTCGGAGAACGGCGGATTGGTCGTGTAGTACTGCGATCGAGGCGGTAGATGCCTTTGTAGGAACGCTTGCTGGCGAACTCGGGCTGATCGAAGCCGCCCCCCCCTGCCGCAGAGACGGCTCGCCTCAGACTGGCGCGCTGACGGCCCCGAGGCCGGTCACCGACCAGTTGATCCATAGCCGCTCCTGCCTGATGATCACGGCTCGGTAACGGCGCTCGGTGGAGTGTCACACCGTCGACTTTCGCCACACCTCTACCAGGTGACGGGGACTTCCACCCGGTCCCCCGCGTCACCTGCGTGAGGAGCCTTGTCATGACGTACATCAGCAGCACCCGGCAGCCCGAGCCGGGGCCGCGCCAGACCGTGTCAAGGGGTGCTGAATGCCCGCCGGGCGGCCTGGAATCCAGTGCCGTGAACGGTGCCGCGAACGATTCCAACGTCGTTCCGATCACCGCAGGTCACACCGCCCGCCAGGGGGGCTTCCGGCGTGCCGACACCTTTCTCCCTGCCCCTGAGATACCGGCGAAGGGGAAGAAGTCCACTCCCACGGCCGGGAAGGTGCGTGCCGATGCGCTGCGGATGCTGGGGTGCGTGCGGATAGCCACGGTGCGGCAGATGGCTGAGGTGATCACGGCGGAGGAGGCCGACGGGCGGTCGTACGTGCGCAGGGCGATGAACAGGCTGGCGGAGCTGGGGCTGGCGGAGACGAACGGCAAGGCGGGCAAGCATCCGATCTGGAACCTGACTTCGGCGGGGCAGAAGGCTCTGGCCGACGGCAACGAGCTGCCTCCCCGACCGAGGGCCAGCACCGGAGCGAAGGCGGTGAAGGCCGGGTTCGGTCCGCACGGCGTCGCGGTGACGGACATGATCCTCGCCTACGGCGGCCGCAAGCATCTGACCGGCTGGCAGGTGGAGGTCAACCACGCCATCAAGGAGACCGGCCTGAGCTTTAACACCGACGCTGTTTTCGCGCTGCCGACGAAGACCAGCGAGGTGCGCCTCTTCGAGCTCGACAACGGCACCATGTCCCAGGCCCGGCTCGCACGTGAGGTCTGGGACTACGAGCGCTACGCCGGGCACCGCGTCTGGGAAGGCGCCCGCGGCACGATCGGCAACACGTTCCCGTTCTGGCAGCGCCACCGCTACACCCGCTCCCAGACCTTCCCGCGGCTGCACGTTGTCCTGGGGGGCAAGGAGGAGCACCTGCTCGACAACCGCCTCTTGGCGCTTGCCGACGACGTGAAGGGCATCGCTGTCGCGGTGTGGGTGAACACCCTGCCCCGGCTCCAGCGCGGCGAGCCCTGGCACGAGATCGGCGTCGACGACCCGGACCGGCGCCGCGAGCGCTACCCCGAGCCAGTAGGCCGCTGACAGGGTCGGGCAAGCCACCTCACAACGGTTACTTGCCCGAGAGCTGGTCGCCCGGCTACGCCATAGCGGCGGCCACGGTCTCCAGGACGGCGCGCTGCTGCGGGTCGACGGGACCGTTGGCCTGGCGCAGCGAGCGAAGCGTGACGCCTTCGGCGCACAGCCTGCACAGCCCGATCACCGGCATCGGACCGGCACCGATCAAGGTGTGCGAGGAAGAGCTCTTGTAGACGGGCCGGTAGCAGCCGGGGCGCAGCCGGCAGTCCTCGAGTTCGTCCGCCGACGGCGCATCCGGACCGAGCAGCGGCACGATCCGCAGAAGGTTCTCCCCGGCTTCGGCCCACAGCCCCATTGGCCGTTCCGCGCTCCGCTCGAAGACGACGTCGCCGTCCGGGTCCTCAGGGGTGCGGACCCGGGCCAGCGTGCCGACGCCTTCCTCGGGGTGGTCGGGCATGAACGTCAGAACGGTCCTGTGTCGGGGCCTCTCGGTCACGCCGAAGACGTGGCCGCGCCCGGCCGCGAGGGCCGCGCCCACCTCGTTCAGCCCGCCGTCGACGTCGTTGCGCAGGCGCAGCGGCCAGGAGGCCGGAAGGCCGTCGATCACGGCAGGGGACGAGGTGATCAGGATGCCGTTGCCGGACCGGCGGACATCCAAGTGCTGCATCCCCTCTGTTGAAAACACGGTGCCGAACCATTCCGTGGTCGGCTGGCCGCTCTCGTCCCGTGGGCGGCGTGGCTTGTGCTGCTTGTGACGTCCCATGATGGCCTCGCAGACGTGGCCCCGTGCGCGGACCGGTCGGTCCGCTGAACCCACAACCGACAACCCGCCGACCGGGCTACGCCAGGGGCCCGTCGTTCACCTATCCGGCCCATCTGGCTGTCGGGCCCCGCCGTGGAAGCGGTCGCTGTCAGCCGACTACGACGTCGCGTAGTTCCCGTACGGCGCGTTCGTGGTGGTGCTGGGTGGGGATCGCCTCGTACAGGTCCTGCACTCGACGGCGGACCAAGCCGGTGGCGCCAGCCGGGACGGCTGGCGAAGTCGCCGCGCCACCCGGCGGGATGACGAGGGTCAGGGCGCGCACTGCGCCCTGACCACGGCGTACTCAGGTATTCCGACGTCATCGACCGGAAGGCAGCCATGAGGCTTCACAGGCACCACAGCACGCAGCAGAACGCGGACACGCCGTTCAGGCACGGCGACCCGGGAGACCTGTGGCACGCGATGGCCCGTCTCCATGCGACCCATCCCGAGCCGGTCGGCCTCACACTGTCCCGGGCGGCGTGCGCCGTCTGTGCCAGGCCCGTTTGCGGCAGCGGGGAGAGCAGTACACCGCCGAGACAGGACGCTCGACCCCGGACGTCCAACTCGCCTCGCAATGGGGGCAGTTCGCGACGATGTCGTTCTTCACCGCCTCGGTCCTCGCCCGCGTGCGCCGCATCCGGCGCCAGTGCCGGGAGCGGCAAGGGAAGTGCGACTCGGGCTGTCAGGGATCAGGCCACATCTGGACGACCCACACCTCAAGCGGATCCTCATGAGGGCCTTCCGGCGGAAATGGCTCAAGCGCAACCAGGGCTTCCACGTGATCCCGCCCTCGGCAGAGCAAGCGCAGGTGATATCGCCCTGGCCGCAGCGCGATCTCCCCATAGGTGCAGCCGTGCAGGTCGAGGACTTCGAGGCGGTCTTCCATCGGGGAACGGAAAGTTCGGTCGTACTCCCAGGAGCCTGCTGGCTTGGCAGCGGGACCGTCCCATGTCTCCAACCGCACCAACGGGAAGAAGTCGTTGTCGCTAGAAGCAAGACTCCAGCCGTCTCCCGGGATCTGGACGATGTCGTCTTCTGCAGGCGCCTCCTCGAAGGGGATCGGGCCAATTTGGATGGTCCTGTGGCGCACACGCGGACGGACGTCAACAGCACTGATCAGACTGGGCACTTACTCTCCCCGGCAGGTTGAGCGAGCAGGAACCATCAGGCTATCCACTGATCTGCACTAAAAGACCTTCGACTTGTCATGCAAGGACCAGGAATAGGCACTCAGCTTGTTCCTTAACATCGGGCTTGATGATCCGCGCTCAGGAAGTCGCTCATTCGAGTGATCGCCGGACGTGGAGGCGGCCTTCTCGTGATCCTGGACTCTGCGAGGAGATCAGTAAGTTCACGAAGAAGGCCGCGGTGATGAGTGTGCTGCAACGGGTTGGTGGGCGGGAGGAGTTCGAGGAACTTTCACGCTTCCGGACGGACCTCTACAGGTGCCTGACGGTGCGGGCGGACGCGTTCTTCGACCTCGCCGACGCACTGTTGTGTGCGGACCGTCCGGACCGCACCCCGGTCGAGCTGTCGCTGACCGCCGAGCACCGTCGCGGCTACGGCTCCCTGTACGCGGCCCTGAACGACGGCCGCCTGGACACCGACCGGCTGCGTGACCTGCTGGCCGGCCTGCCGCTGCCGCGCTTCGAAGGCGGGCGGATCGTGCTGAGCGTGGATGTATCCCCGTGGTTGCGCAGTGACGCGGCCTGCTCGCCGGAGCGGCTGTTCTGCCACGTTCACGGACGTTCCCGCGAAACCGCTCAGATCATCCCGGGCTGGCCCTATTCCCTGGTCGCCGCCCTGTCTCCGGGCCCGTCGTCGTGGACTGCGGTCCTGGACGCGGTCCGCCTGGGCCCCGAGGACGACGCCACCGCTGTCACCGCCGCCCAGCTGCGCGCGGTGGTTGAGCGTCTGGTCCGCGTCGGCCAGTGGCGGACCGGCGACCAGGAGATGCTGGTCGTGATGGACGCCGGCTACGACGTGACCCGCCTGGCGTGGGTGCTGCGGGATCTGCCCGTCGAACTGGTCGGCCGCCTGCGCTCCGACCGGGTGTTGAGGGTTCCGCCACGGCCGCTGTCCTTCACCTACCAGCCCCTGGGACGCCCACGGAGGCACGGCCTGGAACTCCGGCTGGCCAAGCCGGAGACCTGGCCCGAGCCTGCACTGGTGACGGTCAACGACACCGACCGCTACGGCAAGGCCCACACCCAAGCCTGGGACCGGGTCCACCCCCGGCTGACCCACCGCTCCTCGTGGATCGACCACGCCGGCGAACTCCCCCTGGTCGAGGGCACCCTGATCCGGCTCAAGGTCCAGCGCCTGCCGGGCGACCGCGACGGACCACCGCTGTGGCTGTGGTCCTCGAAAACCGGTGCCACTGCCACCGACGTCGACCAACTATGGGACTGCTACCTGCGCCGCTTCGACCTGGAACACACTTTTCGGTATTTCAAGCAGGATCTTGGTTGGACCCGTCCGAGGCTGCGGAACCCGGAGGCGGCGGACCGGTGGACGTGGCTTGTCATCGCAGCCCACACTCAGCTCCGGCTCGCCGCCCCGATCGTCACCGACCAGCGCAAGCCCTGGGAGAAGACCGCCCGCTCAGGAGCCGCGGTCACCCCGACCCGAGCACGCCGAGGCTTTCGGAACATCCGACCCCAGCTCGCCAGTCCGGCCGGAGTTCCCAAACCCGCCCGCCCTGGCCCCGGACGCCCACCAGGCTCGAAAAACCGACACCCCGCCACCCGCTACGACGTGGGCAAAACAGTCAAACGGCCCGAGACCCTAATCGAACGCGATCAAGCCCGATGCTAAGGAACAAGCTTATCCGGGCGGCCCCAACTGAGTGCCTGGCCGCCGTGAACCACCGCGGCCAGGCACTCCGGCGACTGCTCGTGTCCGGGGCTGATCTAGGCGATGGGCGCCGGTTATCTCAGCCCGGCCACGCGGTGACCGCTCTCGTACAGGTTCCGCTCCTGCGCGGAAGTGAGCAGGCCGGGCTGCACGGCCAGGTGGAGGGTGGTGTCGGTGTTCACGAGCTGGTGCGGACCGGCCTGTCGCCGCCCCGGGAGCCTGCCCGGTCCGCAAGTAACCGCACACCAACGTGGTGGCTCACCAGCGGGGGAGCCACCACGACGAACCCCGCCACCGGCACACCCTGTCGCGATCACAGCCCGGAGGGTACTTCAGGCTGCGCCAGGCGGTAGCCCAGCGAAGTCGCGACGTGCGTGACGGTCTGCCCCATCCGCAGAGACTGAATCAGGTGGGCACGCCGCAGGACCGCCGCGTGCCGACTGGCTGCGGCGTCCGATACGCCGAGCAGGGAGGCCAGTTGCCGGCCCGTGGCACCTCCGGACAGGACAATGCTCGCCAGGGCCTCCGCTCTGCTGGCGCCCAGTAGCGTGCGCAGGGCTGCCCGTTGTCCCGGCCCGATGCGCGGGGCAGGCCCTGCGGGGATCCGGACGGTCAGCTGACCGCCGGCCGGCTCGGCCAAAGTGACCCGTCGACTGAGTGCTACCGCCTGAATCTGCAGGGATCTTTGGCCGAGTTCAAGGTCCGCGTCGAAGGCCGTCGGCAGTTCCAGGACGCCGTGACGGAACCCGACTCCGTGTCCGAGGTGCTGGAGCATTGCCGAGGCACCACTGCCGACGTAGATCTGGGAGAGGCCGACGGCTCGGGTCGCGACCGCGGATCGAATGCCCAAGCGATACGGCTCGATGGCGGTGCTGCGCACGTGGGCAACAGCGTTCTCCAAGACGCTGCGGGCCCGTTCCTCACCCTCAGCCAGGGCCTTGGTGAAAGGCGTGGGACTGCGCCGGGCGAACAAGTGGGAGAGGTACAGGCGGCTGACACCGTCACCGAGCTCCGGCGCAAAGCTACGCGTATAGAGCTGCGCCAACGAGGCCTGAGGCCGCCCACTTCGGACGTAAGCCACCCCGGCAGCGGTCAGTTCCGCGTCGAAATCCGGGAAGGCACAGATACTGACGCTGCCTAAGCCTGCGGTCCCGAGGTGAATCCGTATCAAGATTGGCCCCCCGTGCACTTGACGTCTCCATCAGGGCTTTTGCGCGTGCATGACGAAAGCTACCCCTGGCCGGGCACAACCGAAACGATGCGTACACACCACGGCGCGATGCTACGGGAAACCAGACTCCACACGGCCACCCGACAGCCTGATCGTGCCGCTTCGCCCAAGGCCGGCCCGAGCGGCCACAACGAGAAAGCCGAGCGGCCATGCCTGGCAGTGATCGCACACAAAGGGGAACTCATGAAGCTCAGGAACCGACTCGCGGCCGGCGCCGCGGACCCGGCAGCGTCCCAGCCTTCTCCGGGGAAAGGAAATTCCCACCTGCGTGTACGCAGGACACTGGCCCTCACCACTGCGGTCTGTTCTATGGCGCTGGCTTCACTGATGGGGGCAGGTGCGGGCAGCGCCAGCGCGGCCTCCCCGGTCGGGACGTTCCGGCTGAAGAACTACGGGTGGGGCAACTACTGCGTCGCCGCGACGGGCGGTACCGGCGCACGCACGGCGCTGGCCCCCTGCGCCAACACCGACTCGCAGAAATGGACGATCTATCCCGCAGGCGATGAAGGCGCGGGCGGCACCTGGTACGAGGCGGTGAACGTTGCCACAGGGCAGTGCCTGGACGCGGACGCCAACAACCTCACCGGCGGCGCGGCTGTCCAGACGTGGACGTGCAACGGCACCGGCCAACAGAGGTGGGGGTTCAAGATGAACGTGAACTACACCCAGCACATCAAAAACCTGGAAGCGTACAGAATAAGTTACAACCACCGCTTCCTGCTGGACATGGACAGCAACCGTCAGCGGCTGTGGTCAGACAGTGGCTCCAACAATCAGTACTGGACATGGATCGCCTGAGGCTGGTGTTGTGGTCGCGGCCGGGGTGGTGGT
>NZ_JBHVYE010000061.1:0-6877 GCF_042881135.1 Streptomyces sp. NPDC058284
TCGGCGACCTTGCGCAGCCGCACGTTCGCCCCGGCCTTCTCCGCGCCCTCGGCCACCGCCTGGGCCAAAGTGTGCACGTTGCCAGTGGCGCTGTAGTAGATGACGGCGACGTTGACAGGTTCCACGGTGATGTCCTTCTGTCCTTCGGGATGTGCCGGTGTGCCGGTGTGTGTGTGTGGGGGGGGTTAGCGGGCGATGACGAGGGTGGCGGGCGGGGCGGAGTGGAAGGAGATGTCGCTGAAGCCGGCTTTGGTGAGCCAGCTGTGGTAGTCGGTGCGCCGCCAGGTGCCGCCCTGGGTGCTCTTGAGGAGCATTTCGGAGGCGAACAGCAGCGGGAAGGGCGGGCCGCTGCGGTCGTCCTCGACGACGTAGTCGCACACGACCAGGGCGCCGCCGGGGGCCAGGGCGTCCTTGAAGCGGGTGAACAGGGCGATGTTGTCCTCGGGGCCTTCCTGGTGGGCGATGTGGGAGTACAGGGCGATGTCGTAGGCGCCGGGGGCCAGTTCGGTGGTGTGGAAGTCGCCGTCGATGCAGGTGAAACGCTCGCCCAGGCCGCGTTCGGTGAGCTGGCGGCGGGCAATGGCGTTGATGGGCTGCCAGTCGAGCTGGGTGGCGCGGGCGGCGGGGTTGCGGGCCAGCCAGGTGGCCGAGTAGATGCCGGAGCCGCCGCCGATGTCGAGGATGCGGACGGCGCCGGCCCCGTCCAGGCCCAGCAGGTCGGCGGCCAGGGCCGCGGCGGGCACCGACTGGGCGGCGATGGCGGTGACGACCTGGCCCCAGTGCGGGTTGTCGGCGACCTCGACGGCCGGGTCGGTGACGGGGCCGCCGGCGGCCACCACCTCGGGCAGCGCCATCAGACTGCCCATGTGGGTGAGTTTGAGGCGGGCCATGGCGCTGAGGTCGGCGGGCCGGCCCTCGACGAGGTAGGCGGCGGCCTCGGCACTGTTTTGGTAGCGGCCCTCGTGCAGGGTGACAAGGCCGATGGAGAGCAGACCGTCCAGGAGGGTCTGGGCGCCGCGTTCGGAGATGGCCGCACGCTCGGCCAGGGCGGCGGCGGTGCCTGCGCCCTCCTGCAGGTGGGTGAAGAGGCGGTGGGTGCACGCGGCGCCCAGGATGCCGGTGGACCAGTAGCCGTTGATCAGACGCAGGATGGTGTCGGGCGCCGGGGCGTTCCCGCTCGTGTTCCCGCTCGTGTTCCCGCTCGTGTTGTCGCTCGTGTTCTCGCTCATGCGGTGCCTTTCCGGGCCCGGGCGGGGGCCATGTGGGTGTGCAGTGCGGTGCGCAGCCGGCCGGCGACCCGTTCGATCTGGGCGGTGCTGAGTTCGGCGTGCATGGGGATGGCCAGGTGGCGGGCGAAGAGGTCGGCGGAGACGGGGCAGCTCTGCTTGGCCTCGAAGACGGGCTGCAGGTGGCTGGCCCAGGTGCCGTGGCCGCAGCCGATGCCCTGGCCGCGCAGGTCGGCGGCCAGGGCCGCGCGGTCCACCCGCTCGTCCAGGCGCACCAGGTAGGACTGCCAGGCGTGGGTGCGGTCGGCCGGCACCTGCGGCAGGGTCAGCAGTTCCTCATCGGCCAGGAGTTGGGCGTACTGCTCGGCGACGGCGGTGCGGCGCTCAAGGAGTTCGCCGATGCGGGTGAGCTGGACCTGCAGGATGGCCGCGGCGATGTCGGAGAGTTTGAAGTTGTAGCCGATCTCGGTGAATTCCGGGATGGGCAGGCCCACGATCTGCGACTGGTCGAAGATGCTGCCGATGCCGAAGGAGGAGCGCCGGCGGGCATCGGCGGCCAGGGCCGGGTCGGCGGCCAGCAGGGCGCCGCCCTCGCCGCTGGTGGCGCCCTTGCGTCCGTGGAAGGACAGGCAGGCCACCTCGGCCAGCGCGCCGGCCTGCTGTCCCTGGTAGGTGGCGCCGACCGCGCAGGCGGCGTCCTCGATGAGGAAGAGGTGGTGGCGCTCGGCCAGGGCCCGCAGTTCGCGGTAGTCGGCGGGCAGGCCCACGGTGTCCACCGCGATGATCCCGACCGTTCGGGGGCCGATCAGGTCGGCGACGGCCTGCGGGTCCACGGTGTGGGTGTCGGGGCGCACGTCGGCGAAGACGGGCACGGCATCGAGGTAGCGCACCGCGTGGGCGGGCGCGGGGAAGGTGTAGTCGGCGACGATGACCTCATCGCCCGCCCTGACACCCAGCGCGAGCAGCGCCACGTGCAGGGCGGCCCCGCAGTTGGCCAGCGCCACCGCGTGGCGGTCATAACGCTGGGCGAGCTGGGCTTCCAGGGCGGTGCCCCGCGGGCCCTGCCCGGCCGGCCAGCCCGAGGCGAACACCTCGGCGACCGCGGCCAGTTCGGCCTCGCCCAGACTGGCCCGCACCAGCGGCACAGGAGCCTCGCCGGCACCGGCCTGAGCGGCGGGCGCCTGACCGGCGGCGGCCGGGGAGAGGGCAGCCTGGGCGGCGGAGGCAGGAGCCTGGCCGGCGGCGGAGGCGGGGGCCCGGGAGGCGGCGGCCTGGGCCTGGGCGGCGGAGGCGGGGGTCTGGGCGGCGGGGGTCTGGGGGGCGGGGGTCTGGGGGGCGGGGGTCTGGGGGGTGTTCATGGCGGTCACTTCCCGTTGTCCGCGGGCGCGGGCGGCTGGTAGCGCAAGGGGGTGATTTCCTCGACGTCGTAGCGCTTGCGCATCTCCTCCACGGCCGCGGGGTCCACCGTGGTGCCGCGCGCCCAGATCTCCGCGATCTCCTCGAAGTAGTGCTCGTGGTCGGGCGAGGGATAGCTCTGGAAGAGCATCTTCACCGGCTTGTCGGTGGCGTTGCGAAAGGCGTGCGGGGTGCCCGGCGGCACGAACATGCAGCCGCCCTCGGCCGCCTTGATGACCCGCTCACCCTCGGCGGAACGCCAGTGGTGCCAGGTGTCCTTGCTGCGTTCGGTCGGCTCGAAGCACATCAAATCCAGCTCGCCCTCCAGGACGTAGAAGAACTCCTGGGACTCGTGGTGCACATGGGCGCCGACATCGAAGCCGGGCGGCACGACGACCTCGAAGACGGAGATGGCCGAGCCCTGCGCCGAGGTGGCCTTGAAGGTCACCTCCTGCGCCGGGGTGATCAGCTTGCGTCCCGCACCGGGGGGGACGATCAGGCCCGTCATGTATGGGTTTCCTTTACGTTGGCCACGCGTTCTCCCACGCGGCACGAAGACCCCCAGAGGGGCCCGGATCAGATACAGCAGATACGCCGGTACGGCAGATGTGCCGGGTACGGCAGATGTGCCGGTACGGCAGGTACGGCAGGTGCGCCGGGTACGGCAGATGTGCCGGTACGGCAGGTACGGCAGGTGTGCCGGGTACGGCAGGTGTGCCGGGTATGGCAGGTGCCGTCGGGTGGGGCGGGGGGGGTCAGGCGGCGGCGGGCGGGGTGTCGCTGTTCCAGCGGCCCAGGGCCATCTCGGCGGTGATGCCGGGCCCGAACCCGGCGATCAGGCCGGTGGCGTCGGGCATCGGGGTGTCCTCCTCGAACAGGCGCAGGGCGGCGTCCAGGACGACGGCGCTGGCGATGTTGCCGTACTCGGTCAGCGTCGCCCAGCTGTGGCGGAAGACCTTGCGGTCCACGTCGAGGAACTTGGCGAGGTCGTTGAGGATGCGCGGGCCGCCCGCGTGGACGATGTAGAAGTCGAGGTTGCCCACGTCCCAGCCGTGGCCGGCGGCGACGTCGCGCAGCACCGGGGCCAGCGGTTCCATGGTGCCCGGCACCCGGCGGTCCAGCTGGAAGTGGAAACCGGTGTCGCGCACCGCGTAGGAGATCCAGTCCTCGGTGTGGGGGATGAGGTAGGAGGAGTTGGCCTCCAGCTCGATCCCGGTACCGCCCGCGCCGCGTACCACGGCCGCCGCGACCGCGTCACCGAACAGCCCGTCGGAGAGCAGCGAGCCGATGTCGTCCATGTCGGGCTGGTAGCACAGCGAGCACAGCTCGCAGGAGACGATCAGGACGTTGCTGGCGGGGTGGGCCAGGCAGAAGTCGTGGGCGCGGTTGATCGCGGCGCCGCCGGCCGCGCAGCCCAGCTGGGCGATGGGGATCTGGCGGGTGTCCGAGCGCAGGCCCATCGTGTTGATGAGCCAGGCCGTCAGCGACGGCATCAGGAACCCGGTGCACGACACGTAGATGATCGCGTCGATGTCCCGGGCGCCGAGCCCGGCGTTGGCCAGGGCCTCCTCGACGACCTCGGGGGTACGTTTCTTCGACTCCGCCTCGTAGAGGCGGTTGCGTTCGGTCAGGCCCGGGTGGCGCAGGGTCTGCTCGATGGGCTGCACGATATGCCGCTTCTGCACCCCCGTGTTGCGGATCAGCCGGAGCGCCAGGGGAAGCTGCGGCTTCCCGGCGTGGGCCCGCTCGGCGAACTGCAGCGTCTCCTCGGCTGTGATGACGTGTTCCGGTACACGCACGGACGGCTTGCATAGCCTGGGCATATCGGGAATCCACTTTCTCTAGAGTCTGCCTTCTGCACGTGCACCACCTGGTGCACACCGCCCCGCCCCGCCCCGCCCGGAGCGGGCGGGGCGGGGCGGGGGCAGAAGAAGGAAGGGACAGCGGTGACAACGCCTGCCGCACCGCCTTCCGCCGCCTGCGCGGACAACTCCCGTCAACGACGGCAGACCCGCAGACGACGGAAGGCGACACGGAACGAACGAACAGGACGGGGCGGGGCGGGCGGGACCCACACCGCACCGGCCAGACAGGACCAGCCGGGCCGGGCCGGAGCGGACAGGGCGGGCGGAGCAGGCCGGGCGGGCCGGGCCGGGCCGGAGCGGGCCGGGCGGGTTGGGCCGGGCCGGCTGGGCCGGGCGGGTCGGGCTGAGCGGGTGGCCCGGGCCGGTTGGGCCGGGCTGAGCGGGTGGCCCGGGCGGGTTGGGCAGGGCGGGTTGGGCCGAGCCGGCTGAGGCGGGGCAGTTGGGCGGGCCGGCTGGGGCGGAGCGGGGCGGGTGACCCGGGCCGGCTGGGCCGGGCGGGCCGGGTTGGGCGGGCCGGCTGGGGCAGCTGGGGCATCTGGGGCGGGGCGGGCAGACCGGACAGGCCGGCCGGGCGGGGGGCTGGACCGTATACGGGCGTCAGGGAAGACAGGAGCGGAACGGAAAGACAGAAGCCGCACCGGGCCCGGGCGTTGGGGCGGCGCGGCGCGATGCAGGGTCAAGGTCAGGGCGGCGCGGTGCGGTGCATGGTCGGGGCGGTGCAGGGTCAGGGCGGCGCGGTGCGGTGCGGTGCGGGGTCAGGGCGGCGCGGGGCAGCATGTGCCGGACAAGGTGCGGGTGCCGGGGCTGGCCAGGGCGGGCCAGGCCAAGCCGGGGCCGGGGCCGGGCCAGGACGGGACAGGCGCCAGAGCGGGCACGGCTGGTACGCGGTACGGAAGTTGAGGCGGGACGGCAGGGCGCGCACCCTCACACCGAACTCTCCCCCGCCCCCTCGCCCGCCTGCCCCTGCTCCCCCACCCGGCACCCCTCCGCCCTTGTCCTGTGCTCTTCACAGCGGGGACGGGTGCTGAGGGGCGGGAGGTACGGAGGTGATCCGGCAGCAGAGGCAGGGGCGGGCGAGCGGACGAGCGGACGAGCGAGGAAGACGATGAGGGCAAGGGCAGAGGGGCGCACGTGCCGGCCGGCACGCAGGCGTTGAGGCGGGGCAAGGGCGGAACGCAGAGACACATGCCGCGCCCGGCCCGGGCGTTGGAGCGGTAGGGGACACAGACGGCGCGGGACAGCAAGCACCGGCCAGGGCACGAACGTCGGGACAGGACGGGGCGGGACAGCAAGCACCGGCCAGGCACGGGCGTCGGGACAGGACGGGGCGGGACAGCAAAAACTGGACAGAGCACGGGCATCGGGCGGGGCGGGGCGTGGTACGAGAGCGGGGACGGCGGACGGCCAGGTGCCCGTCCTCGCCCACCGCCGCGGTGACCGGCGCCTCGACGCTGTCCCGCAGTACCTGGGCAAGGACGGCGGACGGCGGGGTGCTGGTCCTCGCCGGGATCACTGCCGGCCGGGCCGGGCGGCGGGGCCACGGCGCGGGGCCGCCGCACAGCAGGAACCGAGCCACCCGGAAGGCGGGGGCGCGAACACAAGGACGGGGGCGGACGGCACGGCGGGTGCGGGCGCCACGGACTGCGCAAGGCCGGCGGAACACCCCCCCCACCCCCGCTCGCCCGCCCCCGCCCCCCATCCGGTGCCCCCTCCGCTCTCGCTCCGCACCCTTCACAGCAGGGGCGGGCACAGGTCTTGCGGGGCGAAACGTTCAGCCGGCGATCCAGCAGCGGAACAGCCAACGGACCCCGAGGGTGCGGCAGCACAGCGCAAGGAGCACGAAGAGGCGGAGGGGCAGCAGGCCACCGGCCGGGCACGCCGCGAAGGGACCGCGAGGGCCGCGGAGGCCGCGGAGCGGGCCGGGGGGGCGGACACCCAACGGCCGACGGCCGCGGCAGACCGCGCCCGCCCGGAACCACTCAGAGAATCAGGCACCCGCCCGCGCGGCCGGCCCCTGCCCGCCTCCGGCCGCACCCCGCACCCCGGGGTCCGTTCCTGCGCTGCGGCGCAGAGAACTCCCCGCCGGCAGGCGGGCAGAGCACCGGCGCCGGGGCGCCACGGCACACGGGCAGAAAAGCATGAGAGGGGGATCGGCGCCACAGGCGGGGCACAGACCCGGCACGGCCGGCGCCCGGCGGCGGATACGACACTCGGCCCATCGCCCGCAAAACGGCTTCGGGCAGGGAAGTCGTGCGGAAATAGTGACACGGACGCCACCCCCGGACCAAGACCCACCCAAAGTGACGTAGGTCACGGCACGAGGCGGCACGAGGCGGCACGGGACGGCACGAGGCGGTGCGGGCCAGCACGGGACGGTGCGGGCCAGCACGG
>NZ_JBHVYE010000061.1:6977-17231 GCF_042881135.1 Streptomyces sp. NPDC058284
GACGGCACGGGACGGCACGGGACGGCACGGGACGGCACGGGACGGCACGGGACGGCACGGGACGGCACGGGACGGCACGGGACGGCACGGGACGGCACGGGACGGTGCGGGCAGGCCACTCACCGGCCCGCCGCCCGGCCACCCACGCCAGGCACCCCACTCGTACCCACCCCCCGCACCCACCCCACACCACCGGGACCCCGGCAGCGAGTTGAGACCCCGGCAAGACCCGGCCGGACCCCGCCACACCGGGCAGACCACCCACCGCACGCGGGAAGAGGACCAGCAGCGCGGACACCCACGGCGGCAGTCGAGCGGTGCATCACCAGGCGCACACAGTGGCGCGGCCTGGCCACTGGCTACGACAAGACCACCACCATCCACCCCGCCGGACTCCACCTCGCGCCATCTTCATCTGGCCACCGAGGTGACCCACAAGAAACGGCCTAGCGGCCCGGCTGAATACCGAACGGCAGGCCGGCCAACCGCCAGACGCCCGCCGACACTCTCGCCGGGCCAGATGCACACCATCGGCTGCCGCCCCCGCGCCGGCTGCGGCGGCTGCGGCGGCTGCGGCGGCTGCGGCGGCTGCGGCGGCTGCGGCGGCTGGCCGTGTGAACCTCCGCCGGGACTCCGGTTCCACTCTGCCGGTCCACGCCGACCGCTTCACCCTCGCTCTCGCGCGCCCTGCCGTACCGCTCACGGGCTGACACCTCCCGGCAGCACCAGCGCACGGCAGTGACACCCCAGCGACCCTCGGCGATGCCCGATCAGCCCTGCTGCAGCCGCTGTCGGCGAGCTGACGGGACAGCAAGAACCGCCACTTGCCGAGCATCAGCACCCCACCCCAGCACGACCTGCGTGACCTTCTCGACACCATTCCCCACGCCGCCCGCACCAACATCCCCTGACGCCACCTGCCACATGACTACCCGCACTGGAACACCGCCCACGGCTGCTTCGGCAGCTGGGAGAAAGACGGCATCCTCAAGCACCCCAACACCCCACCGCCGCGCCGAATCCGCGAGAAAGAGAGCCGCCACCCAGAGCCGACCGGCTTCGTCACCGACACACAGCGCGTGAAGACCCCGGCCACCGTTCCCGCCCGCGAACAGAACACCGACGTACGTCCCCCGTTATGTTTTCCGCGGCCCTGCAATGGGGCTGCTGGCCTTCGGGCCCGGTATGACTGTGTCCCCTCTGTCGAAGGCATGACCTGGGGGGTGGTGTCGCCGGGCCCGAGAGGCGCCGTTGGAGACGCTGATGAGAGGTCCGACTACCGCCTGGCCGAGCGCAATGCCCGGCCGTTCGCAGTCGGCAGGTCTGCATAACGTGGATGCGCGCATACGACGCCAACGCCCTGGCCAGCACCGCACGAACCTCGTTAGGGAGGATGGGTTGGACGACATCGACGACGTGGGCGTCTTCCTCGGTCTGGACGTCGGCAAGAGCGCCCATCACGGGCACGGACTCACCCCGGCCGGGAAGGAGGTCTTCGACAAGCAGCTGCCCAACAGCGAGCCGAAACTGCGGGCCGTCCTCGACAAGCTGACCGCCAAGTTCGACACCGTCCTGGTGATCGTGGACCAGCCCGCCTCCATCGGCGCCCTGCCCCTGACCGTCGCCCGGGACGCCGGCTGCAAGGTCGCCTACCTGCCCGGACTCTCGATGCGACGCATCGCCGACCTCTACCCGGGCGAGGCCAAGACCGACGCCAAAGACGCCGCGGTGATCGCGGACGCCGCACGGACCATGCCACACACCCTGCGCTCGTTGGAACTGACCGACGAGATCACCGCCGAGCTGACCGTGCTGGTGGGCTTCGACCAGGACCTGGCAGCCGAGGCGACCCGCACCTCCAACCGGATACGCGGCTTGCTCACCCAGTTCCACCCCAGCCTAGAGCGCGTCCTTGGCCCGCGCCTGGACCACCAGGCCGTGACCTGGCTGCTGGAACGCTACGGATCCCCAGCCAGCTTGCGA
Source organism: Streptomyces sp. NPDC058284 (assembly GCF_042881135.1). Taxonomy (NCBI): domain Bacteria; kingdom Bacillati; phylum Actinomycetota; class Actinomycetes; order Kitasatosporales; family Streptomycetaceae; genus Streptomyces; species Streptomyces sp. NPDC058284. Next base: position 8,961 of record NZ_JBHVYE010000061.1, read on the forward strand.
AAGGCCGGCCGCCGCAGGCTCGTTGAGGTGATCCGGCCCAAGGCCCCGCGCATGGCTGCCCGACTGATCGACGAGGTCTTCGACGCGCTCGACGAGCAGACCGTCGTGGTCCCGGGCACCGGCACCCTCGACGTCGTGATCCCGTCCCTGGCCCGTTCGCTCGCAGCTGTCCACGAACAACGACGAGCTCTGGAAGCACAGACCGGACAGCTGCTGGAGGCTCACCCTCTTTCCGCGGCCCTGACCTCGATTCCGGGGGGCGCGGTCAGGACCGCCGCCACCTTGCTGGTCACCGTCGGCGACGGCACCAGCTTCCCCACTGCCGCCCACCTGACCTCCTACGCCGGCCTCGCCCCCACGACCAAGTCATCCGGGACATCGATCCACGGCGAACACGCCCCCCGAGGCGGCAACCGGCAGCTCAAACGGGCGATGTTCCTGTCCACGTTCGCCGCCCTGCACGATCCCGCCTCCCGCACCTACTACGACAAATGCCGGGCCAGAGGAAAGACCCACACGCAAGCCCTCCTCCGCCTCGCCCGGCAACGGATCAACGTGCTGTTCGCGATGCTCCGCGACGGCACCTTCTACGAACCCCACACCCCACACCTCGCTTGACGAAAGACATAGAGGCATCCCCCAACCCGGCACCCCAGACCGACAGATGATCCGGCCCACCCCGGGAGGCGCAACCACCGTGGACTGTCAGCGGCGGTCAGTATCCTGATGGTCACTGATTTCGAGGGGGAGCCGGTGTCCACTGTTCGTTCGAGCCGACGGATCGAGAGGGCAGGTGTCAACGCCCTGCGCGCACTCCTGGAGGAAAACGATCACATCGTTCAGGAGATCGACGGAGGCAACGACCACGGCGAGGACATGATCGTCAATTTCACCCGCGGCGGCAAACGAACAGGCTATTGGATTGCCATCCAGGTGAAAAGCGGGAAGAAATACAAGCGGGCCCACGGTTACGCAATACCCGTGGAAGATCATTTCGATGATTGGCGGCAGAGCCGCATCCCCATCATCGGCGTGGTATTCGATATGAAAAAGAAGCAACTGTTCTGGGTTAACCTCACCGACCAGTTACGCTCCACGGATACGAGCCCCGGCTGGATCCAGATATCCAACACCGCACGACTCGACACGGAAACGGTGCACGAGTTTTACACTGAGATTTCCGCTTACGTCGGCGATGCCAGGATGCGTATCCGTGCGGCGAGCCAGGAAGAGGCACTGACCGAAGCCGTCCGCGCCAGACAGGGACTGGACCCCCAGACAGCACCCAACCCTCTGTACGAGAGCATGGCGGACTTCGCACTTCGGCACGAGGATCGTCTTCGCATCCTGGCAAAAGACGTGCGGCGATCCCTTCCGATCCAAGTACTGGTCCTGCTCATGCTGTGGGAGTGGCCCCGTCAAATCCGATTCGTCGAGGGCTCTACGGATATCAACCCGGTTCCGTGGGTGCTCGCACTGTACTCGTTCATGCTCCTTATGGCTCTGACCATGTTTTTCGAGTTCAGGGCCGGGCGAATACCCAGGGAAACCGGCAGATGGCTGTCACTCATTGCGAGCAACTTCCTGTGGATTCCCATCATGGATCCTGACGGAGATCGCGGCTGGTGGGGGACAACATGGATCATCGCAGGAATCTTCGTGCCTTCATTCGGAGTCAAATTCTTGGTCATCAGTTTCGTCGGATTTGCTCGCGACCGAAAGAAGCAGCAGCTCAATTCCGGCACCTGAAGAGCTTCAGCTCCGCGATCGCCCCTATCTGTCTCCACCGCGCGCTGCCGTGGCAGTCCCGGCGCACGAGTCTGCCGGGACATCGAGGGGTGGGGTTGCCGAGCATCTGGAGCGACCTGACCTGCGGGCAACTGCGGCCAGACGCTAGTCTCTTGACGCTTCGCGACAGTGATTCGGTGGCATGACAGGGGGATCGTGGGCCAGTTTGTGGATTTCGCATTCGAGGATGGCACCTCGGCGCTGGTGGAGATCTCTCCCGTCGACGCAGCAGGTGGTGACGCTGCCGAGGACGGTCAGTGGGAAGACGACGTGCCGGTCAGGCCGGTGGGTGCGGGCTCCCGTGTGATCCAGCGGTCGGGTCAGTTGCTGCACGACGCGTTCGCCCCGTTGGCGCCGATCCTGTCGGGTATTCATGCCCGGGCGCAGGAAATGAGCCATGCCCCGGATGAGCTGTCCATCGAGTTCGGTGTGAAGCTGACCGCGGGGTTGAAGATCGCGGTCGTCAGCGGCGGTGAGGCCAGTTTCACCGTTACCGCCACCTGGAACACCTCCCAAGGCCAGCGTCAGCCCTCGGCTCCTGCCGCCTCGCCGCAGCCCGCTGCTCCGGTCGCCTCTGGTGAAGGGCCGCAGCTTTGACGTCTGCTGGGGCACACCGATGGTGATGGAGGCCGATGCCCCGCTGTGGGGCGCGTTCGCCACCGTCCTGGCCAGTGACGGGCGGGTCATCGGCGGCGGCGCCTACGTCCACGGCGGGGATCCGGCCCAGGCGACCTTGTTAACCTGCGCGCACGTCATCAACCTGGCGCTGGGCCGAAACGAGTTCACCACCGACTCTCCCGCTCAGGCCGAGGTGACGGTGGCCTTCCCCGCTGTTCCCGGCATGCGCATCCAAGCCCGAGTAGGGCGGTGGTGGCCGGCCCAGCGGCTGGCCGAACCGGGCACGCCGCCGGTACGTGGACGCGACGGGCGCTGGGTGGCCGACCTTGCGGAACTTGAGCCGCTGTCGGCGCTGCCGGCTGACCTGCGGCCGGCCCCCTTGGCCGCTGCGGACCTGGGCGACGAGCTGTGGGCCTGGCGCGGCAATGCCGACCCGCGCACCGTGGTGCGCCTGCGCGTCAACGCAGCCGCCGGCGAGTGGCTGGTCCTGGAAGCCCCGCCGACCGGATTCGCCGTGCAACCGGGCTACAGCGGTGGCCCGTTGTGGGACCGCCAGCGGGCGGCGGTGGTGGGGCTCATGGTCAGCGCGCATGAGCGGGTCCCCTACAGCAGCATGACCACGGCCGTCCCGGTCCGGCAGAGCTACGGCATCCGCGGCGACGTGCTGCGCGACCGGCTCCTTGGCGACCAACACGCCGCGAGCCGCCTCGATCCAGGTATCGGGATGCTGCTGGAGGCTCAGCGGCAGGCCGCCAGTTCGTTTCCCTACCGGTCGGTGGGCCTGCATCGTGACGATCTCACGCAGGTCTACGTGCGCCAGCAACTCGCAGCCGGCGACAAGCCCCATGGCCGCTCCCACAGCAGGAACGAGGTGGCCCAGGCCGAGGAGGAGCACCCGCCGCGCACCGTCGAGGACTTCCTGACCCGCTTCCGTCACGTACTCGTGGTGGGACCACCCGGGACCGGGAAGTCCACCCTCACCCTGCAGTTGGCCGCCGACCTCGTACACCTCCCCGGCCCACATCGCGGCGAGACAACACAACTGATCCCGATCCGCGTGTCCGCGCGCGAACTGGCCGGGCGGCCCGAGGAAGAGCTCCGTGCGGCCGTGTCCGGCGCGGCCCGGACCGCCGCCTCCTCCCGTCTCCATCTCGATATCGGCGCGGACGTGTGCCTGCGTCCGGCCGGGCAGCTGGAATGGCTGATCGTCATCGACGGTCTGGACGAGGTAGAGGATGCGGCGAACCGCGCGGAACTCTCCGACCGGCTGCGGCGGTTCATGGATGTCGAGACCAAGCATCGGATGCTGCTGACGATGCGCCAGCTTCCCCCGCGTGAACACGCCCGGTGGGAGGCCAAAGACGGCCTGGGCCGCTGCGAGATCGAGCCGTTCGAGCGCGGCCAGCGCCGTGATTTCGTCCACCGCTGGTTTCGGGCCCAACCCGGGCTGGCCCGTGACTTCCTCGCGCAGATCACCGCGGCCCGCCTCGAAGAGGTGGTCGCTGTCCCGCTGCTGGCCACCGTCGCCGCCATCGTCTTCGAGGAACGGGCCGGGCAACCGCTGCCGCAGACCGCCTTCGCTCTCTACCAGCGGTTCGTGTCGCACCTGTACGAATCCCGGCTGGAACAGCTGATGGCCAATCTGCGGGCACGGCTGGCGGGTTGGGTGGAGGCGGATCAGGTCATGAACCACCTGGTCACGGGCCGGATCAGTTTGCTTGAGCATTGCGCGGAGGCCTCATTGCGGGGTGCGGAGATCCTGCCCACCGCCCTGGAGTGGCTGCGTGAGGCCGGATCCCAGCCTTACCCGCAGCCGACGGACTGGCCCGATGTCGTCGCCGCCGTCCTCACCTCGACCGGGCTGGTGACCCAGGACGGCACTGCCCTGGCCTTTGTGCACCGCAGCTTCGCCGAGCATCTGGCCGCGGCCGGCGCCGCGCGCCGGCTGCCCGCCAGGTTCGATCCCGACCACCCGGTGTGGTGGCACACGCTCCGCGGTGCGCTGACCGGCAACCGCCGCCAGGACCACGAGGCCGTGCTGCATCGTGCGCTGCTCGCCGACACGGGCGGCCTGCTGGACTGGTTGCTCGCCGGGGACGACCGGGCCCGCGCACTCGGCGCCCGGTTGATCTTCGAAGGTGCCCCCAGCACGCCCGCCCACCACGAGGCGCTGGCCGAGACGCTCACCTACTGGGTTTCCCGGTCACGGACGACGGGTGCTCACCAGTTGGTACAGGTGCTCGATGCGATTCGCATCGCGCCCGCCGCGGTGGTCGACGTCCTGGTGGGCCTGCTCGACGCCGCGCGCTATCCCCTGGAGCTGCGCGATGCCGCCATCCGCGCGCTGCTGCGGGCCGGCCAGGGCACGGCGGAAGCGACGCGTGCGCTCGTTGCGATCGTGGACGAGCGCAATCTCACCGGCCTGCAGCGGGTCCGCGCGGCGGAGATGCTCATGGACCTCGGCCCCCAGTCGCGGGCCGCGGCACGATCGGGCCTGGCTCGCCTCTCCGGTGAGCGTGACTGGGTCCTCTCCGACGTCCGCGGCCAGGCGGCGAAGCTCGTCGAAGAGATCGATGCATCGCCGTCAGGCCACCCGGTCCACGGCGACCCACCGCCAAGGGACCATGCCGACTCCGGCGACCTAGGGGCCTGGGTCAGTTCGACGCTCGTCCCCCGGCAGCCCCCGGCCACCGAGTTCGTCGCGTCTTGGCCCGGCTCCGACCTCGAGGATGCACTCCAGAGCCTGGTCGACCCCGAGTTCGACTTCCCCGAAGTCCCAGACCCGATGCCGCACACGCGCGCCGGCGCGCCGGGTGCCGAGGCCGACTCGCGGGGGCACGTCCTGTATCCGAAGGTACGGGCGGCCCTGGGACTACCGCCGGGTGACCCGCCAGACCCGGCGGCCACAGCACAGGCGGTCTACCGTGCCATCCGGACAGCCCTGGGGGCGCCCGGCCGCGGCCGGGCCGAGCCAACAGCTCAGGCGCGCCGGGCGGCGGCCCCGCCCTGGGAAGAGATCGTTTTCGGAACTCTGCAGGTGGACCTGCCCGAGGACGGGAGTACGGCCGTAGCGGACCTGTCCGAGGAGGCCGAGCCCGACCTGACCGAGCAGCAGTGGGATGCGGTCGCACGCTGGCTGTGCGCGCACCCGCAGGAGCACCGTGCGGACCTGGACGGGGTCACCATCGAGGTCGGCGCGGTGATCGCTTCAACCACATCTGGCCGGGTGCATGCCCTTGCCGCGGCTCTCCTTCACGGCCCCCAGGGTATGTCCCGGATCGGATACGAGCTGCTCGCCCACCAGATCGTCCGCCCGAGCGCCGCCGCAACGCCGCTGCAGCTCCTGCGCATCGCCACCGCGCAAACCCAGCGCCCCGTGGACCAGGTTGCCGCCCAGCCTGTGGTCGCCGCGATCTGCACCGTGCTCCGGGGCACCTCAGCACGGCTCACGGTGGGGGCCGCCCAGACCGCGCGCGCCATGGGCAGTGATCTGTTCGCGTCGCACCTGAGCGCGGACGGGTCCGCCGACCCCCGAGGCACCGTCAGGGCCCTGCTGTCCCTGGGCAGCCAATACGTGCCCGACGCCGTCCGCTTCCTTACGTCCAAGGTGCGTGACCCCCTCGGCAGCCTGTCGCCGTGGTGCGCCGCCGTCCGCCTGCTCCGGCGACTGCCTCAAGCCGTGCCACCGGTGATCCGTCTCGTGCGCGAGGTCACCGAGGCCACCCACCTCCCCGACGACACCCTTGAGCTGTGCCAGCTGCTCATCGACTTCTCGGCCTTCGACACGGCCACCGAACATCTGCTGGATCTTGCCCAGGATGCGTCGGCGGCGCCTGTTCACCGCCGCCGGGCAGTGGAGCTTCTGCCGCGCGGTGAGGGGCGCGATGAAGCTGCCCGCCAGGCGCGCGCCGTCATTGGGGAGTTGACCACGCTCGCCTCGCCCGCGGAACGCATCGCGCTGGCCGCGACGCTCCACACGCTCGATCCGCAGGGATGCCGTGCGGCGATCGAGCTGCTCTTCGCCACCCTGGGCGACGTCGCCCTGCCCGCAGCAGCCCGCCTCGAGGCCCTCGGGCTCCTTGCGGCCATGGGACCGGATGTACGCCATCGTCTGGTGGACGACCTGGAGACCTGGCATGCGGGAGCGACAGATTCGAACGCCGAGCGACAAACAGCCCTGCGGAACATCTCCGAATGGGGACCGGATCTCCATCGCGCCGCTCAGGGCATCTGGGAGCACCAGACACAGCATCGCCGCGGCATCGAGGGCGTCGTCATGGCCGCCGAACTCCACGAGTGGGGATGGACAAGCGAACCGCGATCTTCACGTCTGCTCACCCGCATTGCCCGCTCAGCGCACGAAGAGCCGCATGTCCGCGTCGCCGCCGTCCGCTTCCTGCTGCGCCACCGCGCACCGCTGTCGCGTTCCTGCGCCGACGTACTGCACCAGTTGGTACGCGAGAGCCGTATCTCACCCGCCGTGGCCCTGCAGTCGGCCTGGGATCTGGCATCCGCGGGCGGACTGTTGGAAGCAAGAGGGGTGTTGCGCGACCTGATCCGCGACATCACGGTCCCAGACAGCCACCGCTACAAGGCCGCCACCCTCTTGCTGATGGTCGACCTCACGGCGAGCCCGGACACCGTGGCGATCCTGCAGTACATGACGGGTGACCCGTCGCTGAGCGAACACACGCGCAGCTGGGCATCCTTCGCCCTGGACTGCGCCCGAACTGGCATACATTGCCTAGACGGTGAGCCTCCCGCTTCCTGGCTGCAGAGCTGAGTCATGCCCGCACCACCGTCAGCCCCGTCCAGCCCCGCTGCGTTCCCGCCGTCAGGGCGCGGTCCTGGGCGCCACCCCATACCGGTCGATGACATCGGGTGCGGTGAGATGGTTCGCGGACAGCTGTTCGCCAACGGGGCCGGCCTTCATCCAGCTGTCCCCCTCCGCCAGCGCCCTCATGGCCGCACGCACCGCGTCGCACAACGCGGTCATCTTGGGTGACGTCACGACACGGCAGCCTGGAGGTGCCGTGGCGTTGCGGTCCAGCGTGTTGCCCTGGTGCAGCAGGACGGGGGTCGCGGTGCAGGTGGCGTCGTAGGTGTCACGGAACCAGTTCATCGAGTGGGACAACTGCTCCACATCCTTGCGCCAGATCTTGTCCGCAGTGGCCCCGGACTTCGCCTCCAACACCAAGTAGCGCAGCTCTCCGAGGGCCCACAGGACGTCCGGGCCGTTACCCAACGTGCGTTCGGGGCGCTGCGATTCGAATCCGAGGTGCCGGCCCAACCGCTCCAGGGCGACCTCGAAGGCCGCCTCCCGGCCGGGCGTGTAGGAGAGGTCGTCCAGGAGGGCATTGACGCCCAGCAGGAAGCGGTTGCGGTCCTTGTAGGTCCTCGCCAGGAACTCCGCGGCCAGATTGGCCTGGACGTCGGTGGGCTTGATCCGTGTGGGCTTCACCCCGACCAGGGGTCGGGTCAGGGATGCGTTGTGCCGCAAGGCCCCCACCAGCGTCTGCTGTGCCTGCGCAGGGTCGAGGAAGTTCTGGTACACAGCGAGTTGCTCTTGCAGCACCCCTCGCTCTGCCGGGCCATCGGCTGCTGCCACGGCCTGGCTCATCAGCGCCGCGGCATGGGCGTACTGCTGCACGGCGGCCTGGTCGAAGGCCTGACGGGCGAGTTCGGCGATCGGTGAGATGTGGCCGGGGGCGAAGGTGACGCCAGCAAGCTTTTGCCGGGAGAGCTTGACCCAGGCCGGATCACGGTCTAGTGCTGGGTTCCTCAAACGGCGTACACGTATCGGCGTCGCAGTAAGCGAGTTGGCGGTGCGGGTCTGCCCCAGATCCAGGGCTTTGCCCGGGCGTT
>NZ_JBHVYE010000062.1:0-11913 GCF_042881135.1 Streptomyces sp. NPDC058284
GCGGCAACGCGGAGCGTTGGCAACCGACGACAACGCCGCAGATGTGCGTGCCAGGCCCCGCGACCCCGGACAGATCCGAAAGACAGGCCCTAGCCGCAGGCAGGTTCGGTCAGCTCGGTCGGCGAGGTCGGCTCGGTCGGCGAGGTCGGCTCGGTCGGCGAGGTCGGCGAGGTCGGCTCGGTCAGAACACCGAAAAGTCTCAGCGACGCGCCCCGTCACCAGGGGCGCGTTGCTGAGACTTTTCGGCGGAGATCGGAGATCGGAGGTCGGAGATCAGAGGTCGGAGGTGGCCCGGACCGCCTCCCTCCACTCACCCCCGCAGGCGGGCGACCAGCTTCGTCGTCTCCTCGCGCCGCGCCCACGCGATCCACGCGAACGGCACGACGAGGATCAGGGGCGTCGCCGCGTTCTCACCGCCGAGCGCGGTGACCGTCACGATGAACGCGCCGGTCATCAGCCCGATGAACGCCGTGGCGGCGAGGGAGGAGAGCAGCGGGATCAGGAGCGCGATTCCGCCGAGCACTTCCAGCGCGCCGATGGTGTACATCCCCGGCGCACCCCACCCGAGCTTGTCGAAGGCCTCGACGGCGGTCGGGTGCGCCATCAGCTTGGGCGCCCCGCTCGCGGCGACGAAGAACACGGCGAGCAGCACTTGCAGGCTCCGCAGGGCGATCCGGGCGCCACGGCTCCGGGCCCGGACGGGTGCGACCGCCGAGGGGGCGACCGCCTCGGCTGCGGCTGCTGCGGGAGCGACGGAAGGGGTGGTGGTGGCGGACATCGCGGTCTCCTCGGTGGGTGGGGCCCGTCGATCCCGCGGGCCGTCGTACTGTCACCCATAGAGACCTGACGTCCACGCGAAACTCATCGGCCGCGAGCCTCATTTCCGACGCCGCCGCGAACCGCACTCCCCACGTCCGCCCACCGGAACCGTCGCGCCCGCGGCTCAGACCACCGGCACCGCCCGCACCCAGGTCCCGTCGTCCGTCAGGTACTTGTCGACCTTGAGGTCCGCCTCCGCGAGGGCGTCCTCGAACTGGCTCCGGGTGAGCGGCCTGGCCCGGAACGTCTGGGTCCATACGGCGTCCGGGAACACGTACTCCGCGCGCACCTCGTTCACCCCGTCGCCGACCGGCTCGGCCGACAGGATCCGGATCGTGTAGCCGGCCGGGTCGACGCGCTCTCTCGGCACATTGGTGTGGTAGTCCTCGCCCTCCCGTTGGATCAGCACGCAGCCGCCGTCCGTGACGTGGTTCCGGCAGGCCCGCAGCATGCCGCGGCGTACCGATGTCTCGCCGCTGTGCACGAGGAACGACGCGAGCATCACCACGGAGAACTTCTCGTCCAGGTCCAGCTTCTCGATCGGGCTCCGTACCGTCCGCACCCCGCCGTCGAGCGCGGCGACCCTCTCCAGCATCTCCGCCGACTCGTCCACGGCGGTCACCCGGAAGCCGCGCTCCAGGAGCGGCCGCGTCACCCGGCCCGCGCCGCTGCCGAGTTCCAGGATGTGCGACCCGGGCGGCACGGCGCCCTCGATGACGTCCGGCTCGTCCCCGACGGACAGGCGCGCGTACAGCTCGACGGCGCAACCGTCCGGCGTGATCGCGCCGGGCCCCGCCCCTTCGTATCCCTCACGCATCTCCAGGCTCATGCCCGCCCAACGAAGCACCTCGCGGCGCCGTTCCCCGCCCGCTCACCCGTCGGCGGCCCGCAGCGGGAACCAGCCATGTCCCATGTACCAGTGGCCGCCCGCCCGCAGATGGTCCCCGACAGCCCGCTCCACCCGCGTCCGCCTGGGCAGTTTGTCCACGGGGAGGTCCCGGTCGCCGAAGACGAAGGCGACGGGGTCGCCGTCCTCCGGCTCCTGGTCATAGTCGTACACAGGGCGGAATCGCGCCTGGTAGCGGACGATGTTCGAGTGCGCGGGCAGGTAGCTTCTCAGCTGCGGGTCGAGCAGCCAGGAGTGGCAGACCGCTGTCTCATATCGTTCGTCGGGGAAGTGCCGCGCGAAGAACTCGCGCGCCAGGGAGATCGACCGGTCGCAGGCCCGCGGCGTCAACGGGCCCCGGAAATCGGTGATGTGCAGGTTCAGGCAGGGGTCCCCGGGGCCCGCGCCGTGCCCGGCCGCGGCCGTCGCGCCGCCCATGCGCCGGCCGAGCACGGCCCGCTGGAACTGCAGCCGCCCCACCTGGTAGAGCTCGCCCCGGAAGTGCAGACCGAGCCATTCCGGTACGAGGAGACCGCGGCCGCCGTGCGCCCTGCGGTGCACCGCGAGGTGACGTCCGAGGTCGGCGAGGGTGTGGCGGGAGACGTCGGCGGGGATGCCGCGGTCGCGGTGGTACGCGCGCACATGCGGCAGCGCCGCCACGTACACGTACACGAAGAAGCAGCGCCCGAGCTCGCCCCACGCCTCGGGCAGCACGGGGGCACGGCCGCCGCGGCCGACCGTCCCCATGTCGCGCACGACGGCGTCCACGCAGCGCTCAAGGAGCCACCGTGCCTCCGGGTCGGCCCACAGCCGGTCGCGGAGCGCCACCAGGGCGTTGATGTCCTCGTGCGGCACCGCGAGGTCGAGCAGCACCTCCGGGAGCTCGTCGGCCTCCGGCAGCACCGCCCGGGCGCGCGGCTCCGGCGCGCTCTCCAGTGCCTCGAGCCACGCGGCGAGCCTTCCGTCGGCCCTGAGCGCGTCCAGCATGTTCCCGCCCACGTTCCGCCCCTCCCCGTCTCCGCTCCCCGTCTTTGCCCTCCGCGTTCCGCCCGCCCTGCTTATCCTGAGAGGAGGAGATGACCTCTCATGATGCGTACAGGCAGTGAACCCATGACCGCGCGCAGTCCCCTGCGCATGCGCCTCTGGTTCAGCGTATGGGGTCTGGCCTGGGCCACCTTCGGTACCGTCGCCTTCGCGCTCACGGGGCGGACGGGGTGGGCGGCGGCGTGCGGGGTGCTGATGCTGGTGGTCGCGGGCGACCTCGCGTGGGTCGTGCACCGCATGCGTCAGGGCCCGCACTACCAGCCGGGCAAGGACGTCCCCCCATACGACCCGCCGAGCAGCCGCTAGAGCCGAGCAGCCGCTCAAGAGGCCCCCGAAGGGGCCTCTCGTTCCGGCTCAGGCCGGGCCGGCGCCGCTGTCGAAGCGGGCCGCGGCCAGGTACTCCGGCTGCGGGTCCAGGGCGGCCGCGAGGCGGAAGTGGCGCCGTGCCTGCTCGCTGCGGGCCCCGCGCTCGTAGGTGCGGGCGAGCGCGAAGTGCGCGAAGGCGTTGTCCGGCTCGCGCTCCAGGACGATGCTGAACTCCAGCTCGGCGGCGCGCAGTTGAGCCGCCGCGAAGAAGGCGCGCGCCCGCAGCAGACGCGCCGCGGTGTTCTCGGGGTGGGCGGCGATGACGGTGTCGAGCAGCTTCACCGCGCCGCGCGGATCCCGGGCGGCGAGAAGCTGCTCCGCCGCACGGAAATCGATGACATGAGTCTCCGGGCTGTTCTCGGACACGTCGTGCTCCCTTTCCTGGCTCACCGGTCCCAACACCCGCCGCGCCCCCGCCTATTCCGGGCTCCGGTCGCCGCTGCACCCCCGGCGCCCTCCCGCGTCCCGTCAGGCGCGTGCCCGGCGCGCGAGCTCCGCCCAGACCTCGGCGACCCGCTCCGCAAGCCCTTCCAGCGGACCGTCGTTGTCGATCACGATGTCCGCGATCTCCAGCCGCTCCTCACGGGTGGCCTGCGCGGCCATGCGCGCGCGGGCGTCGTCCTCGCTCATGCCGCGCAGCCGCACCAGGCGGTCCAGCTGCGTGGCGGGGTCCGCGTCGACGACGACCACGACGTCGTACAGCGGCGCGAGGCCGTTCTCGGTGAGCAGGGGCACGTCGTGGACGACGACCGCGTCCTTGGCAGCGGCTTGTTCGAGCTCGGCGGAGCGGGCCCCCACGAGGGGGTGCACGATCGCGTTCAGTGCGGCCAGCTTCTCGGGGTCGGCGAAGACGACCGCGCCCAGCTTCGGCCGGTCCAGCGAGCCGTCCGGGGCCAGGATCTCCGGCCCGAAGGCCGCGACGACGGCCGCCAGACCGGGAGTTCCCGGCTCCACCACCTCACGCGCGATCTTGTCCGCGTCGATCAGGACGGCACCGGACGCGGCGAACCGCCGCGAGACTTCACTCTTGCCGACGCCGATTCCGCCGGTCAGGCCCACCTTCAGCATGACCGGCAGCTTAGAGCCTGCCTTCGGACCGGGCGCTACGCGTCGCCCTCCCGCTCAGCGAGGAAGCGTTCGAATTCACGGCCGATCTCGTCCGCGGACGGGATGTCCAGCGGCTCGGCGAGCATGTTGCCCCGGTCCTGGGCGCCCGCGGCCGCGTCGTACTGGTGCTCGAGGCCCTGGATGAGGGCGACGAGTTCCTCGTCGCCCTCCTGGATCTGCCGGTCGATCTCGGTCTGGGTGCGGTGCGCCTCGGTGCGCAGGCCGTGCGCGACCGTCGGCAGCACCAGACCGGTCGCGCCGGTGATCGCTTCGAGGACCGTGAGGGCAGCATCGGGGTAGGCGGAACGCGCGATGTAGTGCGGGACATGCGCGGCGACGCCCAGGACGTCGTGGCCGGCCTCCAGGAGGCGGTACTCGACCAGGGAGGCCGCGCTGCCCGGCACCTGCGCCTCGTCGAAGGGGCTGCGGTGGCCGGGGATCAGGTCGGTGCGGTTGCCGTGCGGGGTGAGCCCCACGGGGCGGGTGTGCGGGACGCCCATGGGGATGCCGTGGAAGTTCACCGACAGGCGCACGCCGAGGCGCTCCACGATCTGCTGGACGGCCGCGGCGAAGCGCTCCCACTCGATGTCGGGCTCGGGCCCGGAGAGCAGCAGGAAGGGCGCGCCGGTGGCGTCCTGGACGAGGCGGACGTCGAGCGTCGGCACCTCGTAGTCGCTCCAGCGGTCGCGCCGGAAGGTGAGCAGCGGGCGCCGGGCGCGGTAGTCGACGAGCCGGTCGTGGTCGAACCTCGCCACCACCTGTCCGGGAAGGCTGTCCGTGAGCCGCTCGACGATCTGGTCGCCGGTTTCGCCCGCGTCGATGTATCCGTCGAAGTGGTAGAGCATGACCAGTCCGGCCGATTCCTGGGCGAGCGCCATGTCGACGACGGCGAGGCCCTTCGGCTCCCATGCGTACAAACCCTGCGGATCAAGCACTGTGACCGCTCCTCCTCATGTTCGTAGGGAAGAACAAGCACCGGGGCACGGGCATTCCCGGCCACGCCCGCTTCCTCGGCGCCCCGCGGTGTCCGTATGCGTGAACTCCCTTACCCGGTCCATACCTTGACGCCAACATGGACCGCCTCTACGTTCACCTACGTTCAGGTCCGCACACGGCGTTCACGTAGTAGAACGTCTGGAGAACTCTCCCCCATGCGGACGCCCCCTGCCCGAATCCACCGCCCCCTGACGGGAAGGCCACCCCCATGCGCGCCCGACGAACCCTGCCCACCACGGTCACCGCCCTGCTCGCCGCGACGGCCGCCTCCGGAGCCCTGGCCGCCACCGCGGCAGCCGCACCCGCACCGGCGTCCGCCCGGACCATCGAGGTCTCCACGGCCGCCGAACTGAAGGCGGCACTCACCGACGCCTCACCCGGCGACACGATCCACCTCGCCGACGGCACCTACTCCGGGAACTTCAAGACCTCCGTGGCGGCGGGCGCCAACTCCCGCATCACGCTGACCGGTTCGTCCGATGCGGTGCTCAAGGCCGGTGGCGGTTACGGATTGCATCTGAACGGCGCCGCGTACTGGACGGTGAAGGGCCTCACCGTCACCGGCGGCCAGAAGGGCATCATGATCGACTCCGCGAGGGGTGTCGTCGTGGACGGCGTCACGGTCCACGGCCTCGACATGGAGGGCGTCCACTTCCGCAAGTCGAGCAGGGACGGCGTGCTCAAGAACTCACGTATCCACGACACCGGGAACGACGGCCGCGGCATGGGAGAGGGCGTCTACGTAGGCACCGCCAACACGCTCTCCGACAAGAGCGACAACGTCCAGATCCTCGGCAACACCATCGGCCCGGACGTGGGCGGCGAGGCCGTCGACCTCAAGGAGGGCACCACCGGCGGCAAGGTCTTCGGCAACACCTTCGACGGCAAGGGTCTGACCGGCGCCCACTTCGACGACTCGTGGGTCGACGTGAAGGGCAACGACTACGTCATCGAGAACAACACCGGCAAGAACACCACGAACAACGGCTACGAGACCCACACCCAGCAGTCCGGCTGGGGCTGCGGCACGGTCTTCCGCGGCAACAGGTCGACTCTGACGGGCGCGACGGGCGACAAGCAGCTGGCCATCAACGTCACGAATCGGAGCGGCAGCTGCAAGACGACGGTGTACGCGAACAACACGGTGTCCGGCGGCCGGGGCCTGACGAACATCCCGGTCACGCCGTAGAGGGCAAGTCCCGCCGTAGAGGGCAAGTCCCGCAGGGACGAGCCCTCCAGGGGCGCGGGAAACTGCGCGACGACCCCCACAGCCCCGCACCCGGGCCGGGACGCACAACGGGCCCGCACCCCCGAAGGGATGCGGGCCCGCAGTGTTCAGCTACAACCGCCTAGAGGCGAGCCTCAGCTCTGGCCACCGGCAAGCTTCTCACGAAGCGCGGCAAGCGCCTCGTCCGAAGCCAGCGCGCCGGAGTTGTCGTCCGACTCCGAGGAGTACGAACCGCCGCCGCCACCGCCGGACGCGGCCGGAGCGGCGCCGGCCGGAGCCGCCGCACCCTCGGCCTCGGCCTGGGCGTCGGCCTCGCGGGACTTGATGACCTGGGCCTGGTGCTGCTCGAAGCGCGTCTGCGCCTCGGCGTACTGGGTCTCCCAGGCCTCGCGCTGGGTCTCGTAGCCCTCGAGCCAGTCGTTGGTCTCGGGGTCGAAGCCCTCGGGGTAGATGTAGTTGCCCTGGTCGTCGTAGGACGCGGCCATGCCGTACAGGGTCGGGTCGAACTCGACGGCCGACGGGTCGGCGCCGAAGGACTCGTTGGCCTGCTTCAGGGACAGCGAGATCCGGCGACGCTCGAGGTCGATGTCGATGACCTTGACGAAGATCTCGTCGTTGACCTGGACGACCTGCTCCGGGATCTCCACGTGGCGCTCGGCCAGCTCGGAGATGTGGACCAGGCCCTCGATGCCCTCGTCGACGCGCACGAACGCACCGAACGGAACGAGCTTGGTGACCTTACCGGGGACGACCTGCCCGATCTGGTGCGTACGGGCGAACTGCTGCCACGGGTCTTCCTGCGTCGCCTTGAGCGACAGGGAGACACGCTCGCGGTCCATGTCCACGTCGAGAACCTCGACGGTGACTTCCTGGCCGACCTCGACAACCTCGGAGGGGTGGTCGATGTGCTTCCAGGAGAGCTCGGACACGTGGACGAGACCGTCGACGCCACCGAGGTCCACGAACGCACCGAAGTTGACGATCGAGGAAACGACGCCGGAGCGGACCTGGCCCTTCTGCAGGGTCGTGAGGAAGGTCTGGCGGACCTCGCTCTGGGTCTGCTCGAGCCAGGCACGGCGGGACAGGACCACGTTGTTGCGGTTCTTGTCCAGCTCGATGATCTTGGCCTCGAGCTCCTTGCCCACGTAGGGCTGGAGGTCGCGGACGCGGCGCATCTCGACGAGGGAGGCCGGAAGGAAGCCACGGAGGCCGATGTCGAGGATGAGACCACCCTTGACGACCTCGATGACGGTACCGGTGACGATGCCGTCTTCTTCCTTGATCTTCTCGATCGTGCCCCAGGCACGCTCGTACTGAGCGCGCTTCTTGGACAGGATCAGACGGCCTTCCTTGTCCTCCTTCTGGAGAACCAGGGCCTCGATCTCGTCGCCGACCTTGACGACCTCGTTCGGGTCGACGTCGTGCTTGATCGAGAGCTCGCGGCTCGGGATGACGCCTTCGGTCTTGTAACCGATGTCGAGCAGGACCTCGTCCCGGTCGACCTTCACGATGACGCCGTCGACGATGTCGCCGTCGTTGAAATACTTGATCGTCTCGTCGATCGCGGCGAGGAAGGCTTCCTCGTTACCGATGTCGTTGACCGCTACCTGCGGGGTGGTGGCGGTGGTCTCGGTGCTGCTCGTCATGTGGGTTAGGGCTCCGGTACGGACATTGAAGTCGTAGGTACTGCAACGCCGGGAGCCGATTTCGATCTGCAGAAGCCGGACAGCCTAGGAAGCGCGACTTCCGCAAGCGAAAGGCGCCTCGACAACCGAGGGGACATGCAACAGACACGAGCGCAGCCTGCTACGTCTGAGGAGCGCAGGCTCGCAGCGCAACTTGTAGCATACGGGGGCAGCCGGACAGGGTCAATGCGCGAAGGCGCACACCCGGGGCGGATCGCCGCATACCCGGCACAAAACCTGTCGCATGAGGCCACACGGGCCGTACCGCGCCCCCTTCGCGACGAGGTCCGACGAGAAGTACGGAAGATTACGACGATGGAGCCGATCATCCAAGAATCCGAGCCGCCCGAGCCCGAGGCCACCAGGCGTGACGCCGACGTGACCGAGAGCAGCCGCGCCAACCGCGCCTGGTGGGACCGCAACGCCGACGACTACCAGGTCGAGCACGGCACGTTCCTCGGGGACGACCGCTTCGTGTGGGGCCCGGAGGGACTCGACGAGGTGGAGGCCGAATTGCTCGGCCCGCCCGAGGAACTCAAGGGCAAGGACATCCTGGAGATCGGTTCCGGCGCCGCGCAGTGCTCGCGCTGGCTTCTCGCACAGGGCGCGCGCCCCGTCGCGCTCGACCTCTCGCACCGCCAGCTCCAGCACGCGCTGCGGATCGGCGGGAACGTACCGCTGGTGCAGGCCGACGCGGGAGTGCTGCCCTTCAGGGACGGCTCCTTCGACCTCGTCTGCTCCGCCTACGGCGTGATGCCCTTCGTCGCCGACCCCACCCTGGTCCTCAAGGAGGTGCGGCGCGTCCTGCGGCCCGGCGGCCGGTTCGTCTTCTCCGCCACCCACCCCATCCGCTGGGCCTTCCCCGACGAGCCAGGACCGGAGGGCCTCTCCGTGGCGGCCTCCTACTTCGACCGCACTCCCTATGTGGAGCAGGACGAGGAGGGCAACGCCGTCTACGTGGAGCACCACAGGACGATCGGCGACCGCGTACGGGACATCGTGGCCGGCGGCTTCCGGCTCGTCGACATCGTGGAGCCCCAGTGGCCCGCCTGGAACACCCAGGAGTGGGGCGGCTGGTCGCCGCTGCGCGGAAACCTGATCCCGGGGACGGCCATCTACGTGTGCGTACGAGACTGAGTGCGTGACCGCTCCTCGTAACGACGCCCTCGATCTGCCCGTACGCGACGCGCTGCCCGCCCTCCACTCCGCTCTGGAGGGGCCGGGCAGCGCCGTGCTGTGCGCCCCGCCGGGGACGGGCAAGACGACGCTGGTGCCGCTGGCGCTCGCCGGATTCCTGGCCGGTCTCCTCGACGGCGCCGATGACGTCGTACGTCGCGTCGTCGTCGCCGAGCCGCGGCGGATCGCCGCACGGGCCGCCGCACGGCGGATGGCGTGGCTCCTCGGCGAGAAGGCCGGGGAAAGCGTCGGCTACACGGTGCGCGGCGAGCGGGTCGTGGGGCCCTCCACGCGCGTGGAGGTCGTCACGACGGGTGTCCTGCTCCAGCGCCTCCAGCGGGACCCGGAGCTGGCCGGCGTCGACGTCGTCATCCTCGACGAGTGCCACGAGCGGCACCTGGACGCGGACACCGTGGCGGCGTTCCTGGTGGACGTGCGGGCTGCGCTGCGGCCCGAGCTGCGCCTTGTCGCGGCGTCCGCGACGACCGACGCGGAGGGCTGGGCGCGCGTCCTCGGGGGCGCTCCCGTGGTGCGGGCGCAAGGTGTCGCGCATCCCGTGGAAGTCGTCTGGGCGCCGCCCCCGCGCGCGGTACGGCCGCCGCACGGCATGCGGGTGGACCCCGCGCTGCTGGCCCATGTGGCCTCGGTGGTCCGCCGGGCGCTGGCCGAGCGGGACGGGGACGTCCTGTGCTTCCTTCCCGGGGTCGGGGAGATCGCACGGGTGGCCGGGCAGTTGACGGGGCTCGGCGACGTGGAGGTGCTCCAGGTGCACGGGCGGGCCCCGGCCGCGGTGCAGGACGCGGTGCTCGCCGGCGCGCCGGGGCGCCGGGTGGTGCTCGCCACGGCGGTGGCCGAGTCGTCCCTGACCGTGCCCGGGGTGCGGGTCGTCGTGGACGCGGGCCTCGCCAGGGAGCCGCGGGTCGACCACGCGCGCGGGCTGAGCGCGCTGACGACCGTGCGGGCCTCGCAGGCGGCCGGGCGGCAGCGGGCGGGCCGGGCAGGGCGTGAGGCTCCGGGGGCCGTCTACCGGTGCTGGGCGGAGGCGGAGGACGGGCGTCTGCCGCGCTTTCCCGCGCCGGAGATCAAGGTGGCCGACCTCGCCGCGTTCGCCCTGCAGACGGCGTGCTGGGGCGATCCCGACGCCACCGGGCTCGCGCTCCTCGACCCGCCGCCGGGCGGCGCCATGGCGGCGGCGCGAGACGTCCTCGTGGCGGTCGGGGCGGTGGAGGCGGGCAGCGGCCGTGCCACGGAGCGGGGGACGCGGATGTCCCGGGTGGGCCTGCACCCCCGCCTGGCCCGTGCCCTCCTCGACGCGGCACCGCGTGTCGGCACCCGGCGGGCGGCGGAGGCGGTGGCGCTGCTGAGCGAGGAGCCGCCCCGCGAGTACGGGGACGACCTTGCGGGCGCCTGGCGGGCGGCGCGGCGGGGCGCCGACTCCTACGCGGCGCGGTGGCGGACCGAGGCGAGGCGGCTGGCCTCGTCGGTGCCGGGCGGGCCCCGCGGAGCCGGTGGCGGGAGTGACGAGCAGGTCGCGGGGCTGGTGGCCGCGCTGGCGTTTCCCGAGCGGGTGGCCCGCGGCGTGGGCGGCGGAACGTACCTCATGGCGGGCGGCACCCGGGCGGAGGTGCGGCAGGGCTCCGCGCTCTCCCAGGCGCAGTGGCTCGCGGTGGCCGTGGCCGACCGGCCGGTGGGCGCGGGGCACGCGCGCGTGCTGCTCGCCGGGCACATCGACGAGGACGTCGCGCGGGACGCTGCGGCCCCGCTGTACTCCGAGGGCGACGAGGTGGCCTGGGGCGACGGTGAGCTCGTGGCGCGGCATGTGGAGCGGCTTGGCGCCGTGGAGCTGGTGGTGCGCCCGTTGCGGGACCCCGATCCCCGGCTGGTGCGGGAGGCGTTGCTGACCGGGCTGCGGGAGGCGGGCACGGGGCTCCTGAACTGGTCGCGGGGCGCCCGGGAGTTGCGGGAGCGGCTCGCGTTCCTGCACCGGCACCTCGGGGCGCCCTGGCCCGACGTGTCGGAGGACGCCCTCCACGCGCGCGTGGAGGAGTGGTTGGAGCCGGAGCTGTCCCGGGCGCGGCGACGGGCGGATCTGGCGAGGATCGACGCCGGGCAGGCTCTCGCGCGGCTGCTGCCGTGGGCCACGGGCGAGGCCGTCCGCCTCGACGAGCTCGCCCCGGAGCGGCTCGAGGTGCCGAGCGGATCCCGGATCCGGATCGACTACTCCGATCCCGGTCAGCCCGTACTGGCCGTCAAGTTGCAGGAGATGTTCGGGCTCGCCGAGACGCCGGAGATCGCGGGCGGCACGGTGCCGATGGTCGTACACCTCCTGTCACCCGCGGGCCGGCCCGCCGCCGTCACCTCCGATCTCGCCTCCTTCTGGCGGACCGGCTACCGCGCGGTCCGCGCCGACCTGCGTGGCCGCTACCCGAAGCATCCGTGGCCGGAGGACCCCGCGACGGCCGAACCGACCCGGCACACGAAGGCCCGGCAGGCGGGGCGGGGCGCGGGGGGTTAGAGCCTGTGTCATATCCCCGGTCGGATCAGTGGGCGTCGTCTGGTGCGTGCGATCGCAAGGCGCCGGGAAGTCCTTGTAGCGGAGCTACTAG
>NZ_JBHVYE010000063.1:0-10844 GCF_042881135.1 Streptomyces sp. NPDC058284
CGCCGACCCACCCCGACCGACCACATCCTGCACTGGTCGACATGGCGCCGCAGACGACAACACCAAGCCCGCATCAGTCACTACAAACGACGCGGACACAGCCCATGACAACTGCCCAACACTCAGAACAAGCACCGTTGCAGTACTAGGACCTGCTGGATAACCGCCCGGATCTGTCCGAGGGTCTGATGCTGCAGGCCGCGGGCGATCTCACGGGAGAGGTCGATCTGTACCTGAGTGGCCGGCCCGAACAGGGCACGGTACTTCGGGATCGCCGTCAGTTGGGACAGGCGTGAGCCCAGCAGCAGCACCACGCAGTGGTCGTTGACAGACCGCACGCCACGTCCCATACCCTGCTCGATGCGCTGCAGTTGCCGCATCACCATCTCTTCGGAGTCACCGAGCACGATCTCTTCACGACGAGTGAGTCCGCTGTATGCCTCGGGGAGACCGTCCAGGACCAGCACCTCGCAGGCCTTGCGGGGAAGATCGATGCCGTCGTACTTGTTCACCAGGACGACCAGGCCGGTGTGGGCCTCCTCTCGCAGCCGCCGGACGGCTTCACCGATCGCGTCGGCCTTGGCCGCGGTGATCGCCGCGTACGGTTCCCACTTGGCGGCCACTCGGTAGGAGGGCGTCAGGATCACCACGTTGACCGACTGGGCCAACTCGGCGACCATTTCTCGCACTTCGTGGTCCTGGATCTTCGGGTTGATGTCCTGAGGTGCGAGGATGAGCCGGTCGCCAAGGTATCCGGCGCTCGCCGGGGTGATCGGGCTCTTGACCGTGGCCGCCGTGGCACCGAAGTCGGTCACCAGCAGACTGTCATCAGCCAGTGTGGCGGTGAGATGGATCCGCCGGCGGGCCCGCGTAAAGCTGGGGATCTTACCGATGGGCGGGCAGGGCGGCTGGATCTCCAGACCCGTGGCGGTGAACACGGCCCGGCACAGGGGCAGCACGTCCTTGATCAAGGGCCACGGCCACTGCAGTTCGTTGTCGTCTCGCAGTGCGTGCAACTCCTGGGTCACCGTGGGGATGTGGCGTTGCCAGGCCCAGAAAGGCACTTCGAGGACGGCCGATGACACCCCGTGGGTGAGGTCGAGGAACTGTGGCTGCGACTGTTGCGACAGATCGTCGGCGAACAGGTCCAGCAGCGCGTTGAAGGTCCTCTCATTGTCGTCCTTGGAGACGACCAGCCTGAACTTCTCCCGCACCGTTGCCAGCGCGGCGTGGGCGTCGTCCACGACGATCGTGCCCACGTCCTCGATCGGTTTGCTCCCGCCCAGCAGCCCGAAGACGCTCTTGCCGTTGACCAGACGGTTCAGGCTCAGCACGCACACCGCCTCGCCGCTTGTGAAGCGGGAGGACTTCGGGTCGGTGACCACATCTAGCCCCAGCTCGTGCGCCTGGGCAACGGCCTGTCCGGCGAGGTAGGGGTCCGGGGCCAGGTAGAGCACCGGTCCCTCCCCCTCGTTGAGACTCGATTGGCAGATCACCAGGCCGACGAGCGTCTTGCCGCCGCCGGTGTTGAGCTTGAGCACGAGGTCCTTTTCGTGGCGGCGCTGGTACCACTCTTCGAGGACCTGCCCCTGGGGGTCGCGAAGAAACTCGTAAGGTTCTTCACGCGACAGGGCGCTGAACAAGATGCGCGGGTCGGTCGGAGCGGACGCCGCCACGTCGCCGAGGGATGCAAAATCGAACGCCACGGGTCCCCCAATTCTCTTGCCATAGCGACCAGTTGAAGCAGACAGACCAGCGTACTTGGCCTCATACGACGTCGGCATGCCCTTTCCCGGCGTGACTCGCGCCGAGACGGATGAACGGCCCGCCTGATCGGCCATCGGCGCGTGCCACCGGTGTGCCGTGGCTGGCGGAGGAACACCCGCAAAATCGGCAGGGCGCGGGCCTGAACCGTGGTGCAGCTCAAACCGGTGCGCCGGGTGGGACGTGCGTGGCGCGGAACTCGGCGAGAGACTGCTCGACGCCAGCGATGGTCAGCCGCCAGAACTCCCAGCCGTCGATCTCGTCGCTTCCGGTGGCTGCCCGGGCCGCGGAGTTCGGGGTGCCCCAGGGGCGCTTGCCGACGCTGATCCGACCGTCGTTGTTCAGGACCGCCTGGTGCGTCCGTTTGTTGTGATAGCCGGTCAGCACGATGCCCGCTTCCAGTTCGGCCGGGTCCAGGTACGGGAGCAGGTCCCGCAGGTCGACTCGCGAACGCCTCGGGTCGATGACCGGGGTGGCGGGGTGGACGGTCACCGGCTGGGTGGGCGCGTCCAGTTGCCGGTCGCAGGCGCGCTGCAGCGCCAAAGCCGCCGCGGCGGCCGCGCTCCACTGCGCGGTAGGGGCCACTCGCTCGTCGATGAGTTGCTGGATGGTGGGCTGGCCGGGTATGCGGGCCAGCACGGCGACCTCCTCCATCAGGTGGCTGCGTTGCTCCCTGATCTGGGTGGCGTTGAGCGCGAGGATCCGTATGGTCTCGTCGGCGCGGCACAGACCGCGCTGTGCCTCGGCCGGCGAGTAGGGGGTGTGACTGCGCCGGGCGTAGCCGGCGGTGTCGAATCCGAGCAGGTCGGGATCGCCGGGCCGGGCGGGGTCCAGGAGCAGCGGTTGCTCGAGGGCCAGGTTGTCGCGTCGGCGCCAGGCGCGTGTCCCGGCCAGCAGCGGGAACCGGCTGCCTTTGGCGCGGCCTTCCGGCACGCCGTTGAATCTGGCGCCACCGCTGTTGCAGTGCTTGCATGCGATGCGGTAGTTGTCGATGCGGTAGGCGAGCCACCAGTAGCCGTCGTGGCCGGATACACCCAGGACCTCGGACTTCGGCCGGAAGTGGTCGACGTTGACATCTGCGCGCTGGATCGTGGTCTCGCAGTACCAGCACTTTGGTCCCACGAGCGCGAGCAGCGGGTCGCGTACTTCGTCATCGGTCCAGTGCTCCGTGAAGGCACGCTTCTTTTTGGCGGCCATTGCGGCCCGCACGTCGTCCAAGGTGCGTTCGGTCTTGGCCGCCCACGTCTGGGGGGTGGTGAGCCCGCTCATGTCCACATGTCGCATCGGCGTCAGATCACCGACGA
Source organism: Streptomyces sp. NPDC058284 (assembly GCF_042881135.1). NCBI lineage: Bacteria > Bacillati > Actinomycetota > Actinomycetes > Kitasatosporales > Streptomycetaceae > Streptomyces > Streptomyces sp. NPDC058284. Next base: position 3,069 of record NZ_JBHVYE010000063.1, read on the forward strand.
GAAGTGTTCGTTGAACAGGTCGCTGACCAAGGCCTCCAGTGCCTGCGGGGTCGGAGGGTTAGCGCCGGTGGCGGCCTCGACGAGGGCGCGGCGCCTGCGGTGGAGTTCGGCGAGGAAGGCCGCCACGAGCGGATCGCGGTTGGATGTGGAAAAGCCCAGTGCGTCGAGTTCCTCTGTGACCTCGCGGAGCTCTCTTTGACGGACCGCATCGTGGGCCGCCGCCGGCAGCAGCGCGTACTGTCGGTCGATCAGTTCCTGCGTGTGTTCGTCCAGTTGGGTGGGCAGGGCGAAGAGGTCGGTGGTCAGCAGGCCGCCGGCGCCCTGGCCCCGCGGGGTGGTCTGAGGGGTCACCGCCGTGGCCTGGCCCTCGCCGTCGGTGGCGATGATCCGGATCTGCTGGCGGGTCATGTTGGCCACCAGCAGGGGTTCGTGGGTGGCCGTGAGGAACTGTGAGTCTTGATGCGTCCCCAGCACGGTGCGCACGGAGCTGTACCAGCGGCGGCTCCACTCGGGGTGGAAGTGCGAGTTGGGTTCGTCGAGGAGGAACAGCGACTCCTGTGCGCGCTGGAGGCGCAGCAGGCCCAAAATGGTCAGGAGTTGCTGCTCTCCGGAGCTCAGGTCGTCCAGGCCGAGCGTCACCGCGCCGGTCTTGTGCAATTTGACGTCGGCGGTGAGGTAGCCGGCGTCGAGGAGGGTGGCGAGCAGCCCGAACATCGACAGATCGCTGTCGAAGAGGTTGCGGAAGGCCCGTACGTCTTCGGTGGTGTCCATCACGACCTGGAACCCGTCGGCGGGGCTTCCGGCGCCGTCCACCGGGTCGGCGTCGGGAATCAGGCCGAATCGGCCGGAGTCGGCCAGGGCGGCGAACAGCGTGCGGGCTGGGCCGCCCAGGCCCCAGTACGGCAGCGCGGCCAGGGCTGGTCCCCGCGCGGCGCGGGGGGCTTTGATGCGCAGGACGGCCGAGGCGACGTGCTGGATGTAGGAGTGCTCGCGCAGGTAGGTGCCGAACGAGTCGGCCCAGTGGGTGGTCTGCGCCAGGAGCAGCAGCGGCAAGTGGGCGGGGCTGCACAGGAAGACGGGGGTATACAGGGGGCAGCTGACGGGGAGGGTGAGCTGTTCCGGCCACGCGTCCTCGGGCGATCGGCTGGCTTGCCAGTCGTCGAGTTCCGCTCGCCATTGGCGGCGCCACTCGCTCAGGCGGCGCGCGGCGAAGCGGCGGTGTTGGTCGAACTCCGCGGTCCAGGGCGCATGGGGGTGGGCCTGGTAGCCGAAGACGTGATCGGGAAGATGGCGCGGCCAGTGCGCCCGGGGCACGCTCTGCCACTCGCCGCCCGCCTGTGCCGCCAACAGCTCGGGGGCGGCTTCGCGGGAGGTCTGGACGGCCCGGACCACCGTGCCGCGCAGCTCGAAGTGGACGTCAAATGCGAAGGCCGCGCGGTGCTTGGGCCGGTGCAGCGCACCGAAGATCTCGGCGAGCGCGTGCAGCGCCCTCGATTTGCCGCCGCCGTTGGGGCCGATCAGTGTGGCGATGGCATGGCCGCCGTCCACCGCGTCGGTGAGGTCCAGCCGGAAGTCGCGCAGCCCCCGGTAGGAGGGAAGACTCAGGCGCAGCAGCCGCATATGGTCCCCCCAGCCGGCGCAGGTATGGTCGCGGTCACTTCGCCGGTCCCCGATCCGCTCGGTCGTCGTGCAGGCCGTAGGGCCGCAGCGCTTCGGTGAGCGCGGTCAACTCCTGTAGTGCCGAATGGAGTTCGCCGGCGATCTCCTGGGCCATGTGGTGCAGGTCGGCCTCGGCATCGACGGGGGCAAAGGGCTTCTCCGGTGGTTCTGCGACCAGCAGATCGAGGTTGGCGCGGCCCCTGGCGAGCAGGTCCTCCACAGGGAAGGACCGGAACACCGGTGATGCGACCCGCTCGCTGCGCGGCCGCCCGGGCCGGTAGGCGGTTACGAAGTCTGCATAGTCGGCGCCGACCAGCGTGCTGGTCCTGGTCGGCGCGGGGCGCTCGGAGCGCAGGTCGTACACCCACAGCCGCTTCGTCGACGGGCTGCCGTCCCGCCGCGGTGCGGGCTTGTCGAAGAACAGGACGTTGGTCTTGACGCCGGTTGCGTAAAAGACGCCGGCCGGGAGCCGCAGCAGGGTGTGCACATCGCAGGCGTCCAGGAGTCGTCGTCGCACCTGCTCGCCGGCTCCGCCTTCGAACAGCACGTTGTCGGGGACCACGACGGCCGCACGGCCGTTGATCTGCAGCAGGCTGTGGACGTGCTGGAGGAAGTTGAGCTGCCGGTTGCCGGTCTCCGTCCAGAAGTCGGGGCGGTAGTACCCGTACCCGTCGCCGGCGATCATGGAGCGCCGCCCGAACGGAGGCGCGGTGAGGACCAGCGTCGCGTGCCGCGTCGGCGGCTGGGCGAGCGCGTCACCGACGGCGATACAGGACGGGGCGTCGGCCCGCGTGATTCCGTGCAGGACGAGGTTCATCGTGGCCAGGCGTGCGGTGGCGTCGACGAGTTCGGTGCCGGAGAACGCGCCCTCATTGAGCCGTGCGCGCTGGGTGGGGCTCACGCCGGGCGGAAAGTGATCGACCAGGTACTCGAACGACTTGATCAAGAAGCCGCCCGTGCCGCAGGCGGGATCGATGGTCGTGTCGTCGACGCCCGGCTGGACACACTCGACGATCGCCTCGACCAGCGGCCGGGGAGTGTAGAACTGGGCGGCACCGGTCTTGGGGTCGGCGGTCAGACGCGCCAGGAGATCTTCAAAGACCGCGCCGCGGCCGGTGCTGCCGTCCCCTGACCAGCGGTAGAGGTCGACCAGGTCGATCAGCCGGCTGAGCCTGGCCGGGTCCGGGACACGGTTTTGTGCCTTCCTGAAGAGCAGGCCGAGGTTGCCCGGACGGCCCGCAAGGTCCTCCAGGGCCTGCTCATAGCGCAGCAGCTGGCCCTGACTGTCACTCCAGCGGATCCCTGACCACGCGTCGTAGCCGATGACATCCACCGCGTTGAGCGGGCGGTGGCTCTGCTCGTGGGCAAGTTTGAGGAAAATCAGGCAGGCGAGCTGCTCGACGTATTCGGTGCCCGAGACCCCCTCTTCTCGCAGCACGTCGGCAAAGGACCACAGAACCTTGGCCAGTTCCTGGTTGGGCCCGGGAGGGGAGGCGGCAGGTGGGTTCACAGCGAGGACTCCTGTTGCCCGAGCGAGTGGGCGGCGTGCGGCAGCTGGCCGGTGAACGCCTGCTGCAGGAGATTGCTCCGCAGCCGGTCCGCCACGGCAACCGCCCGTTCGGCCGCGGCGGACGCGGTCCGAAGGGCCGTGAGGTGCGCGTCGACCAGAGCGACCAGCCGCTGTTGCTCCGCGGGTGGAGCAATGGGCACCGGCATCAGGCGGATCTTCCCCAGCCCGATGGACGCCAGCCCCGCGCCCTGTCTGGCGTTGCGTTCGCACCACTGCCGGCCGAACCCGTTCGCGTGCCAGGCCAGCAGCTTCGGGTGCAGCTGCTGGTCGGTGATTCGGGCTCGGAACACATGGTTTTGATGAACGCAGTCGGGCACCTGCTCCTCCCAGATCCAACCGCGGCCCAGCTGACTGCGGTCCCCGCCGCCGGTCAGGATCACGTCACCGGCGCGGAGGCGGGCGGCCTGGGCGCGCTGCGCGGGCAGCCGGACGGAGCGGACGTCGTCCAGGGCCAGCCGGCCTCGCTGCACGTTCGCGACCCGCAGACAGGGAACGTCCACGTCCGCCGGATCCCACTGCCGGCTGCTGTTCTTGGTGACCCCGAGTGTCACCTCGGCGAGGCTTTCCAGACGGGTCCACCGCCAGTCGGCCGGCAAGGTCGGCAGCGCGCCGTCATGGGTACCGACGGGCGGCAGGTCTCCTGGTGCGCTCATCGCGCCGGAGAGCCGGCCCGCACTGGCCTGGGCGCTGATCGCGCCGATCAGCTCGTCCACCTGGTCAACGGCCCTGCGGGTGCGGGTCGTCGTGGCGTCGATCCGGGCGAGGTGGTCCTCCACCAGGGCGGCGATCCTGGCCTGTTCACCAGGGCCGGGGAGCGGAAGCAGAATCTGGTCCAGGTCACGGTGGCCGATCCGGTAGATCGTGCCACCGTGGCGGACGCGGTCCTCGATCTGGCGACGCACGACTGGTGAGTTCCACAGGTGCGCGAGGTACCGCGGATCGACGAGGGAAGGCCGCACACGCACGCGGATCATGGTGTCGGGAAAGGTCGTGGGACGGGGAGGGACGTCCACCAGGGCGCCCTCGCCGACCAGGGAGAGCGAGCCGCTGGCCCGGCTGACCAGCAGGTCACCGGCCGCGGCCACCGCAGGCTCGCTGGCGGCCGTCCAGTCGCCGCCCTTGGTCTGGGAGAAGTCCACCGTCACCGCGCGAAGCGCCGTCGCCCGCAGCACGGGGAAGCCATCCTGGCGGGTACGCAGGGACCGGCCGCTCACCAACGGTTCGCGCAGTACGTCAGCCAGCCGGACGGTTCTCCAACCGGCGGGAAGGTCGATGTTCAAGCGAGCGCCTCACCCAGTTCGAACAGGAGGTCGATCGCGGCGTCGGCCCCGAACGCGCCAAGGAAGCCGTCCGTGCCACCCCGCCCGGAGAACGGGACGCTGTCGAGGTCTTGGGGATCGAAGCGGTCATCGGCGGCGGCGGTCGCCTCGGCAATGTGCTCGATCCACCACAGCTGGGCCGGAGTGAAGGGTCCGGCCTGCTGCGTGAATGCGGCCAGACGTCGGCGCACATCCCCAGAGGCCGCGCTGGGCCCGGTCGGTTCCTCCTCATCCGATGCGTCCGGCCGGTCGTAGACGTGGAGCAGCAGATGCCGCAGCGCAGGCTTGTTGCCGAGCAGGGCGCTGGCATCGCGGACTTCCTCGTCGAGGGCCTCCTCGCCCCAGGCTTCGCCGACCTGCGCCAGGTGGTCCGCGTCGACGGTGCTGAGCAGCCGGGCCACCACCTGCTCCAGGGAACAGCCGGCGAGCTTACGGACCGCGGCGCCACCTGCTTCGCTCAGTACGGGCACGAGCCGGGCCAGGCGTACCCCGAGTTCAGCCGTCTCGTCAGCACTCAAGTCGCCGTCTACCGTACGGTTCAGCAGGTACTCCAGGGCACTCCGGCCTGCCCGGCCGGATGCGTCGGTCACATTGACGAGCCTGCGGTGGTGGTGGCGCGAGGTTCCCGCTGCGTCGATCACCACGAACTGGGTCTTGGCAAATGCGCCTGGAGTGACGGTGCGGAGATCGGCCGGCGCGATGCGCTGAGCGCCTTGCGCCAGCAGCCGCTCGTAATAGGCGGCGGACCGGACATCGCGCAGGAACAGCACGCACTCGACCGCCCGCATGTCGGTGGGGCCGGACATGATGTCCACCACCACGGCGATCCGGAATTGCGGAGTGGTCCTAAAATCCCTCAGCAGCTGCCCCGGATCGTCCCTGCGCATGGTGATCTTCTGGCAGAAGTCATCGCCACGGCCGAATACCTCTTGGATGTGGTGCACGACGTCTTCCGCGTGCGCGTCGTTGAGCGCGAACACCACCGTCTTGGGGACGACCAGCCCGTCCTGGGCCGCCCGCTCCGGGAACAGGGCGGGCAGAGCGTCACGGAACGCCGTCACGACCGCAGCTAGCTCTCGGGAGCCGACGATCCGTGGCGGGGAGTCCGGCCCGGCGTACGCCAGGTCCTCGTCCAGCTGCTCGTACTGGGTGCGGCGCGGACGCTTGGCTTCGGCAGCGATGTCCTCGCCCAAGGGCACGAGCACCACGCTCCCGGACGGCTCGAAGCGTGTCTGGTAGAGGGAGTAGTCCACGACGAGACCATCGGCGATGGCCTGTTCGAAGGGGTATTCGCTCACCAGATTGGCATTGAAAAAGCCGAAGACCGGGGCGACCGGTGTCGCGGTGAATCCGACCACAGGAGCATCGAAGTACTCAAGGAGGGCACGCCCTCGTCCATAGACCGAGTGGTGGCAGTCGTCGACGACAACCAGATCGAAGGAATCAGGCGGCAGGGCTTCGGAGTAGGTGACTTCGAGCGGCGCCGTGTCGGAATGCGAGACCTGCTCGGCGGTCTCATATGCCGAAACGCGAACCGATGCATCCTCCGGCTCGGGCGTACCGGCCAGCATGCCCTCCAGCCTCTGTACCGTGGCCACCACTACGGACGCCGACGGAGTCGGGCCCGCCGAGGTCAGCTCCTCAACGTGGTACACATCAGCAAGGCTCCGCCCCGCATCCGGGGTAGTGAACTGCCGGAACAGGGACGTCAGCTGATGGGCCATCATCCTTCGATCGACCACGAAGAGAATGCGGGCAGCTCTGGCGTACCTGAGCTGGCGGTAGGCCGCGAAGACCTCGGCGATAACCCGTCCGGTGCCGGTAGCCATCTGCACCAGAGCACGGCGGTCTCCGGCCGCGAGTGCTTGCTCGACGGCCTGTACTGCCCTCAGCTGTCGCGGATGCAGCTGTCCGGCCGCGGGTGACCCCTCCTCCAGACGCGGCAGGTGGGCCGTCATCCTTGCGCGATAGGTCGGTGCCGCACTGTCCGCCTCCGCTTCATGCTGCCAACGTGCCAGCGTGGCCGGTCGGTGGAAGCCGCTGACGGGCCGGGCGTGCGGTTCGGGCTCATTGGCATCGCAGAAAAGCAGCCGCTGACCGTCACTCACGTACCGATATGGCAGCGGAGAGCGCCAGACCGGCCACGGCGAGGCGTCCGTCACCGCGGCAGCCAGCATCCCCGCCTGGTGCATGGCAGTGGTGAGATCTGCGCCGTCCCTTTTGCATTCGATGATCCCCACGACCTGCCCGCCCACCAACAGCAGCAGGTCGGCCCGGCTGCCGCCGGACAGGCGAGGCTCCACCAACACGCAACCGAGCGAGCGGTTCCGGTCAGCATCCGCATCCGGGCCCAGTACATCCCAACCCGCCTTGGTGAGCCTGCGCTGCACCTCCTCCGCGATCGACGTTTCTGGCAGCGGCTCGTGCGCCGCGTCGCGAGCACCGATGATCAAGTGCTCGCGCTCTGAGGCCGGCAGGGATGGGGACCCCACTCGGAGATCGAATTCCCGGCGCAATCGGGGCAGGGCCGCGTCCAGCGGAGCCACTCGCTCCGCGAGAACACGTAGGTCGGACGGGCTGGTGTGGACGAAAGACATCGGCTCCCGGTCGCCCGTCTGGAGACGGAAGAACCAGGCAGCCAGCTCGAAACAGCGCTGCACGAGGTGAGGCGCCACCGCCTCTGCGCGCTCGGATTCACCGTCCGCGGAAGCGTGAAGGTCCTCGAACGCGGCAAGGACTCGTGCATGCAGTAGCCCAGCACGGGTCAATACCCGCAGTCGAGACGACTGGTCTGCCGTCGGCGGCCGCACCCCGGCCAAATGGCCAAGCGTGGCAGCGAGCACCTCACCGAACTGACGCGCCGCCGCCACCGCGTCCTGAGGGGCAGTAGACATCCGCGCCTCGGCTGCAGCGCCGTAGAGCGCCAGGAGCGGTTCGTGCGGAAGGAGAAACCCGAAATTGGCTGAGTCGAGAGCCAGATCCGTGAACCGGCTTTCGAGCTCGCTCGACACTCGAGCCACCACCAGCCCTCCCTGCCTGCCCTACTCCTTGGTGCGGTCAGCGTCATGGGGTCCGCTGCAGACCGACCGCCCACCCTACCGTCCGCCGCGTTCGCGCAACATGGAGGTTTGGCCTAGTACTGCAACGGTGCTTGCCGTGACTGCTGGCCAGTTCGGTCGTTGGTCTGGGTATGGGTGGGGACCTTGCTGATGTCAGGTTGTGGGCGGG
>NZ_JBHVYE010000064.1:0-6047 GCF_042881135.1 Streptomyces sp. NPDC058284
TCGGCGCGCATGAAGAGCGCCATCACACCGCCGATGCAGAAGAACGCGAACGACGTGACCAGATACAGCGTGCCGATCGTCTTGTGGTCAGTGGTGGTCAGCCACTTGATGACGACGTTTCCCGGCTGCTTGCGCCTGACCGGCAGCTCGTCCTCGTACGAGTCTTCTGCTGCCGCGGCACCCTGGGGTTCGTTGAGGATGCTCACAGGTTGTTCGTCTCCCGGTTCTTCTCGTGGGGCGTCTGCTCGATGCCGGCCGGGATGTAACCGGTCTGGTTCTTCTTCACCAGGTCCTCGAGGTGCTGCTTGTAGCGCTCGGGAGAGACGACCTTGACGTTGAAGAGCATCCGGGAGTGGTCGACGCCGCAGAGCTCGGCGCACTTGCCCATGAAGGTGCCCTCCTTGTTCGGAGTCACCTCGAAGGCGTTGGTGTGGCCCGGGATGACGTCCTGCTTCATGAGGAACGGCACCACCCAGAAGGAGTGGATGACGTCACGCGAGGTGAGCACGAAGCGGACCTTCTCGCCCTTGGGGAGCCAGAGGGTCGGGCCGGGGTTGCCGTTCTGCGGGTTCCGCTCGCCGGGCGTGCCGACTTCGTAGACGCCGTTGGCCTTGGCCGGGAAGTCCTTGCGGAACTTGTCCGGGATGGCCGCCAGGTCCTTGGAGGTCCTGGCGTTGTCCTTGCCGCCGCCCGGAACGTTCTCGACGTAGTTGAAGCCCCAGCTCCACTGATAGCCGACCACGTTGATGGTGTGGGCCGGCTTCTCGTCGAGCTTGAGGAGCTTGGACTCGTCACGTGCCGTGAAGTAGAAGAGCACCGACACGATGATGAGGGGCACCACCGTGTACAGCGCCTCGATGGGCATGTTGTAGCGCGTCTGCGCCGGTACTTCCACCTTGGTGCGGCTGCGCCGGTGGAAGATGACGCTCCACAGGATCAGACCCCAGACCAGGACGCCCGTGGCGAGCGCTGCCGCCCACGAGCCCTGCCAGAGGGAGAGAATCCGCGGAGCCTCTTCCGTTACCGGGGTGGGCATTCCAAGGCGGGGGAAATCCTTGTATGTGCAACCGGTGGCGGTCGCCAGGATCAGGCCCGCAGTCAGCACCTGCGGCAGCTTCCGCCGCATCGGGCGCCGCGACGAGCGGTCGGAGCCGTTGGGACTCACGTAGCGCCTTCCCGAGAGTCTCGCCCGCGCGATCGGCTGCGGCCTTCACGCTGGTAGGTCGCCGCCCTGCGTCGGGCAGGGGTTTGGATGTTTATGCGGACCAAACCCTACTGGACGCTATTTGGGGTCGCGCGGGGAGGGTGCCTAACGCGCCGCGGGTCACTCCGAAGGGTGGGACGGGGCACTGTCGGGCGCTTTCTGACGGAGGGTCGGGGCGCCTGTGAGCTCGGCGGAATCTGCTGATCCGCGGGTGCGGGCCGGTGGGGGCTTGTCGCGCGGTTCCCCGCGCCCCTGGGGAGCGCCCCTTGCGGGGCGGCTCCCTCAGACGCTCCCCCGGAGCGTCTCGGCGAGCCGACGTCTTAGCGTGGGCGTGTGGCCTACTTCGATGTTGCTTCCTCCGCTCCCCTTCATCCCGTTGCGCGGCAGGCCCTGCTGGCCTCGTTGGACGAGGGGTGGGCCGATCCGGCGCGGCTGTACCGGGAGGGGCGGCGGGCCAGGCTGCTGCTCGACGCCGCGCGCGAGGCGGCCGCCGACGCGGTGGGGTGCCGACCGGACGAGCTGGTCTTCACCACCTCGGGGACCCGGGCCGTGCACTCCGGGATCGCGGGCGCGCTCGCGGCGCGTCGGCGTGTCGGGGACCACCTGATCGTGTCGGCCGTCGAACATTCGTCGGTACTCCATTCGGCCGAGGCCCATGAGCGCGGCGGCGGCGCGGTGACCGAGGTGCCGGTGGACCGGGGCGGGGCGGTGGCCCCCGACGGGTACGCCGACGCGCTGCGCGAGGACACCGCGCTCGCCTGTCTGCAGTCCGCCAACCACGAGGTCGGCACCGTGCAGCCGGTCGCCGAGGTCGCCGAGGTCTGCCGCGCCGCCGGGGTGCCGCTCCTGGTGGACGCCGCGCAGTCGCTGGCCTGGGGGCCCGTCGAGGGGGCCTGGTCGCTGCTGACCGGGAGCGCCCACAAATGGGGCGGCCCGGCGGGGGTCGGGCTGCTCGCTGTACGAAAAGGGGTGCGCTTCGCGGCGCAAGGTCCCGCCGACGAGCGGGAGTCGGGGCGTGCCGCCGGGTTCGAGAACATTCCGGCGGTCGTGGCGGCGGCGGCCTCGCTCCGGGCGGTGCGGGCCGAGGCCGCCGCGGAGGGGGCACGGCTGCGGGAGCTGACGGAGCGGATCAGGGCCCGGGTGCCGGGGCTCGTGCAGGACGTGGAGGTGGTGGGCGATCCGGTGCGGCGCCTTCCGCATCTCGTCACCTTCTCCTGTCTCTATGTCGACGGGGAGACGCTGCTGCACGAGCTCGACCGGGCGGACTTCTCCGTCTCGTCGGGGTCCTCGTGCACCAGCTCGACGCTGACGCCGAGCCATGTGCTGCGCGCCATGGGTGTGGTCAGCGAGGGGAACGTACGGGTGTCGCTGCCGTTCGGGGCCGACGAGGCGGACGTCGAGCGGTTCCTCGACGTGCTGCCCGGGGTCGTGCGGGGGGTCCGGGAGACGCTGGGGGCGCCGGTCGCGGGCGGGGACGGGTCCGCGGCGGCCGTCACCGTCGACGCGCTCGGGATGAGCTGCCCGCTGCCGGTCATCGAGCTGGCCAAGGCGGTCGGGCGGGTACGGGTGGGCGGCACCGTCACGGTCCTCGCCGACGACGAGGTGGCGGCCGTGGACATCCCCGCCTGGTGCTGGACGCGGGGGCAGGAGTACGTGGGCGAGCGGCCGGCGGACCACGGTGTCGCGTACGTGGTCCGCCGGAGCTCGTGACGTGCCGGGGCACTGCGGCCGGGTCAGGCCAGGTGCGGCTGGACCTCGGCGGCGGCCGCGTGGCCGTACGCCTTGGTGAAGCGGTCCATGAAGTTGCTGCGGCGCAGCTCGTACTCCTGCGTGCCGACGGTCTCGATGACCAGAGTGGCGAGCATGCAGCCGACCTGCGCGGCGCGCTCGTGGGAGACGCCCCAGGCGAGGCCGGAGAGGAAGCCCGCGCGGAACGCGTCGCCGACGCCGGTGGGCTCGACCTTCGCCTCCTCCTCCGGGACGCCGACCTCGACCGGGTCCTGGCCGACGGCCTCGATGCGGACGCCGTTCGCGCCGAGGGTGGTCACGCGGTGGCCGACCTTGGCGAGGATCTCGGCGTCGGTCCAGCCCGTCTTGGACTCGATGAGCCCCTTCTCGTACTCGTTGGAGAAGAGGTACGTCGCGCCGTCGAGGAGCGTGCGGATCTCCTCGCCCTCCATGCGCGCGATCTGCTGCGAGAAGTCGGCGGCGAAGGGGATCGCGCGGCTGCGGCACTCCTCGGTGTGCCGCAGCATCGCCTCGGGGTCGTCCGCGCCGATCAGGACGAGGTCGAGGCCGCCGACGCGGTCGGCCACCGTCTTCAGCTCGATGAGGCGGGCCTCGCTCATCGCCCCCGTATAGAAGGAGCCGATCTGGTTGTGGTCGGCGTCGGTGGTGCAGACGAAGCGTGCGGTGTGCAGCGTCTCGGAGATCCGGACCGAGGCGGTGTCGACGCCGTGCCGGTCGAGCCAGGCGCGGTACTCGTCGAAGTCGGAGCCCGCGGCGCCGACCAGGATGGGGGTGGTGCCGAGCTGCCCCATGCCGAAGGTGATGTTGGCGGCCACGCCGCCCCTGCGGACATCGAGGGCGTCGACGAGGAAGGACAGGGAGACCGTGTGCAACTGATCGGCGACCAGCTGGTCGGCGAAGCGGCCGGGGAAGGTCATCAGGTGGTCGGTGGCGATGGAGCCGGTGACTGCAATACGCACGGCTGGATGCTCCTGTGGAGGAGAGGAGGGATTGACAGTTCACGCTACCGGGTCGACACACGGTCGCTGAAGTGCCAAAACTACCCAATAGTAGGGCTTTTTTCGTGGGTGGCGAGATGCGTACGGTGCCGTTATGACCGTTATCCCGAAGGATGTCGCCCCGCGGCACCGCGCCGCACTCACCGTCGACGCACCCGAGAGCATGGAGACGCTGCGCGGGGACTGCGCCCGCATGGCACCGCACTGGACAGTGCCCGCCGTGGCCGCCTCCGCCCCCGTGCCGCCCTCGCTGATCCACGGGATCACCGTCCCTTCGGCGTCCGCACGGCTGATCGACGAAATGGCCGAGTACGGAGACTGAGCGAGGGCGGCAGATCCGAAAGACAGGCCTTGGCGCGCGTCGGTGTGAGGCCGGCGCGCGCGGAGGGGAACCGCACGCTCCCCTGCTGCGTCCCATCGCCGTCCCCCGTAAAGGGGAACGGAGCTACGACGAAGCCCAACTGTGGGATGCCAGGGGCACCCAGCTATGGGATGTCCGGGACAGCAGTGCAGTCGAAGGAGCGATGCGGTGAGCACCGAGCGATCGGATCATGAGGCGACCGAGCCGCAGCGGCGGCGTTCCCGCCTGGCCGTCGTCTCGGTCGCGGCCACCGTGCTGCTGGTCGGCGGCGGTGGCGCGTACTTCGCGGCGACCGCGTCCGGCGGTGGCGGCAACGGCGGCGGCGACGGGGCACCCGCGGGGGACGGCGGCACTCCGCCGCCACTCACCCTGGACGGGTATCCGGGCGACGACCGGCAGGACGGCGGCGGCAACGGCATCGCGCCGGGCGAGCCCGACCCGCACGGTGCCACGTACCGGGTGACCGGCACGCTGCCCGAAGGCCCGAAGTCGGCCGCCGTGTACCGCGCGCGCGGCGAGGTCACCCGGGCCGAGGTGCTGAAGCTGGCCGGGGCGCTCGGCGTGAGCGGCACGCCGACCTCGCGGGACGGCGCCTGGAAGATCGGCCCGGACCGCGACGGTTCGGGACCTTCCTTGCAGGTCAACATGGAGGCGCCCGGCACCTGGACGTACACCGCGCACGGCGTCGGCGGCACCGACAACTGCCTGAAGGGCAAGCCCTGTTCCGGCGCCGCCACGGGACCGGGCGGCGAGCTGGGTGACGCGGTGAGCGAGAAGGCCGCGAAGAAGGCGGCCGCTCCCGTCCTGAAGGCGCTGGGCCAGGACGACGCCAAGCTGGACGCCCGCCAACTGATGGGCGCCGTCCGGGTGGTGAACGCCGACCCGAAGATCGGCGGCCTGCCGACCTACGGCTGGTCGACCGGGATCCAGGTCGGTTCGGGCGGCGAAGTGGTCGGCGGAAGCGGCCAGTTGAAGGCGCCGGTCAAGGGCGCGACGTACCCGGTGATCAGCGCCCGTCAGGCCCTGGACCAGCTGAACAGGCCGGGCGGCGGCCACGGCCGCGTCGCGATCGGCGGCTGCGCGACCGCGGTGCCGCACGCCGACGACAGCACGAAGGCCGAGGGCGGCGGCGGGCCGGTGAAGCAGGCGCCCTGCGAGCCGTCGTCCGCGCCGCCGAAGCCGCAGCCGGTCGCCGTCAGCGGCGCCACGTTCGGCCTCGCGACGCACTCCGTGGACGGCCGCCAGACCCTCGTACCGTCCTGGCTGTTCGACGTGAAGCCGCAGGGCGCGCGGGACACCTTCACGGTGACGCACCCGGCGGTCGACCCCGCGTATCTGAGGTCACCCGGGGCCCCGGGCACGCCGCCGTCCGGCGGGAAGCCGGGCGGGGATCAGGGGGACGAGCGGAGCACGGCGCGGGTGGAGTCCTACAGCGCCGACGGGAAGTCGCTGACCGTGCACTTCTGGGGCGGGGTGTGCAGTGCGTACGCCGCGTCCGCGAAGGAGGACGGCGACCGCGTGACGGTCAAGGTCACCGAGACGCACGAGAAGGACAAGGTCTGCATCAAGATCGCCAAGAAGCTGTCGAGGACGGTCACGCTCGACAAGCCGCTCGGTGACCGCAAGGTCGTGGACGCCACGGGCGAGACCGTGCGGCGGAAGTAGCGGCGCGCGCGGCAAGCAAGTAACGAGCAGCACGTACGAAGGCGGCGGCCCCCCCGGAAGACCGGGGGGC
>NZ_JBHVYE010000065.1:0-5215 GCF_042881135.1 Streptomyces sp. NPDC058284
GGTCATCACACTCGCCGACCATCCCGCTATCGGTGACGGAGCGTCACCGGCGCACGGGAGCACACCCCCGCTTCACGAAAATCTTGCCAGGGCCACGTTCACTTGTACGCCGACACCACTTCGCCCGCGCCCGGTCCGATCCGGCCTTCCGCACGAAACCGCAGCTGGCCGCCGCTCTGGCGGTCCGCGGGAAGGAAGCGGGCTTCGGCTGCCGGGCGGTGGTCGCCGACTGCGCCTACTCCGTCAGTGACGACTGGTACCTGGCACTGCGGGCGGCCGGCCTGGCCTACGTGGTAGCCCTCAAACCGCATCGCGGCACCTGGGGCCCGGCCGGCCAGCCGCACACCCCCATCGACGCCGCACACGCTATGACGTGGAAGAACGCCGACCATCCCGGCGACTGGACACCGGTAGAGCGGCACTTCCGCGACGGACACACCCAGACCTGGTGGGCCGCCGACGCCCGCCTGGGCGGGTATGGCCCCGACTCACCCTGCCGACTGGTCGTGGCCACCACCGATCCAGCCACCCTGCCGGAGAAGGCCACCTGGTACCTGGCCACCAACCTGCCCCACCCCGACGCACCCCACGCCGCCACCGGCCCGCACCCGCCGGCCGACCTCACCGAGATCGTCCGCCTCTACGGCCTGCGGCCCTGGATCGAGCAGAGCTACAAGCAGGTCAAGGACGAGCTCGGCTGGGCCGACTTCCAGGTCCGCTCCGACCGCGCCATCCGTCGCCACCAGACCCTGGTCAACTGCGCGTTCTCCTTCTGCTGGGACCAGTGGTCCGCCCCGCCCGGCCCCGTGGATGCCACCGGGCCGGACCCGTGTCCCAGCGAGCGGCCAGAGAGGGGGCCCGCCCACGTCCCACCAGCACCAACAGCCCTGCTGGCCCAGGGCCTTACGGGCGATCCGTTCCTGGCTCACCCCCGCCGTCACTCTCACCCATTGGTGGCGAGCCTGGACCGACAAGGACCCGCCCTCCGAGCTCCAGGTCCTGATCGACGCGGTCACCACCGGACACGGCATTGACCTCTACCGCCGGATTTAACGAACTACCGGTAACCATCGACCGCCATACCTGTCTCCAAGGCCGTGACTGTCGCGTCCAGGAGCGCCGGCAGTGACGGTCACATGGAGTGTGAGCCGAAGCGGGTCCCCTGCTCGTGGTCGGCCTCGCCGATCCGTCCGCGGCGGTGATGGTGCGGACGCTGGTCGATGATGAGACTGTCGCCGCCGCCGTCACCGGCGAAGTGGATCCAGTGGCAGTGCCACCACGGTCCGAAGTCCTGGTCGGGGTCGTTCTCCTCGGTGCCTTCGAATACATCGCGGTAGATCCTCAGGCCCAGCTGCCATTCGCTGGCGATGTTCCGCACGCTGAGCAGCCTCCAGAACGGGGGCAGCAGATCGTCATCGCCCGTGCCGATGTGCCGCAGCAGCGGCTCGGGAAGCGACTGGGCGATGAGACCTCCCCAGCCGCTGCGATGGCTGAGACCTGCGCCGGAGGCTCCAGAGCCGCGAACGTGCCGGGCGCGTGCCGGACGAGCCACATCTCGATACGGGTCCAGGACTGGGCCACCGACGAAGTCATCCGGGAATCATTCCAGCCCAGGCCTCTGGACGGGCTCACAGGCACGAGCCCATCAGGTCACAGCCGCGGCGACGGCTCTTCGAGGAGCCGGCCGAAGTTGGGGCACCCGCCGCCCTCGCAGGCGCGGATGTGGTCCCCTGCCTCGCGCCACCAGCACTTGAAGCACAGTCCGTTCCCGGTCAGGCGGTATTGATGCCTGGTCCAAAGCGCCAGCTCCACCCTCCGGCCACTGCTCGCGACGCGTCCACAAGGACGGCGACACCGCCACCACGGCTCCGGCACAGACCTTCTGGACGACGAGGTCGAGCACATCTCTCAAGAAGCGCATGGCGGCGGCGGGCCTCCCCCCCCACGTTGCCACTCTAAGCTGTCCCGGTACTCAACGAACCGGCACACCCATCCGTTACAGCACGTCACCGATCAAGGGATGTGACACTGACACCTCTCAGGAGGTGGTGTTGCCAGCGGAGCGGGGGGTGACTGTCGATCCAGTAGGTGTGGGTCTCTTTCGTGATGCGCAGCTGCACTGTGGTGATGTCGGGGGTGCCTGCGTCCTGCCAGGCGGTGAGGGCCTGTTCGATGGTGTCCCACAGGGGCAGCGGGCCGCCTTGGCGGACTGCCCAGGTTCCACTGGTCTCCGTGAAACTCGCGAATGACTCGCGGTCCGGGTCGAAGAGGTGCAGCAGCCGCTTCCCGTCCAGCGACGTGGCGCGGAGGAACTGGGCTCTGGGAGCGGCAAGTTGTGCGATGAAGGCCGGCATCTACTCCTGCAGCAGCAGCGGTGACATCTTGCAGGCGCGCTCGCTGTCGGCGTAGGCGGTACGGGCGGACAAGTCACCGGTGATCGGTACTTCCGCCTGGGAGCGGGCCTGCATGAACGAGGAGCGGCCGATGATCCGCCCTTCGGCGGTGCCGTCTTCGCCGACGGTGACCTGCGCCAGGCCGGTGCCGTAGTGCCAGGACCCGCCGACCGTGGCAAGGACGAGACCGCCCGGCTTGGTCTGTCTGATCCAGGCGTACGGGATGCGGCGCACCGCGCAGGTAGAGATGACGCGGTCGTAGGGGGGCGCGGCGGGGGTGGCCGAGCAGGCCGTCTGCGGTGACGGTCCACGTCGAGAACCCGGCCCTCTCCAGCGCCGCATCCGCACGGGCCGAGACGTTTGGGTCCACCTCGATCGTGGTGACGTTGTCCTCCCCGAGCCGGAAGCACAGCAAGGCAGCGGAGTAGCCGGTGCCTGTACCGATCTCCAGCACCTGGTGACCGTCTTCGACCTCCAGCTTTTCCAGCATGTCCACAACGGTGACCGGTGTGGTGGACGACGATGTCGGGGAACCCGACACCAGGTCACTGGTCTGATCCGCAGTGAGGTACCCGTCGAGCTGGGTGGTCAAAGACTCATCGCGGTAGGCGATCTCCATCCATTCATCGGGGTCGCTCGCCTCGGCCGTGACGGGCTTCCACCGGCTGCCCTCTGCGGGCAGGAAGACCCCGGGGTGCAGGAACAGCTCTCGGGGGACGGCCTCGACCGCTGCCCGCCAGTGGGGACTGGTGAGCACGCCGGCTTGCGTGAGTCGCTCGGCGAGGGCGCGCCGCTGTGTGGCGGTGTCGGTCATGGGGTGGCTCCTTGCCTCAGCAGTTCAGCGAATGCGGTGGACATGGCAAGACCGGTGGCCTCCTCCAGCCAGCCCCACTGTCCATTGGGGTTCAGCTCCAGCCACCACAGGCCGCCGGCCCCATCCACGGCGAGGTCGCGAAGCTCCCCGAGGCCAGCCCGAAGTGGTCCAGGTACGCGCAGAGGGCCTTCTTCATGCGGTCGGGCAGGTCCACCACGCTGTAGGACAGGGCCGAGTAGTCCTTGCGCCAGTCCAGCATCCCCGAGTCGATCCGTACGGTGAACACGTTGCGGCCGACCACCAGGACGCGCAGGTCGGCCACCTTGTCCACCACGGCCTGGAACAGGTGCGGCACCATTTGCACGCTTTCGTCGATCTCTGCCGCGGCGACCGGGTCGGCCCATCCCGTAACGGGAACGCCCTCTCGCTGGTAAGGCGTCCACCGGAGCGTCTTAAAGAGCATTCGATCGTGGCAGTCGATGAAGGCGCGCGCCTCGTCCGGGTCATTCGTCACCAGGGTCGCTGGCAGCGTGAAGCCCAGCCGCTGAGCAACGGCGAGCTGGGCGGGCTTGTAGTTGGCGGCGGCGTTGTGCAGCGGGTGGTTGACCCACAGCGGGCCGTCGAGAGCATACAGGGTGCCGCCGAGCCCGTAGCGGACCTGGGCGGTTGCAAAACGCGCATCGTCAGGAGCGAGCTGGTCGAAGGCGGGCCACACCGGGCGGCGCCAGTACACCGACCGGATCTGGGTCAGGTCCACGGCCCGCGATGGGGTGCGGAGCCATCCGGCCACGGAGGTACCGAACCGACAGCGTCAGGTTCTCGCCGATGCCGGCGGGATTGAACCTGGCCACCGGCACGTTTCGCCGGTTCAGCCCGGTGATCACCATGTCGGCGGTGGCATCGTCCGCTTCAGTGGCCACGAGCGCCGACTTGTCTCCGGCCACAGGTCAGTCCTGCTCGTCGTCCTGGTCGTGCCCCTGGTCAGGCGCGGAGTCGGAGTTCGTGGTCGTTTGCGTCTCGGTGGCACTGCTGGTGCCGTGCTTGCCCATCTCGATCACCTGGCCGGTGCGGTCGGTGTAGACGCCGAGCTGAGTGGCGGGGTCGAGCGTGACCAACGTATGGGGCCGGTGTGTGACGGCCGGGTACGGAGCGAGCCGACCAGCGCCCCAGGGACGGACGGCGGTCTCCCGGGGCCTTGTGGTGCGGGTGCGTCGACGCTGCTGATGACACGCGCGAGAACCGCTGTCTGGCCGAGCTGACGTCCTGCTCGTGCGGCTCGCAGCCGCACGAGTCGGCCCGCCTCAGTCGGTGGCGGTGGGTGGTGATCGGCTCGCCTTCGGCCCAGTCGTGGTTCTTCACCTGGAAGGACTCGTCGCTGGTCGCCGTGTCGGCCGCCGTAGGCACCCGGGTCTTGAGGCTCTTGGGCAGGTCACGCGCGGTGACGACCAGGGTGAAGCGGACGGTGCTGCTGGGCGGTCGGTCGCGTAGGGGAGGTAGAGGGCGCCGACGGCCGGGTCGGCTGCCAGGGCGCGCAGCGGGGTGCTGCCGGTGAGGGTGCGGGTGCCGCCGTCCTGTTCGGCGCGCACGCCGGTGGCGCCGTCGAGGAGCGCCTCGATGTGGGCGGGCTGGGCCAGCCAGCGGGTCTCCAGGGCGGCGTGGACGTCGGCGTCGTCCTCGGCTGCCGCGGTCGCGTCGGGCTCAGTGCGGTATTCGCCGTCCGGGCCGGACCCGGGTCCGGCCACCGCCTCGTGGGGCGTGATGGCGGCGCGGTTGCCGATCAGCACCACCTCCGGCGGATACCAGGGGTGGCCCTCGCCCCCGTCGTAGGCGACATGGGTCGCTGCCTTCGCGGTGCCGGCGTCGACCAGGTCGAGGCGGGCCTGGCCGTGGAACGAGTCGGGGGCACCGAGCTTTAGTGCTGGGTTCCTCAAACGGCGTACACGTATCGGCGTCGCAGTAAGCGAGTTGGCGGTGCGGGTCTGCCCCAGATCCAGGGCTTTGCCCGGGC
>NZ_JBHVYE010000066.1:0-5202 GCF_042881135.1 Streptomyces sp. NPDC058284
GCCGAGTTCCCTGGTCGGTCAGGGAACTCGGCGGCGGCGCCTGCTCATTGGGCGGGGTTCCGCGCGGTTCAGCGCGGGGAGCCGCCGTCGGCGTTGGGTCCGGAGTAGTCCTCGCCGTACGCGCCCTTGGCGGGGCGGCGGCGGCGCATGGGGGGCTCCACGCCGTCCGCGAGGCGGCGGGCGGTGAGCAGGAATCCGGTGTGGCCGATCATGCGGTGGTCGGGGCGTACGGCGAGGCCTTCGATGTGCCAGTTGCGGATCATCGATTCCCAGGCGGTCGGTTCGTTGAAGCCGCCGATCTCGCGGATGGACTCGACGGTCCGTGCGAGCTGGGTGGTGGTGGCCACGTAGCAGCACATGATGCCGCCGGGGACGAGGGCCTTGGAGACGGCCTCCAGGCATTCCCAGGGGGCGAGCATGTCGAGGATGACGCGGTCGACCTCGGTGTCGCTGAGGTTGTCCTGGAGGTCGCCGACGGTGAGCTGCCAGGCGGGGTGGGGGCCGCCGAAGTAGCGTTCCACGTTCTGCCGGGCGATGTCGGCGAAGTCCTCGCGGCGCTCGTAGGAGTGCAGCATCCCCTGGTCGCCGATGGCGCGCAGCAGGAAGCTGCTGAGCGAGCCCGAGCCGACGCCTGCCTCCACGACGCGAGCGCCGGGGAAGATGTCGGCGAAGGCCAGGATCTGCCCCGCGTCCTTGGGGTAGACCACGGCGGCGCCGCGGGGCATGGACAGGACGTAGTCGGGGAGCAGGGGGCGCAGCGCCAGGTAGGCGACGTTCCCTGTGGTTCGGACAACACTGCCCTCGGGAGCGCCGATCAGCTCGTCGTGGGGGAAGGAACCCTTGTGGGTGTGGAAATTCTTCCCGGCTTCGAGCGTGAACGTGTAGTGGCGTCCCTTGGGGTCGGTGAGCTGGACCTGGTCCCCGACCTTGAAGGGCCCGCGACGGCGGGCGGCACCGGTCGGTTCGGACATGTGACCAGCCTACCGGCCCTCGCGCGGGCCGCCGACCACGGTGTCGGCGGCCTTTCCCTCTTTATGAGGAGGGGCGTCAGGAGGGGCGGGCCATGGCCTTGACGAAGGCGCGTTCCACGTCGGCGGCGGAGAGTACTCCGTAGATTTCGCCGGACTCCTCGACGACGAGGTATTCGGTGGCGGGGGTGGCCCGGAGGGTGTCGAGGAGTTCTTCGCCGGCGAGCTCGGCGGAGATCCGCATCCCTTCGGTGATGTCCTGGGCGAGGCCGCCGACGCCGACCCAGGGGCGGCGGTGCTGGGGGACGGAGACGATGGCGGCCTCACGGACGACGGCCATGGGGTCGCCGTCGGCGTCGACGACGACGAGGGCGCGGGCGCCGGCGTCGTTGGCCCTGCGCAGCGCTTCGGAGAGCGGGGTGTCGCCCTCGACGGGGACGGCGCGGCGGGTCAGGGTGCGGGCGCGCAGTTCGGGCAGGTGTTCGCGCAGGCGGGCCATGCGCAGGCTGTTTCCCGCGCCGGTCCAGATGATGGCGGCGAGGATCGCGGCGAGCAGGGCGTCGGTGACGGTGTCCATGCCGCCGATGTCCTGGGTGTCGCCGCCGAGGGCGCCGGACTGGTTGAGCAGGGGCAGTCCGATGAGGACGGAGATGGCGAGGGCGCGGCCCACCCAGGCGGCGGCGACGGTGCCGCTCATGGGTTTTCCGGTGATCTTCCAGACGACGGCGCGCAGCATGCGGCCGCCGTCCAGGGGGAGGCCGGGCAGGAGGTTGAAGGCGGCGACGATGAGGTTGGAGATCATGAGGCCGGCGAGCAGGACGCCGGGGACGGTGCCGGGTTCGACGACGCGCATTCCGGCGTAGAAGACACCGGCGAGTACGAGGGAGAGCAGGGGGCCGACGAAGGCGAGGACGAATTCGCGTCCCGGGGTCTCGGATTCCTTCTCGATCTCGGAGACGCCGCCGAAGAACTGCAGCTGGATGCGGCGCACCGGCAGTTTGAAGCGGAGGGCGGCGACGGTGTGGGCGAGTTCGTGGACGAGTACGGAGGCATAGAAGGCGACCGCGAAGAAGAGGGAGACGAGGTAGCGGGCGTTGCCGAGCTCGGGCAGGACGCGGTCGAGCTGGTCGCCGAAGACCCAGGTGATGAGGGCGGCGACGAGGAACCAGCTGGGTGCGACGTAGACGGGTACGCCGAAGGGCCTGCCCATGAGCAGGCCGCCGCCCGGTCCCTTCTGGGCCTTGGGCGGCACGGGGGCGCTCTTGCCGGCGGGCGCCTCGCGGGTGGCCCGGCGGCGTCCGTCGGGCTGCTCCTGCGGTGGCGCTTCGGTGAGGGAGGCGCGCGGGCTGTGCGCGGGCGGCTGTGGTGCGCCGGTGTGGGGGTGCGGCTCTCTCGGCGGGGCGGCCGGGGGTGCGTCCGAGCTGTCGTGCCGCGGCTCGGCCGGAGGCACGTCCGAGGTGTCGTGGCGCGGCTCGGCCGAAGGCACGTCCGAGCTGTCGTGGCGTGGCGCGGCCAAAGATTTCGTGCCGTCGTGCCGCGGCTCGGCCGGAGGCACGTCCGAGGTGTCGTGCCGGGCCTCGGCCGGGGAGGCGTCCGTGCCGTCGTGCCGCGGCTCGACCGGAGGCACGTCTGAGCTGTCGTGGCGGGCCTCGGCCGGGGAGACGTCCGTGCCGTCGACGGCCCGCGGCTTGGCCGGAGGCACGTCTGAGCTGTCGTGGCGCGGCTCGGCCGAAGGCACGTCCGAGCTGTCGTGCCGGGCCTCGGCCGGGGAGACGTCCGTGCCGTCGTGCCCCGGCTGTGCCGGTGCGTCGGTGTCAGCCGGGTGGACCGGGTGAGCCGGGTGAGCCGGGTGCTGTGGCACGTCCGGCTCGTCCGGCACGTCCGCGCCACGCGCCGCCTCCTGGGCCGGGCGGCCCACCGCACGGGCCGGTTCGTCGGCCGGGCGCACCGGTCCGTCGGCCGTGCCGACCGGACGGGTCGGCTCCGGGGAGCCGTCCGTCGACTCCGTGGAGCCGTCCGTGTCGCGCGGCCGCAGGCCTTCGGCGCCGTCGGACTGCGGCCTGCCGCTCCCGCCGCTTTCGTCCACGATGTCCCCTCGTTCGAAGCGTCCCTCGCCCCGGTCCGGCGCGGTCACCCGCACGATCATGCAGGGCGAGAGGGTTTGTCGTCGATGGTATGCGGCTGTTGTCAGTGGCGGGTCGTAGGGTCTGTTGTCATGGAAACCAGCACCGACGACGCCGTGGCGGCCGTGCGCCCGGCGTCTCTGTCGCCCTCGCGCGCGGGCGATTTCATGCAGTGTCCCCTGCTGTACCGGTTCCGGGTGATCGACAAGCTGCCCGAGAAGCCGAGTGAGGCGGCGACCCGGGGCACGCTGGTGCACGCGGTCCTTGAGCGGCTCTTCGACGCGCCGGCGAGCGAGCGGACCGCGCCGCGTGCCAAGTCGCTCATTCCGGGTCAGTGGGATCGGCTGCGGGAGGCGAGGCCCGAGCTGACGGAGTTGTTCGCGGACGATCCGGAGGGCGAGCGCATGGCGCGCTGGCTGTCGGATGCGGAGCGGCTCGTGGAGCGCTGGTTCACTCTGGAGGACCCGACCCGTCTGGAGCCGGCCGAGCGGGAGCTGTTCGTGCAGGCCGAGCTGGATTCGGGGTTGAAGCTGCGCGGCATCATCGACCGGGTGGACGTGGCCCCTTCGGGTGAGGTCCGCATCGTCGACTACAAGACGGGCAAGGCCCCGCGTCCGGAGTATGCGGAGGGGGCGCTGTTCCAGATGAAGTTCTACGCGCTGGTGGTGTGGCGGCTGAAGGGTGTGGTGCCGCGCCGCCTGCAGCTCGTCTATCTGGGCAGTGGTGATGTCGTCACGTATGACCCGGTGGTGGCCGATCTGGAGCGGGTGGAGCGGAAGCTGCTCGCGCTGTGGGAGGCGATCGAGCTGGCGACGGAGACGGGGAACTGGCGGCCGCGTCCGACCAAATTGTGCGGTTGGTGCGATCACCGGGCCGTGTGTCCTGAATTCGGGGGGACTCCCCCGCCGTATCCGCTTCCTGTGAGGGTGCCCGAGTCGGTGGACAGCGAGCAGGGCAGAATGGGCGCGGGCTAGAGCCTGTCTTTGAACCCCCGTCGTCCGCGCGAAGCGCGGGCGCAGCGGTGGATTGGGGCCTCCCCTGCTCGAGCGGAGCCGAGAGCTTGGGGAAGCGTGCGATCGGAGTGCGGAGTCCCAGGTCATGTGGCGGAGCCACCTGTCCTGGGGCTCCGTGCGCCGAGCGTGCGTGCCGGGCGCCGGGGCGCAGACGGGGGTTCAAAGACAGGCTCTAGGGCCTGTCTTTCGGATCTGTCCGGGGTCGCGGGGGCTGGCACGCACATCTGCGGCGTTGTCGTCGGTTGTCAATGCTCCGCATTGCCGCCCTCCTCCGCCTTGCAGCTGCACGCACCAGGCCCCGCTCAAGCCCCACCAAAGGCAAAGCCACCCAAGTCCGGCCTGATCCGAAAGACAGGCCCTAGCTAAGGAGTGACTCGTGGCCATCCGCGTCCTACTGGTCGATGACCAGCCGCTGTTGCGCACCGGTTTCCGGATGATTCTGGAGGCCGAGCAGGACATCGCGGTCGTCGGTGAGGCCGGAGACGGCCTGCAGGCTCTCGACCAGGTGCGGGCGTTGCAGCCCGATGTGGTGTTGATGGACATCCGTATGCCGCGGATGGACGGGGTCGAGGCGACCCGGCAGATCACCGGGCCCGGCCGGGACGGTCCGGCGAAGGTCCTGGTGCTTACGACCTTCGATCTGGATGAGTATGTGGTGGAGGCGCTGCGGGCGGGTGCCAGCGGTTTCCTCCTGAAGGATGCCCCGGCCATTGAGCTGGTGCAGGCGATCCGGGTGGTCGCCGCGGGCGAGGCGATGCTGGCGCCGAGCATCACCCGCCGGCTTCTCGACAAGTACTCCGCGCATCTGCCGTCCGGTGACGAGCCGGTGCCGGACACCCTGCACACGCTCACCGACCGGGAGGTCGAGGTTCTGAAGCTGGTGGCGCGGGGCCTGTCGAACGCGGAGATCGCGGCGGATCTCTTCGTGAGCGAGACGACGGTGAAGACGCATGTGGGCCATGTGCTCACGAAGCTGGGGCTGCGCGACCGGGTGCAGGCGGCGGTGTACGCGTACGAGAGCGGTCTGGTGCGGCCGGGCGCGCAGTAGGGGCGCCCGGCCCGGCAGGTGTGTACGTACCGACGAAGGTGGCCGTCCCC
>NZ_JBHVYE010000067.1:0-3216 GCF_042881135.1 Streptomyces sp. NPDC058284
GTTTCAGAACCAACACAGTGGACGCGAGCAACTGAGGACAAGCCCTCGGCCTATTAGTACCAGTCACCTCCACCCGTTACCGGGCTTCCAGATCTGGCCTATCAACCCAGTCGTCTACTGGGAGCCTTAACCCCTCAAAGGGGGTGGGAATACTCATCTCGAAGCAGGCTTCCCGCTTAGATGCTTTCAGCGGTTATCCTTTCCGAACGTAGCCAACCAGCCATGCCCTTGGCAGGACAACTGGCACACCAGAGGTTCGTCCGTCCCGGTCCTCTCGTACTAGGGACAGCCCTTCTCAATATTCCTACGCGCACAGAGGATAGGGACCGAACTGTCTCACGACGTTCTAAACCCAGCTCGCGTACCGCTTTAATGGGCGAACAGCCCAACCCTTGGGACCGACTCCAGCCCCAGGATGCGACGAGCCGACATCGAGGTGCCAAACCATCCCGTCGATATGGACTCTTGGGGAAGATCAGCCTGTTATCCCCGGGGTACCTTTTATCCGTTGAGCGACGGCGCTTCCACAAGCCACCGCCGGATCACTAGTCCCGACTTTCGTCCCTGCTCGACCCGTCGGTCTCACAGTCAAGCTCCCTTGTGCACTTACACTCAACACCTGATTACCAACCAGGCTGAGGGAACCTTTGGGCGCCTCCGTTACTCTTTGGGAGGCAACCGCCCCAGTTAAACTACCCATCAGACACTGTCCCTGATCCGGATCACGGACCGAGGTTAGACATCCAGCACGACCAGAGTGGTATTTCAACGATGACTCCCCCGATACTGGCGTACCGGGTTCACAGTCTCCCACCTATCCTACACAAGCCGAACCGAACACCAATATCAAACTGTAGTAAAGGTCCCGGGGTCTTTCCGTCCTTCTGCGCGAAACGAGCATCTTTACTCGTAGTGCAATTTCACCGGGCCTATGGTTGAGACAGTCGAGAAGTCGTTACGCCATTCGTGCAGGTCGGAACTTACCCGACAAGGAATTTCGCTACCTTAGGATGGTTATAGTTACCACCGCCGTTTACTGGCGCTTAAGTTCTCAGCTTCGCACACCCGAAAGTGCACTAACCGGTCCCCTTAACGTTCCAGCACCGGGCAGGCGTCAGTCCGTATACATCGCCTTACGGCTTCGCACGGACCTGTGTTTTTAGTAAACAGTCGCTTCTCGCTGGTCTCTGCGGCCACCCCCAGCTCAGAGTGCAAGACTCATCACCGGTGATGGCCCCCCTTCTCCCGAAGTTACGGGGGCATTTTGCCGAGTTCCTTAACCATAGTTCACCCGAACGCCTCGGTATTCTCTACCTGACCACCTGAGTCGGTTTAGGGTACGGGCCGCCATGAAACTCGCTAGAGGCTTTTCTCGACAGCATAGGATCATCCACTTCACCACAATCGGCTCGGCATCAGGTCTCAGCCTTAATGTGCAACGGATTTACCTATCACACGGCCTACACCCTTACCCCGGGACAACCACCGCCCGGGCTGGACTACCTTCCTGCGTCACCCCATCACTCACCTACTACAAGTCTGGTCCGTCGGCTCCACCACTTCCCTCAACTCCGAAGAGATCGGGACGGCTTCACGGACTTAGCATCGCCTGATTCGATGTTTGACGCTTCACAGCGGGTACCGGAATATCAACCGGTTATCCATCGACTACGCCTGTCGGCCTCGCCTTAGGTCCCGACTTACCCTGGGCAGATCAGCTTGACCCAGGAACCCTTAGTCAATCGGCGCACACGTTTCTCACGTATGTATCGCTACTCATGCCTGCATTCTCACTCGTGAACCGTCCACCACTAGCTTCCGCTGCAGCTTCACCCGGCACACGACGCTCCCCTACCCATCACAGCACCCGTTGGGGCTTATTGCTGCAATGACACGACTTCGGCGGTACGCTTGAGCCCCGCTACATTGTCGGCGCGGAATCACTAGACCAGTGAGCTATTACGCACTCTTTCAAGGGTGGCTGCTTCTAAGCCAACCTCCTGGTTGTCTGTGCGACTCCACATCCTTTCCCACTTAGCGTACGCTTAGGGGCCTTAGTCGATGCTCTGGGCTGTTTCCCTCTCGACCATGGAGCTTATCCCCCACAGTCTCACTGCCGCGCTCTCACTTACCGGCATTCGGAGTTTGGCTAAGGTCAGTAACCCGGTAGGGCCCATCGCCTATCCAGTGCTCTACCTCCGGCAAGAAACACACGACGCTGCACCTAAATGCATTTCGGGGAGAACCAGCTATCACGGAGTTTGATTGGCCTTTCACCCCTAACCACAGGTCATCCCCCAGGTTTTCAACCCTGGTGGGTTCGGTCCTCCACGACCTCTTACAGCCGCTTCAACCTGCCCATGGCTAGATCACTCCGCTTCGGGTCTTGAGCGCGCTACTAAACCGCCCTATTCGGACTCGCTTTCGCTACGGCTTCCCCACACGGGTTAACCTCGCAACACACCGCAAACTCGCAGGCTCATTCTTCAAAAGGCACGCAGTCACGAGACACCAAGCAAGCTTGATGTCCGACGCTCCCACGGCTTGTAGGCACACGGTTTCAGGTACTATTTCACTCCGCTCCCGCGGTACTTTTCACCATTCCCTCACGGTACTATCCGCTATCGGTCACCAGGGAATATTTAGGCTTAACGGGTGGTCCCGCCAGATTCACACGGGATTTCTCGGGCCCCGTGCTACTTGGGTGTCTCTCAAACGAGCCGCTGATGTTTCGACTACGGGGGTCTTACCCTCTACGCCGGACCTTTCGCATGTCCTTCGCCTACATCAACGGTTTCTGACTCGTCTCACAGCCGGCAGACTGTGAAAGAGAGATCCCACAACCCCGTATGCGCAACCCCTGCCGGGTCTCACACGCATACGGTTTGGCCTCATCCGGTTTCGCTCGCCACTACTCCCGGAATCACGGTTGTTTTCTCTTCCTGCGGGTACTGAGATGTTTCACTTCCCCGCGTTCCCTCCACACTGCCTATGTGTTCAGCAGCGGGTGACAGCCCATGACGACTGCCGGGTTTCCCCATTCGGAAACCCCCGGATCAAAGCCTGGTTGACGACTCCCCGGGGACTATCGTGGCCTCCCACGTCCTTCATCGGTTCCTGGTGCCAAGGCATCCACCGTGCGCCCTTAAAAACTTGGCCACAGATGCTCGCGTCCACTGTGCAGTTCTCAAACAACGACCAACCACCCATCACCCT
>NZ_JBHVYE010000068.1:0-2899 GCF_042881135.1 Streptomyces sp. NPDC058284
GTCCCCGGCGGGGTTCGACGTTCGATCTCTACGCGGCCTGACCCCGGCCCCGGCCTGACCCCGGCCCCGGCCCGGCCTGGCCCCGGCCCTGGCCCTGGCCCCGGCCTGGCCTGGCCGCGGCCTGACCTTGGCCCTGACCCTGGCCTGGCCCCGGTCCCGGCCTGGCCCCGGTCCCGGCTCCGGCCCTGGCCGCGGCTCCGGTCTGGCCGGTGGAGGCCGGGGTGGGGTCGGCCGCCGTGCTGTCTGCCGGGGGTGGTGTGGGCGTGTGGGTGTTCGGCGTCCATCGGGGGGCGGGTGTGTTCGGGCCGGTTGTGGGGGCGTATGGAGCGGATGGTCTTGTCTGCCGGGTGTGGAGCCCGTCTGCCTGCTGTGGTGGGTGGGTGGGGGGGGCTGGGTGTCCGGCCGTCCGCGGGGCGGGGTGTGTCGCGGTGTGTGCTCACCGCCGGTGGGGGGTAGGGCCGTTCCGCCCATGGCCGGTGGGGGGGGGGTACGGCTGTCTCCCTTCATGGCCGGTGGGGGGTACGGCTGTTCCGCCTGGCGCGGGAGGGGGGGGTACGGGTGCCTCGGTGACGCCGTGCGGAGGGGGCCGGGCCCGGGCGGGCTGGGCAGGCGGGTGCCTTCGGCTGTCCTTACGCTGCCGTGATGCGTCCTCGTGGTGAGAACGTCGGCGGGCTTCAGGTGGATCGTGCATGCCCGTCGGGCTGGGCTGTGGTGGCCGGGGTCGATGTTGTCGTGGCGGCGGGTGAGCGCGCGCGGGGGGATGGTATCCGGCGCTGGTGTGAGCAGGGTGGGGTTCTCATGGCCCGGGATTCTTCCGGTCCGGTGGGTTGGTGCGTGGTGGAGTACAGCTTCTTGGGGCAGGGGTTTGTCGTCATGCTGATGGTCGCTGCCGGTGCTTGCCGGCGCGGTGTGGGCGTACAGCTCCTTACGGCCGTTGGGCGGGTGTGCACGGTCACGAAACTGTTGGCCTCGGCCCGCGTCTGCGGCCATCCCGTGCGGCAGTTCCTGCGCGGTGCCGGCTGGTGCCCGGTCGGTCTGCTCCCGAGGGATCCCGAACTCTTCTGCTTGTGCCCGGGCGTTCGGCTCCGTGACGCCGCCGGCACCGGATGCCGGGAGGCAGGCTTGGAGGGTGTTTTCTGCCGGTAGTGCGTCCGGAGGTGGCATCATGTCGCCGGGTGTGCGGCAGTGGGCGGTGGAGACTTACCCGGTGGCGCCGGGGGCTGTGCGGAAGTCGGCCAGGAGCTGGTGTGCGTACTCGTTTGCAGGGCCGAGGTGCTCGACTGCTGCGTGGGCCTGCTGGAGCTGGTCTCTTTCGCACAGCAGCTTCACCAGGTGATACAGGGCGCCGTTGTCGCCGGCCGTGGCGCGGCGGTGCAGCGCTGTGTCCATCCCGCGCTCGTGAAGCGCTTTGTTGAGTCGTCGGCGCGCGTGGACGTCCTTGAGCGCGAGTGCGGTGAGCTGGTCGAATCGCTCCGCCCGAACGAGCAGGTCCATGTGCCACAGATGATTGTCGTGCGCGAGGTAGTCGGTGGAGTAGCACGCGGCACGAGCGCTCACCAGCGAGATGGCTGTATCCCAGTCACCGGTCTGTTCTGCTGTTTCTGCCTGCTCGCGCCATTTCACCGGGCGAGTATCGCGCAGCGTTTCCCGCAGGGACACCCAGAATCGGTCCCCGGAGCCTGCTCCGGCCGGCTCCGGGGCGGGCCTGTGATGGTGCTTCAGGCTCCGTGTCAGGTGGGTGTGGCTGTGTGGGTGAGGCGGCGGGTTTTGAGGGCGGTCGTCGCGATGTGGTTCATGGCGGTGGAGGGTGCGGGGAGGGTTTTGTCGTCGCGGGCGACGTGGCGGTGGTGCATGAGCCGGCCCGGCGTGTGCTCGGCCGCCCGTCTGCGGGGCAGGTCGATGAAGGTTCTGGTTGCGGGGGTGTGTCGGATGACGTCGAGGTCGATGCCGGGGCGGGCGGCACGGCCGATGAGGTGCTCGCGGTGGCCGCGGTCGGCCCGGCCCTTGCGGATGCCGGGGGCGGGGGTGGCGAGGGGGTTGAGGAGGCGTCCGCCGGTGACGCGGTCTGGGATGCCGGCGGCGGTGACCGGCGCCGTCGGCATCAGGTCGGCCGTGTCGATGATGATGTTCGGCGTGCGGCCGGCGAGCTCCTTGGCCGCGTCAGCGTTCTGCCCGCCGGGGGAACGTACGTCAGTGTTCTGCCCGCCGGGGGGGAACGTACGTCAGTGTTCTGTTCGCGGGCGGGAACGGTGGCCGGGGTCTTCACGCGCTGTGTGTCGGTGATGAAGCCGGTCGGCTCTGGGTGGCGGCCCTCTTTCTCGCGGATCCGGCGCGGCGGTGGGGTGTTGGGGTGTTCGAGGATGCCGTCTTTCTCCCAGTTGCCGAAGCAGCCGTGGGCGGTGTTCCAGTGCGGGTAGTCATGTGGCAGGTGGCGTCAGGGGATGTTGGTGCGGGCGGCGTGGAGAATGGTGTCGGGAAGGTTACGCAGGTCGTGCTGGGGCGGGGTGCTGATGCTCGGCAAGTGGCGGTCCTTGTTGTCCCGTCAGCTCGCCGACAGCGGCTGCACCGGGGCCGATCGGGCATCGGGAGGGTCGCTGGGGTATCGCCGCCGTGCGCTGGTACTGCCGGGAGGTGTCAGCCCGTGAGCGGGACGGCAGGGCGCGCGAGAGCGAGGCTGAAGCGTTCGGCGTGAACCGGCAGAGTGGAACCGGAGTCCCGACGGACGTTCACACGGCCAGCCGCCGCAGCCGGCGCAGCCGGCGCGCGGGCGGCAGCCGATGGTGTGCATCTGGCCCGGCGAGGGCGTCGGCGGGCGTCTGGCGGTTGGCCGGCCTGCCGTTCGGTATTCAGCCGGGCCGCTAGGCCGTTTCTTGTGGGTCACCTCGGTGGCCAGATGAAG
>NZ_JBHVYE010000069.1:0-1739 GCF_042881135.1 Streptomyces sp. NPDC058284
TGGCCCTGGCAAGATTTTCGTGAAGCGGGGGTGTGCTCCCGTGCGCCGGTGACGCTCCGTCACCGATAGCGGGATGGTCGGCGAGTGTGATGACCTCGTACGAACTGTGTCTCCGCACCTGGACGCGGTGCGGGTGGAACGGGTGTGGTTGGCGGGCAACGTGGTCCGAATCACCGCCTGTACCCGTGAGTTGCAGGCGGGGTGCCCGGACTGCGGTCTCGGGTCGAGACGAGTGCACAGTCGCTACTGCCGCACGCTTGCCGACGTCGCAGTCGGTGGGCGTCCGGTGCTGATCAGGCTGTCGGTGCGGCGGCTGTTCTGTGACGCTCCGGGCTGTGGTCGGCGGACGTTCGCCGAGCAGGTCGAGGGGTTGACGGTGCGCTATCAGCGGCGCAGTCCGCTGCTGCAGCACCTGGTGGAGATGGCCGGGGTGCTGCTGTCCGGCCGCGGTGGTGCCCGGTTGCTGCAGATCCTGAAGGCGCCTCTGTCGCGGACGAGTGTGCTGTTCCATGTGATGCGCATGCCGCTCCCGCCGGCATCGACGCCGCAGGTGTTGGGCGTGGACGACTTCGCGCTGTACGCGGACACGTACGGCACGCTGTTGGTGGACGCCGAGTCCCGGTTGCCGATCGAGTTGTGGTCCGGCCGTGATGCCCAGCAGCTGGCCTCCTGGCTGCGGGCGCATCCCGGCGTTCGCGTGGTGTGCAGGGACGGCTCGCTGGTCTACCGCCAGGGCATCACCGAGGGCGCTCCGGGCGCGGTGCAGGTCAGTGATCGTTTTCATTTGTGGCAGGGGCTTTCCAAGCGGGTGTCGGACGTGGCCGCTGCTCACCGTCGGTGCCTGCCCGCCGCTGTTCTCGATCCTGAACCGGCTTCGGCGAGCTCGGCCGTATCGCCCGAGCCGGTCGATACTCCGGCCCGGCGGCACGCGAAGCGGCTGTTCGAGGCGGTGCACGCGGTGACCGGCACCGGCCGCTCGCTCAGCGCCATGGCCCGTGAACTGGGACTGAACCGACGCACGGTGGCCAAGTACGCCCGCGCCACCAGCTGGCAGGAGTGCGTACGCCGCACCCCGCCGCGGCGAACCACCAGCCTCGATCCCTATCTGGAGCATCTGCAGCAGCGATGGGACGAGGGCGAGCACACCGCGACGGTGCTGCACCAGGAGATCACCGCCAAGGGCTTCCGCGGCCACTACCAGCGGGTGAAGATGGCCATCGCGCCGCTACGTCGCGGGCTGCCGATCGACACGCCGCGCGAGCGGCCGCCCTCGCCCCGTCAGGTCGCCCGCTGGATCACCATCGCACCTCAGCGTCGCGGCCTGCACGCCACCGAGCGGCTACAACGCATCCGCTCCGCCTGCCCGGAACTGGATCAGGTCCATGAACTAGTCCGGGAATTCGCCGCGATGCTCGACGCCCGCGAAGCCACCTCACTGCCGAACTGGCTCGACAAGCTCACCGTCTCTCGGCTCCCGGCGATGGCCGGTCTGGCCAAGGCCCTCCGCGAGGACCAGCCGGCCGTCGTCCAGGGCATCACCACCGTGTTCAACTCCGGCGTCAACGAAGGCCGAATCACAGATCTAAAGCTCCAGAAACGGATCATGGCGGGTCGTGCAGGAGTCCCGCTCCTGCGCCACCGCGTGATCCTCATAGCCCATCTCCGACGCCGCTATCGGTGACGGAGCGTCACCGGCGCACGGGAGCACACCCCCGCTTCACGAAAATCTTGCCAGGGCC
>NZ_JBHVYE010000070.1:0-1313 GCF_042881135.1 Streptomyces sp. NPDC058284
GGCGAATTCAAGGGGTCGTCGCAACACGGTGATCAACTGGCTGTTGCCAGGAGCTTAGCGAGGCGCTCGGCTGGGGTTTCCCAGCCGAGCGTTTTGCGTGGGCGGCTGTTGAGTTCGGCGGCGACGGCGTCCAGGTGCTCGCGGGTGTGGACGGCGAGGTCGGTGCCCTTGGGGAAGTACTGCCGCAGCAGGCCGTTGGTGTTCTCGTTCGAGCCGCGCTGCCAGGGACTGGCCGGATCACAGAAGTAGACCGGGACGCCGGTGGAGACGGTGAAGGCGCGGTGAGCGCCCATTTCGGCGCCCTGGTCCCAGGTGAGGGACCGTCTCAGATGTGCGGGCAAGGTCGTGA
Organism: Streptomyces sp. NPDC058284; assembly: GCF_042881135.1. NCBI lineage: Bacteria > Bacillati > Actinomycetota > Actinomycetes > Kitasatosporales > Streptomycetaceae > Streptomyces > Streptomyces sp. NPDC058284. The sequence goes on from NZ_JBHVYE010000070.1 coordinate 350, forward strand.
CCGTTTCGGTCAGGGCATCGCGGACATTGGACGCGGTGTGGTCGTGGGGCAGGTGGACGAGCATCAGGTAGCGGGTGGTGCGTTCGACCAGGGTGGCGATGGCCGAACGGCTCTCCCGTCCGACGATGAGGTCGCCTTCCCAGTGGCCCGGGACAGCCCGGTCAGCGGCCTCGGCGGGCCGTTCGCTGATCATGACCATCGGGTGGGAGAAGCGCGGTCGCCGGGCCGTGGTGCGCGCGTGCGGTTTGCGTATGGCCCGTCCGGTGCGCAGTGCGCGGGTCAGCTCCCGGCGGAGTTCACCGCGGCCTTGGACGTAGAGGGCCTGATAGATGGTCTCGTGGGCCACACGCATCTCCGGCCGGTCGGGGAAGTGCCTCCGCAGAGCGTGGCAGATCTGCTCCGGGCTCCACCGCTTGGTCAGGCGGTGCTGGATGAAGTCCCGCAGTTCCGGGGTCTGGCCGATCTTCCCGGGCTTGGGCCGGGGCCGGCGGGCATCCGCACGCGCCTGGGCAGCATGCGGGCGATAGGTCCAGCGGGAGGATTCCTGGCGCAGCCGTACGCCGTTTCGGCGGATCTCCCGGCTGACCGTGGACGGGCTGCGGCCCAGCTCGGCGGCGATGGCCCGGACCGGGGCCTTCTCGCGCAGCCGGTCGGCTATGTGGATGCGTTCGGCCTCGCACAAGTACCGGGATCGTGCAGAAGGCGGTGCCACCGCACGGATGGGTGGCACCGCCTTCCGGCCGCCGGATGCGTGACGGCCGTTGCGCCAGCGCTTACCGGTCCGCAGATTGATCCCAACGATCCGGCTGGCCTCTGAGAACGTCACTCCTTGATCCACAAGTCGGAAGTATTCCTCCCGCTTCTGGACCTGCGGAGCATGCCCTGCGGGCTTGCGTCGCTTGCTGTAATCGATGGCCATCGCGTCCCCTGAGCTGGGGTGTTGCAACGACCACTAGAACTCAAG
>NZ_JBHVYE010000071.1:0-1014 GCF_042881135.1 Streptomyces sp. NPDC058284
GCTCAGGGTTAGTCGGGACCTAAGCCGAGGCCGAAAGGCGTAGGCGATGGATAACAGGTTGATATTCCTGTACCACCTCCTCACCATTTGAGCAATGGGGGGACGCAGGAGGATAGGGTAAGCGCGCTGCTGGAATAGCGCGTCCAAGCAGTTAGAGGGGTGACGAGGCAAATCCCGTCACCATGTACCTTGAGCTGTGATGGCGAGGGAAATATAGTACCGAAGTTCCTGATTTCACACTGCCAAGAAAAGCCTCTAGCGAGGTGAAAGGTGCCCGTACCGCAAACCGACACAGGTAGGCGAGGAGAGAATCCTAAGGTGAGCGAGAGAACTCTCGTTAAGGAACTCGGCAAAATGACCCCGTAACTTCGGGAGAAGGGGTGCTCTGTTAGGGTGCAAGCCCGAGAGAGCCGCAGTGAATAGGCCCAGGCGACTGTTTAGCAAAAACACAGGTCTCTGCGAAGCCGTAAGGCGAAGTATAGGGGCTGACGCCTGCCCGGTGCTGGAAGGTTAAGAGGAGCGCTTAGCGTAAGCGAAGGTGCGAATTGAAGCCCCAGTAAACGGCGGCCGTAACTATAACGGTCCTAAGGTAGCGAAATTCCTTGTCGGGTAAGTTCCGACCCGCACGAAAGGCGTAACGATCTGGGCACTGTCTCAACGAGAGACTCGGTGAAATTATAGTACCTGTGAAGATGCAGGTTACCCGCGACAGGACGGAAAGACCCCGTGGAGCTTTACTGCAGCCTGATATTGAATGTTGGTACAGCTTGTACAGGATAGGTAGGAGCCTTGGAAACCGGAGCGCCAGCTTCGGTGGAGGCATCGGTGGGATACTACCCTGGCTGTATTGACCTTCTAACCCGCCGCCCTTATCGGGCGGGGAGACAGTGTCAGGTGGGCAGTTTGACTGGGGCGGTCGCCTCCTAAAAGGTAACGGAGGCGCCCAAAGGTTCCCTCAGAATGGTTGGAAATCATTCGCAGAGTGTAAAGGCACAAGGGAGCTTGACTGCGAGA